>JANOWT010000378.1:0-10237 GCA_031418115.1 Gemmatimonadota bacterium
CGCCCCTGCGCCCTCATTGATTGCAGTCATGCCGCAACGCATCCGCACACGCTTCCTCGTGATCGGCTCCGGGGTCGCCGGCCTCCAGACCGCCTGGCGCGCCTCGGACCACGGCGACGTGGTCGTCCTCACCAAGCGCACGCTAAAGGACTCCGCGACGGCCTACGCGCAGGGAGGGATCGCCGCCGCGCTCGGCGCGGGCGACTCCCCCGAGCTGCACAAGACCGACACACTCGCCGCCGGTGCCGCACTCTGCGACGCGGCCGCGGTGGAAGTCCTCGTCGCCGAAGGCCCCGACCGCGTGCGCGAACTCGCCTCCGCTGGCGCGCAGTTCGACGTCGACGAGAGCGGCCGCTTCACGCTCGGCCGCGAGGCCGCCCACTCGCGAAAGCGGATCGTGCATGCCAAGGGAGATCAGACCGGCGCCGAGGTGGCGAGAGCACTCATCCACAGAGTCACCGAGCGCAAGAACATCACCGTGCTCGAGACGGCGCGCGCACTCGATCTGATCACCGATCAGGGACGCTGCTGCGGCGTCCGCGCGAACGTCGCCGGCAAGGCGGTCGAGATCATCGCCGACGCGACCGTGATCGCGGCCGGCGGCTGCGGGCAGCTCTACCGCCACACGACCAACCCGCTCGTCGCCACCGGTGACGGCTACGCGATCGCGCACCGCGCTGGTGCACGCCTCGCCGACATGGAGTTCGTGCAGTTCCACCCGACCGCGCTCGACACGAGTGAGAACCCGCTCGCGCTCATCTCCGAGGCCGTGCGTGGCGAAGGAGCGACGCTACTCAACGATCGCGGCACGCGCTTCATGGTCAGGAAGCACAAGCTCGCGGAGCTCGCTCCGCGCGACATCGTCGCGCGCGAGATCTTCCGTGAGCAGATGGGCGGGAGCCGCGTCTGGCTCGACGCGCGCAAGATCGCGCGCACCTTCGCGCGACGTTTCCCCGGCATCCTGCAACTCTGCCTCGCGCGCGGCATCGACCCACGTCGCGAGCTGATCCCGGTGACACCGGCCGCACACTACATGATGGGCGGCATCATCACCGACCTGGCGGGCCGCTCCAGCGTGGACCGACTCTACGCCTGCGGTGAGGTCTCACGCACCGGCGTGCACGGCGCCAACCGGCTCGCGAGCAACTCGCTGCTCGAAGGTCTCGTGTTGGCCGTGCGCGTCGCGCGCGACGCGGTGACTCAACCCAAGCTGCCGCGCGTGCCGCGCCGGACCGAATGGAAGGTCAGCGGACTGCGTGACCGCGGCGCCGCACAGGTCGCGGCCGACGAGGTCCGCCGCCTGATGTGGGAGCACGCTGGCATCACTCGTGATGCCAAGGGGCTCGGTACCGCGCGCCGCGCGCTCGAGGCTCTGCGTGCGCGTCTCACCGCGGGCATGACCGAAGAGCTCAACATGGTCGACACCGCGCAGATGATCGTCGAGGCTGCGCTCAAGCGGCGCGAGTCACGCGGGGGGCATTTCCGGCGAGACTTCCCAAAGCCGCGGAATGCTTGGCGGGGAAAGCATATCGAGTGGTAGTCTGTCTGTCGCGGACGCGGATGCTGACGCTGACGCGGGCACCGGCGGCGGCAGCGGAGTGCGTGAGTAGAGACCCAACGGATGCCCGGTGGGATCGACGATCAATGCGATCGCGCCCGTGCCGCCAGACAGGTTGAAGGGGAATCCGGGCACGATCGTCGCGCCGAGCTCGACCGCTTTCCGGCAGCTGGCCTGGAGATCCGCGACCTGCACATACACCACGCCGTTGTTCAGGCCGATCGCGCCCTCGGCGCCGCGAATCGTTCCGATCGCCTGACCTCCCGCGACGATCTCCACCGCCTGGTCGGTGCCCTGTAACGCGGTGAACCGCCAGTCGAGGAGCGCGCTATAGAACGCCTTCGACCGCGACAGGTTCGTCGTGGTGAGATCGAACCAGACCACATGGCCCACGCCGACATCAGCGGGCATGCTCTGGCTGAGCGCCGGTCGCACCGCGACGCTCGTCAAGGTCAGGGCGATGGAGAGTATGATGCGAGCGATCGGCATGACGGAACTCCTTGGTGTTGTGCCGAAATTGTATCGCTATCGTGGCGAACGCGATCAGTCCGGCTTCCCCGTCGACGTGAGCACCGCCGTGACGACGAGCACCGCCAGCGCGATCAGCGCTTCGCGTCCGATGCTCTGCCGCAGAGCCGGCCGGTCGCCCTCCTCCACCGCCTGCACCGACGACCGCCAGTGCTTGTAGCCGAGCGCGAGCACGGCGAGCACCAGCCCGAGCTTCAGCGTCAGCAGTCGGCCCCACGCGGTCTCAACGAGATTCGCGGGTGTGCCGAGTGTGGTCCAGGTGTGATAGAACCCACTCGTGACGATGAGCGCGACGCCGGCCATCGCGACCGGATGGAATGCCGCGAGTGCGCGCCGGAGCGTCAGGTCGCTCGCGGGGCCGGTGAGCCTCCACAGATGGAACAGTCCGCCGATCCAGAGGCCTGCGCCGAGCACGTGCGTGAAGGCCGCGGCGAGTGCGAGCGTCGGAGAAGCCGCGGTGGCGGCGTGACCGGCGAGGCCGGGTGTGATCGCGAGGATCACCAGCGCGATCGTCGCGATCTTCCAACCGCGGTCGCGGCCCTGCCGCGCGACGAGGAATGCGACGATCGCGGCCGCGGCCCAGATCGCCTGAAGTTGCAGTGCCTTGCCCACCGACGTGCCGAGCACGCCCTGAAGGACCGGCAGCCATGACTCGTCGGGCTCCACGAGCGTGCGCACCTGGTTGAGCACGCGAAGAGGTGCCGCCGCGAGGATGAGCACGGCGCCCCAGAGTCCGGCGCGCGCCGCGTCACGCGTACCTGGCGCTCGCTCTGACACGGTGAGTCCGCAGCGCGAGAGCACGAGCACTCGCATGGTCACGGCGCCGATCGCGACCGTGAGTCCGGCGAAGTGCGCGAGGTTGATCAGCGCATCTGCGATCAATGCGACTTGATAGTGAAGCTGAAGCTGCCCTTGACCGCGTGTCCGTCGCCCGAGGCGGCGGTCCAATGCAACTTGTATGTGCCGTCGGCGAGCGGAGCCGGCACTCGCCCGACCACAGGCGCGCCGGCCTTCGTCGCGTCCTGTGTGAGCGGAGCGATCGACACCGACCTGCCACCGGCGTCCTCGACTCGCACTCGACTGAGGCCCAGCTCGATCTTCTCGCTGAACCAGAGTTGGACCGTCGCCGGTGATGCGGTGATCGCGCTGTCGGCGAGCGGGATGCTCCGCAAGAGTCGCGTGTGTCGGAGTAGGCTCGCGTGCGAGTCCACTCTGCTGCCGGCGGTCGTCGCGAGCACCGCGATCAGCAAGCTTCCGAGGAAAAGGGCGCGTCGGGCGAACGAGAAGGCGGCACGTGGCATCGAGAGGGCACCGAGGTTGAGGTTCGTTCAAGATACTCATACCCCGCTGCGCCCGCGCCGCCCGGCGCACTCCCTCCGCTCCTGCGGGAGCCCTATCATTAGAACATGGCCACCACCCCCACGTCGTCCCGCGACGTCGCTGAGCTCCAAGCACGGATCCGCGCTGCCGCCAAGAAGCGCCACGCCGTCATCCTCGCCCACAACTACGAGCGCCCCGAGGTCCAGGACGTCGCGGACTACGTCGGGGACTCCCTCGGCCTCTCGCGCGAAGCTGCCAAGACCGACGCAGACGTGATCGTCTTCTGCGGCGTGCACTTCATGGCCGAGACGGCCGCGATCCTCTCGCCCGACAAGACGGTCCTCCTCCCCGACCTCGCCGCGGGTTGCTCGCTCGCCTCGACGATCGACGCCGACCAACTCCGCACATGGAAGGCCGAGCATCCGGGCGCGATCGTCGTAGCGTACGTGAACACCACCGCCGAGGTGAAGGCGGAGAGCGACTACTGCTGCACCTCGGGGAATGCGGTCGAGGTCGTCAACGCGATCCCTGCCGACAAGGAGATCCTCTTCCTCCCCGACATGTTCCTCGGCGCGCACGTCCGTCGCATCACGGGGCGCAAGAACATCCACGTGTGGATGGGTGAGTGCCATGTGCATGCGGGGATCGATCCCGAGAACATCCGCCTGCAACGGTCGCTGCATCCGGAGGCCGAGTTCCTGATCCACCCCGAGTGCGGCTGCGCGACGAGCGTCGTCGAGGCGGTGAGCGCGGGCGATGTCGATCCCGAGGGCGTGCACATCCTCTCCACCGAGGGGATGATCAAGCGTCCCGGCGTGAGCGACGCGTCGACGTTCATCGTCGCGACCGAGATCGGGATCCTGCATCGGCTCGAGAAGGCGTACCCGGGCAAGAGGTTCTTCGCTGCCAACGAGCGCGCCTCGTGCGCCTACATGAAGGTGACGACGCTGCCCAAGGTCCTCGCGGCGATCGAACAGCTGCAGCACCGCATCACCGTGCCGCACGACGTCGCAGCGCGCGCGCGACTCTCGATCGAACGCATGGTCGCGATCGGCGGCGGCGCACCCGTGCCGGCGTCCCCTGGCGTGGATCCGGGCGAGTGATGGCCACGCGCGACCCGGTCCCGCCGCGGCGCATCACGCCTCTCGCTGCACCGACGTACGCACCGGTCGGCTCGGGCTTCCCGCTCAGCGAACAGGCGATCGTCGCGCTCGTGAAGGCAGCGCTCGACGAGGATCGCGCCACCGACGATGTCACCACGATCTCGACGGTGGTCAGCACGCGCTCGTCGCGCGCCGCACTAGTGGCGCGCGCGGCGGGCCGGATCGCCGGCGTGCCGTTCGCACTCGCGGCCTTCCGGTTGCTCGAGCCCAACGTGGAGATCCGGATCGACGTCGAGGACGGACAGCGTGTCGCGAAAGGTGATACGGTGCTCTTCCTCAACGGTCCGGCGCGCGGACTGCTGAGCGCCGAGCGCGTGGCGCTCAACTTCATGCAGCGACTCTCCGGAGTCGCGACCCTCACTGCGCGCTACGTCGAAGCGGTGCAGGGGCTCAAGGTCCAGATCGTCGACACGCGCAAGACGACGCCGGGGTGGCGCGACCTCGAGAAATACGCCGTGCGCTGCGGTGGCGGTCGCAATCACCGCCGCGATCTCTCGGCGGCTGTGCTCATCAAGGACAACCACATCGCCGCGTGCGAGGGCGATGTCTCGGTCGCGGTGGCGCGCGCTCGTGCGCACGCGCCGACGGGGCTCCTGATCCAGGTCGAGTGCGACACGATCGTGCAGGTCCGGGCGGCGATCGGCGCGGGCGCCGACGCGCTGTTGCTCGACAACATGACCAACACCGTGATGCGCGAGAGCGCGCAGCTCGCGAAGGATCACTGCTGGACCGAAGCGTCAGGCGGCGTCACGCTCGACACGGTACGGGGCATCGCCGAGTGTGGTGTGGACCGGATCTCCATCGGCGCGCTCACGCACTCGGCGCCGAGTCTCGACCTCGCGCTCGACTTCGAGTGAGTGCGCGCGCGGCGGATCCGACGAGCGAGTCCGCGAGCCGGTCGAAGCCGATCGGCGACGGTTCCGTCGTCGGCGAGACCTGCGACTATTGCGGCGCTAGCACGCTTTGGTGGCGCAAGTGCAAACTCATCTGCTCGAGCTGCTCACAGATCAATAAGTCGTGCGCGGACCTCTGAGGCGCGCCGCGAGCGCGTCGGGCCCGACGATCGGCAGCTCGCAAGCGTAGCGCTCGCAGACGAAGGCGACGGCGCCCTCAGCCGGTGCGGAGCGTCCTTCGAGCAGCGGGAGGCCTTGCACCGAGGCGCCTTCGCCGCCGGTGAGGACGAGCGACGGCGAATAGACCCGCGCCGCCGCATCGGCGAGCGCACGGAACGCGTCGCTCGCGGGGTCGCCCGCGATCGCGAGTTCCACCGCGCCGTTCACCGCCAAGTCGGCAACGCCGAGCAGATGCCCGAACGCGAGCGGAGCACGCCGCAGCGGCTCCGAGAGCGTCGCGAGCACGTACTCCGCACGTCGCCGCGTGGCGGCATCACCGGTGTACTCCGCCACGAGCAACTGCAACTCCACCGCGAGCGACGTCCCCGAGGGGATCGCATTGTCGGTGACGTCTCGCGGACGCGTGACGAGACGCTCGGCGTCGCGCGCGGTGTCGTAGAAGGCGCCGGCGTCGTCGTCCCAGAACCACTCCACCGTGGTGTGAGCGAGTGCGACCGCGAGATCGAGCCACTCACGCTCGAAGGTGAGCTGATGCAACGCGACGAAGCCCAGTCCCAGCGCCGCATGGTCCTCGAGGAAGCCCGCGATGTGCGCGCGCCCTGCGCTCCAGCTGCGCATCACGCGACCCTCGACCAGGAGCGAGTCCCGGAGGAACCGCCCCGCCTTCAGTGCCTCATCGCGGAGCAACGGATCACCGAACGCGCGCGCGGCCTCGGCGATCGCGCGCAACATGAGTCCGTTCCACCCGGCCAAGACCTTGTCGTCGCGCGCGGGGCGCACGCGCGGCTCGCGCGCAGCGAAGAGCTTGGCGCGCGCGCGTTCGAGCGCGGTTGCGGCAGCCGTTTCACTCAGCCCGCACAGCGTCGCCGCCTCCGCGAGCGGCACCGCGACGTTGAGGATGTTCGTCCCCTCGAAGTTCCCGCCGGCAGTCACGCCCCAGTGCGCTTCGGCGATCGGCGCGTCGTCGCCGGCCACGGCGCGCAGCTCGGCCAGCGACCACACATAGAACTTGCCCTCATGGCCCTCGCTATCAGCGTCGAGCGACGAATACCAGCCGCCAGCAGGGTCGGTCATCTCGCGGCGCAGCCAGCCGAAGGTCTCGACCGCGACACGCTTGGCGTCGGCATCGCCGGTCGCTTGCCACAGATGCACCGCGAGCCGCGCGAGCAGCGCGTTGTCGTAGAGCATCTTCTCGAAGTGTGGCACTAACCACAGGGCATCGACGGTGTAGCGATGGAAGCCGCCACCGAGTTGATCGTAGATACCGCCACCGGCCATCTTGCCGAACGAGAAGCGCACGAGCCGCAGCCACTCGGCCTCGCCTGAGCGTGCCCACTGTCGAAGCAATGCATCGAGCACCATCGCCTGCGGGAACTTCGGCGCCGAGCCGAAGCCGCCGGCCTTCTGGTCGAACCAGTTGCGGGCGGAACGCACGGTGTCGCTGAGCGTGAGCGCAGTGAGCGCAGGCCCCGCGGAGGTCGGACCCTCAGCAGCCGCGTAGATGCCGCGCAGCGACTCCGCGCCCCTGAGCACATCGGTGCGTTTGTGCTTCCACGATTCCGAGACCGAGACGAGGACGCGTCGGAATGAGGGCATCCCCATGCGGTCGTCGGGCGGGTAGTAGGTGCCGCCGTAGAACGGCACACCGTCGGGTGTGAGGAACATCGTCATGGGCCAACCACCGTGCCCCGAGATCGCCTGCACCGCCTGCATGTAGATCGAGTCGACGTCGGGTCGCTCTTCGCGATCGACCTTCACGTTCACGAAGAGTTCGTTCATGATGCGCGCGGTCGTCGCGTCCTCGAACGACTCATGCGCCATCACATGGCACCAGTGACAGGCCGCGTACCCGATGCTCAACAGGACGGGCCGGTCGGTGGACGCCGCGAGCGCGAATGCCTCGGGGCCCCACGCGTACCAGTCGACCGGGTTGTCGGCGTGTTGGAGCAGGTACGGGCTCGTTTCGGAGGCGAGACGGTTGGGCATGATTACATTCATCTTACTCGTTCGCCCCTCATCCGCCCATAGACCGGGACTGCACGCGGTGACCGACGGCTCAGCAACTACGTTCGACGATCAGGCGCCCTGGGATCATGCCCTCGCGATCATCGCGATCGCGGCGGTGTTGCGGCTCGCACTCGCCGCGATCGTGCCGCTCTTTCCCGACGAGGCGTACTACTGGGAGTGGTCGCGACGACTCGCTGGCGGGTACTTCGATCATCCGCCCATGATCGCATGGCTGATCTCCGGCGGTACCGCGTTGCTCGGCGACACACCGCTCGGCGTGAGGCTCTTGCCGGTGCTCGTGGGAAGCTCCGGCGGTCTCGCGTTGGCACTCGCCACCTGTCACCTCGCCGGGCCGCGCGCGGCGCGCTATGTGGCGCTCACCTTCTTGGTGCTTCCGCTCGCCGCTGCGGGACTCGTGCTCGCGACGCCCGACGCGCCGCTGCTCGCGTCCGTCTGCTGGACTCTGTACTTCGTGGTCCGTGCGCTCGACGAGTCACCGGGCAGCGGAGCTTCCACGCGCTGGTGGGTGTTCGGGGGCGTGGCGATCGGCGCGGCGATGAGTTCGAAGTTCACCGGCTTCTTCGTGCCGGTCGCACTGCTGCTCGCCTTCTCGCTGCACGCGCCGTTGCGCGCGCGCTTCCGTGAGCCCGGGCCGTGGATCTCCGTGGTCGTTGCGTCGCTCGTGATGGTGCCGGTGCTCCTCTGGAACGCGCAGCACGACTGGATCGCGTTCAGGTTCCAGTTGGGCCATGGCCTTGGTATCAAGGTCAAGGAGACGCTGCTGCATCGTCAGCTCAACTTGCTGGGATCGCAGGTCGGACTCGTGACGCCGATCCTCTTCGTGCTCATCGTGGGCAGCATCTGGAAGGCGTTGCGCACGCCGCGGCACGACGCGCGCTTCGCGCTCGCCGTGGTCTCGACCTTCTGCGCGCTCTTCTTCGTCTACAGCGCCACGCGCCGCAACGTCGAGGCCAACTGGCCCGCCATCGCGTGGCTGCCGGCGCTCGTGCTGCTCGGGGCGGCGCGCGAAGGCGCGCGTTCGGTATGGGAACGGAGAGCGATCTGGCTCGCGGGCGCACTCAGCACGGTGTTGCTGTTGCATGCCGCGTTCAGGATCCTGCCGCTGCCCGCGCGCCGCGATCAGCTCTCGCAGGCGGATGGCTGGAGCGGTCTCGCGGCCTCGTTCGACTCAGCCTACGCAGCCAACGCACCCGCGGATGGGCGCAAGCTGCACGTCGCGGCGAATCGGTATCAGGACGCCGCCCTGCTCACCTTCCACTCGCGTGGACTGCACGACTTGACCGCGCTCAACTTGGGTGGGCGCCGCAATCAGTATGACCTGTGGACTCGCTTCACCGACACGGCGCGACCCGGCGACGACCTCCTGCTCTCGCTCGAGATCCCGCGGACCGGCGGAATGCCGGGACCGATCAGCCGACTCATGATGCATTTCTCGACGATCAAGCCAGGCCCCGTCATCGCGCTCATGCGCGATGGCGAGACCGTTACGACGCGACAGCTCTGGACACTTACTGGTTGGGACGGCGCCTGGCCCGCCGACTCGACCGACCCACGCGCGCCTCGCGACTGAGCGCGCCAACCCGCCCCCTGCCATGACGATCAAGACGCTCGACCCCAAGCTCGAATCGTGGTTCACGCAGCACGACCAGCGCCTGCACGACGACCTCTTCGAGTTCCTCCGCATCCCGAGCGTGAGTGCGAACTCGGACAACAAGCCCGACGTCGCGCGCGCCGCCGAGTGGGTGCATTCGCATCTCGCACGACTCGGCTTCACCACGGAGACGCTCCCTACTCCGGGGCATCCCGTGGTGCTCGCCGAGTGGCGCAAGGCGCCCAAGGGCGCGCCGACCGTCTTGGTGTATGGCCACTACGATGTGCAGCCGCCCGAACCACTCGAGCTCTGGACCTCGCCTGCGTTCGAACCGACCATCCGCGACGGCAAGATCTTCGCGCGCGGCAGCGTGGACGACAAAGGACAGCTCTGGCTGCACATCGCCGCGATCGAAGCGCACCTCAAGGCGCGTGGCACGTTGCCCGTGAACCTGATCGTGCTCGCCGAAGGCGAAGAGGAAGTCGGCTCGGAGAATCTCGCGCCCTTCATCGAGAAGCACCGCGAGCGCCTCAAATGTGACTCGGTCGTCATCTCTGACTCGGCGATGTTCGCGCCCGGCATCCCGAGTATCCTCTCGTCGCTGCGCGGCCTCGCGTACTTCGAGATCGACGTCGTCGGCCCCAACTCCGACCTGCACTCGGGGTCGTATGGCGGAGCCGTGGTGAACCCCGCGACCGCACTGGCGCGCATCATCGCGAGCTTCCACGACGCGACCGGCCGCGTCGCGATCCCCGGCTTCTACGACGCTGTGCGTCCGTTCCCCGACCATGTGCGCGCGCAGATGAAGCAGTTGCCGTTCGACGAAGCCGGTTTCAAGAAGGACCTCGACGTGGCCGCGCTGGGCGGCGAGCCCGGCTACACGACCCTCGAGAAGCTCTGGACCCGCCCGACCTGCGAAGTGAATGGTCTGCTCAGCGGCTACATCGGCGAGGGCGCGAAGACGGTGCTCCCCGGC
>JANOWT010000379.1:0-2177 GCA_031418115.1 Gemmatimonadota bacterium
TCGCGCTTGCGCACCACCACGTGGGCGGTGGCAACGAGGTGGATCACTGCGACAAAGGTGCCGGCGGCGTAGGGCCACCAGACGGGGAGCGATTTCACGAAGGAGGACCACATACTCACAGCGGAAGCTAAGACGGGTGACGGCGGCGGGCGACGGGCATGGTCGCGGGCTATACCCCGGCGAGACCCCGGCGGGGTCACGGTCGTCACTGAATTGCCGTTTGTGTTCCCGAAGGCGACCTTGGTAGGCGTCACGGGCGCTGGTCCGCGCAGGTCACGGGGCGCCCCCTACATCCGTCAGATCATGAGCCTCCTCCGTCCGCGCCTCCTATTCGCCGTCGTCCTAGCCGCCGGTCTCGCGGCGTGCAGCGACCAGGGCGGGGTCATCGTACCCCCCAGCACCGGCGGGCCGCTCATCCCAGGGACATGGTACCTGCACGAGGCGAACGGAGACACGCTCCCCGCGCAGATCTCTCAGCGCATCGTCGGCGTCGCGAGCGAGACGACGATGCTCGACTCGGCCCGCCTCGTCGTGAACTCCGACCTGACCTACGAGCAGCGGTACTGGACTCGGGTGTTGGTGACCGGCACGCTTGATCGCGCCGACGTCGTGATCGACAACGGCACGTTCGGCGCAGAAGGACGGGGATTCCGACTCACGTCGAGCCTCCGCGCCCGCGAGTTCACCATGGTCGTGCCTTCGCTTGGCAACCTCACGACGACCGAGCAGATGGTGTTCTTCGTGAACAGCCCACCGATGACGACCGGCACCTACAAGCTCTCGCGCCCGTAGAAGAGATCCACCCGTCGCATTGCGGCCCCCGCGCCGCCACGCGAACTTGGTGGGAGTCCCCTCTCCGGAGCCGTTCCAAATGAAGGTCACCTTCTCGGTCAACGGGACGTCGCGCACGGTCGACGTGCCCGCCGACATGCCCCTCCTCTGGGTCCTGCGCGACGTCATGGACCTCAAGGGCACCAAATACGGCTGTGGCCAAGCCCTCTGCGGCGCCTGCACGGTGCACGTGAACGGCGAGGCGGTGCGCAGCTGCCAGCTGCCGGCGAGCACCATGAACGGCCGGAAGGTCACCACTATCGAAGGTCTCGACGCGCAGGCGTCGCACCCGCTACAGGTCGCGTGGCAGGAACTCGACGTGCCGCAGTGCGGCTACTGTCAGGCCGGCCAGATCATGCAGGCCGCCGACCTCCTCGCCAAGAATCCCAAGCCGACCGACGAGGACATCGACTCGGCGATGTACGGCAACCTCTGCCGCTGCACGACCTACCTGCGCATCCGCGCCGGCATCCACCGCGCCGCGGCCATCGCCGCGAACAACGAGTAGGGGCCGCCATGACCACTGACACTCGTGCCACCAACGACGGCCTGACCGCGAGCGCCGATGCCCCGCAGGCGACGCGGTTCGACCGCCGCGACTTCCTCCGCGTCTCTTCGCTCGCGGGCGGCGGCATCCTCCTCGGCACCTTCCTCGACTTCGACGGCCCTGCCCTGCTCGGCGCCGCCGAACTGAGTGGCGCCTCCGCGGGCGCGCTCGCCGGCGAGTTCATGCCCAACGCCTTCATCAAGATCGCGGCCAACGGCACGATCACGATCATGGCCAAGAATCCGGAAGTGGGTCAGGGCATCCGCACCATGCTCCCGATGATCATCGCCGAGGAACTCGACGTGACGTGGGAGAACATCACGATCGAGCAGGCGATGTCGAACGAGGCAGCGTACGGCAGGCAGGTCGCCGGCGGAAGCACCGCGACGCCGACCAACTGGGAGCCACTGCGCCGCGCCGGTGCGGCCGGTCGCCAGATGCTCGTTGCCGCGGCGGCAGAGACGTGGGGCGTGCCCGCGGCCGAGTGCACCACCGCAGCGGGCGTGGTCACCCACCGCGCATCAGGCCGCAAGGCGAGCTACGGCGAGCTCGCGGCCAAGGCTGCGACGCTCACGCCACCGGCACTCAACACGGTCACGCTCAAGGACCCGAAGGACTTCAAGATCATCGGCAAGTTCACGGCCGGCGTGGACAACAAGAAGATCGTCACCGGTCAGCCGCTCTTTGGCATCGACGTCACCGTGCCGGGCATGGTGCACGCGGTGTTCGAGAAAGCACCGGTCTTCGGAGCGAAGGTCGCGAGTGCGAACATCGACGAGGTCCTGAAGCTGCCGGGCGT
>JANOWT010000380.1:0-2997 GCA_031418115.1 Gemmatimonadota bacterium
ATCCGCGTCACGAACCCGCGCTGGATCAGCCGCGCGATGAAGTCGTGACTCTTCTGCCCGTGCACGATGCCGGCGAACTGGCAGTACTGCCGCTCGAGGAAGACGCCGGAGAACACGAGCACATGCGTCAGGAAGCGGGCCTGCCGCTCGGTGAAGCCGAACGCCTGGAGGGCGGCAACGCGGGCCGGGCGCGCGCTGGCGTAGTCGGAGCACGCGATGCAGGGCGGGCTCATGCCAGTAGCTCCTCGGCCAGGCGGGGATGCCGAGCACCGCCCCGCCCGCGACCCGTGCCGCCGATCCGGAAGCAGCGGAAGCCGCTGGCCGCCCGGCTCGCCGCGTGAGCGCCCCGGTAGTGCGGCGTGATCAGTTCGACGTCCTCGTGCCGCTCGCGCCCGTCGACCTCGTACTCGACCCGGAAGTCGGGGAAGTGCACCTGATCATCGAAGAACGGCAGGTCGTGCTGCCGGGCCCAGTCGCGGATTTCATCTTGGTCTCGGTCGGGCCGGCCGTCGCTCTCAGACCGGTCACGGTTGTGGTCCTGCAGGAACGATTGGTATTCGCGCTTCAGGTCCTCTTCGAGCACGACGCGACGCACCTCGGTGGCCCGGTCGTGCTGGTCCCGAAGGCGCGCCTCCGTGAGCCGGTAGGCGGCAAAGAGGTGCGAGTCGTGATGCAGTTCGCGGGCCTTGCCGACGCCGGCGTGGAACACTTGGCCGTCCTCGTCGCTGCCGGCGCGGCGGTTAGCCTCCAGCAGGTCCAGGCCGCGGTCTGTCAGCGTCAGGCCCTGCTCGTGGCCGCCCAACGACACCGTGTGCACCAGGCCGTGCTCCTGCAGGTGCGCCAGGGTGTCGTTCCAGTCCGAGAGCTCGTCGCGGGGGTCCGCCAGGTCACGCTCGGGCACGACGCGGAACGCGCCCAGGGTGGCGAGCGTGCGGCTCTCCTCGCCGTTGAGTTCGTAAACGCGGTCACGGTCCAAGACGACTTCCCGCTCGCGGCCGAGCGGCAGGTCAAGGTCGTGCAGCAGGCCGTAGAGCGGGTCGTCGCTGCGCTCGCGGCACTCGTACGCGCGGTCGCGGGCATCGACGTCACGGTCGCGCGACATGTCGCGGGGATCGAGCATGGCTCCTCCTCTCGAAAATCCGTCGGGTTGTGGGGATGGCCCAGCGGTGACCGCGAGGGACGTGCGGCGCCGTGATCCTCGGACTGAATCCGAGCGTCACGGCGCGCTCAGCGTGCGCCCAGGATTCGGCGCCCTGTGGGCGGCCGTGTGGCTGCGCGACTGTCGATCCTTATACGCTCGCCGCCCATTCGGCGCAAGGTCGCTGTCGCCAGTCTTTGGCCGGCGGCCCCGGCGGGTGTGCTTCAATTCGCCTCGAGATACCCCGGAGAGGAGCTCGGCCCTCCAGTGGGGCGATGATGGAGGCACCTCAGCTGGCCGGACGCACGGCGTTTCCTGCCGGCGCCCCGGCGACCGGAGGCACGGACTGAATTGGGCCACCAACGCTCCCGGTACGCCTCACATGGGACTGTTCAACTGGCTGACGACGAATTGGGAATCCACTGGGGCGGACGGCGGGGCCGAATCAGCCAGATGGCTACGCGGCGAGGCAGGCGGCGTGAGCAACCCGATTGCGGCCGGATTGCTTCGCGGCGTACAGCGCCTGGTCCGCGGCCGCCACGAGCAACGCCCCGTCGGCGCTCCCAGGCGTCAGCGTGCTGGACCCGATGCTGACGGTGACCGCACGGTGCGGACACGTCGCAGCGGCCACGGCCTTGCGCATCCGCTCTGCGAGTATGCCCGCGCCTTCGCGCGAGGTCGCGGGCAGAATCACCGCGAACTCCTCGCCGCCGTAGCGCGCCAGAAAATCGCTGGGCCGCGCACACCGAAGAGCCGTGGCGACGATCTGAAGCGCGACATCGCCGGCTTGGTGCCCGAAGGCATCGTTGAAGGCCTTGAAGCCATCGACGTCCACCAGCAGCAGGGACAAGTACGTGTCGTAGCGGGTGGCACGGTAGAGCTCCTCGCGAAGGCGCTCGTCGAAGGCGGCGCGATTGCCCACGCCCGTGAGCGCGTCCGTGAGGCTGATCTCGTGGAGCCGCGCGTTGGCTGCTTCCAGTTTCTGCTGGTAGTCTTCGAGCTGCGAGAGATACACCTCGCGCTCGGCCGACAGGCGTCTGAGCTCCGCAGACTGGCGCCGTAGTTCGAGCTGCGCCACCACCTGGCGCGACAACGCTGTCAATGCACGCATCTGTTCGGACGTCATCTGGCGGGGTGTGCGGTCGATCACACACAACGTGCCGAGGGCGTGATGGTCGGGCGTCACGAGCGGGGCGCCGGCGTAGAACCGGATGTCAGGGTCGCCAGTGACGAGCGGATTATCGGCGAAGCGTTCATCCTTCCGGGCATCCGGCACGATGAGCGTCTGGTCGGCATCGAGCAGCGCGTGGGCGCAGAACGCGTAGTCGCGCGACGTTTCGCTCACCGGCAAGCCGACTCTCGACTTGAACCACTGCCGCTCGCCGTCTACCAGGCTGATGAGCGCGATGGGCGTCTGGGCGATGTACGACGCAATCTGCGTGATGTCGTCGTAGGCCTGCTCCGCGTCGGTGTCGAGGACGTCGTAGCGGCGCAAGGCGTCGAGACGCGCCTGCTCCGCGGCTGGCAATGGGGCCTTCATCACCGAGGGAATCGGCAGGAGACGGCACGAGCTTGAGCCGTCCCGAGGCACGGCGCCGAGCGCGGGCTCAGTCCGGGTGCCCCGAGCGGGTCCGATGCACCGGGTGACCCGAGCGTGAAGTTCAGCGCTGGTCTCCAGACGCTGAACCGACGCGAGCCCACCGCGCAGGCGGCGAATCGATGGAGGCCGGCCCCGGCGCGAAGGTTGTGAGACCCGCAGCCCGCAATTCGCCGATCGCCCTGGCGTAGCCGTCGATGATGGGTTTCTCGACAGCGTTCGGATAGGGAAGGGAGCTGACCCGCGTGCCGGCCATGGTTCG
>JANOWT010000381.1:0-2065 GCA_031418115.1 Gemmatimonadota bacterium
TGCGGAGGACGCAGTGGCCGGCTGGCTCGCGCTCTTCGACGGCGATCTCGTCACGGCGCGTGGGGCGCTTCGGAATACCGAGGTGCCGGGACAGGACGCGGTGAATGCGCTCTCGCTCTTGAATCGCACACGGCTCGAGCGATCCGAGACCATCGGCCTGGCGTTCTTGGCGCTGGCCCGTGGTGACTCGTCGCAGGCGTCACGCCGGTTCGAGGCGGCAGTGACCGAGTTGCCTGATGCCGCGTCGCTGCTGCTCACACTCGCGGCACGGATCGAGACCGCGCGGCATAACGAGGATCGCTCGGCGGCGCTCTGGAAGCGCCTCGCCGGCGAGTACGCGCAGTCGGGGGAGGCGCCCGAGGCGCACCTCGAGTTGGCGCGTGCATCCAAGCGGGGCGGCGACATGAAGGGGGCGCGCGAACACCTCGAGACGCTTATCCTCGACTATCCGGGAAGTGCGCTCGTGCCGCAGGCGCGGCGTGAGCTCGACGCGTTGCGCATGGGAGCGGTCTGATGCGGTGGAGCAGCTCTGTACAGGTGGTCGTCGCGGTCATGGTGCTGGCGCTTCCCGCGCGAGCGCAGCACCTGCTCATGCCCATGGACGACCAGCAGGCCAATCACCTGAAGGCGTACGGGATCACATTCAGCGCACTCACGGACGGCATTCGAAGTGAGTGGTTGCTCAACTACCGCGGGGGCAGCTTCCTCGTGCCCGACCTGCCGAGCTTGCGGCGCGCTGCGGCACTCGCCGGCGTGACGTTCGAAGCCGCGGACGGTGCGCGTGTCGCACAGATCCGAAAGGAGATCGCCGACGGCAACATGGACGCGGTGGCACTCGAGAAGGCGCCGCGCATCGCCGTCTACACGCCGCCCGATGCACCACCGTGGGACGACGCGGTGACGCTCGCGCTGGCGTATTCGGGGATCCCGTACGAGAAGATCTGGGACGACGACGTTCTCAACACGGATCTCTCCAAGTACGACTGGATCCACCTGCATCACGAGGACTTCACGGGCCAGCAGAACAAGCTGTTCCTCGGCTTCCGTGACGCGCCCTGGTTCATCCAGTCGCGCGACCGCGACCTCGCGACGGCGCGCCGACATGGCCTCGCCGACATCCCAGCACTCAAGAAGGCCGTGGCCGACCGGCTGCGCGCGTTCGTGGATCGCGGTGGGTTCCTCTTCGCGATGTGCGGTGCGACCGAGACGATCGAGCTCGCGATGGGGGCAAGGCTCGTCGACATCGCCGGTCCGTTCAGCGACGGCACGCCGATGGATCCCGACGCTGACGCGAAGATGGACTGGAGCCGCACCTTCGCCGTGCAAGGTGCGCATCTCGAGTTCGCTGCCGGCGTGAATGCGATGAGCGACATCGATGGCCATCAGGTGAACGTGCCCTCGCGCCGCCAACCGCTCGGGACCTTCACGCTCTTCGGTTTCTCGGCCAAGTTCGATCCGGTCGCGACGATGCTCGTGCAGGATCATCGCACGGTGATCGGCGATTACTACGGCGTGACGACGTCGTTCGTGCGCAAAGTCCTCAAGCCGGGCGTGACCGTGCTCGCGCATGAAGAGGGCGCGCCGTGGGCCAAGTACATCCACGGCTCGTACGGTCAGGGCTCGTGGACCTACCTCGGCGGCCATGACCCCGAGGATCCGCAGCACAACATCGGCGCGCCGCCCACCGACCTCGCGCTGCACCCCAACTCGCCTGGGTACCGGCTGATCCTGAACAACGTCCTGTTCCCGGCCGCGAAGAAGAAGCCGCTCAAGACGTGAGCGGGCGGAAGGGGACCGGCGGCAAGGGAGCGAAGACCGCCGAGATCGCGTCCGAGGACGAGACGCGGGCCGTGGGCACCAAGTTCCACGGCGAGACCGCGCGTCTCACCCCGGGCGCCGCGAACGCGATCCGCTCGGCCGTCCGACTCGCCGGCGGCCGCGAGGTGTGCTTCGTCTGCACCATCAACGAAGAGGGCCTGGTCCAGACCGCCCGCGTCGCCGCGCGTGGCGACGTGCGCAGTGTGCTCGCGCTCCCAGGCTTCGCGAACCGTGGCGAGCTCCTCGT
>JANOWT010000382.1:0-7253 GCA_031418115.1 Gemmatimonadota bacterium
CGTTGCCCCCGCTACTTCGTCGACCTCACACGCTCACACACCCGTCGCTGGTGCGACATGCGCACCTGCGGCAATCGCGCTAAAGCGCAGCGGTGGCGACGCCAGCCTTGATGTAGCCCATCTCCGTGGCGTAGTCGCGCAGCTGCACCTGCAGCAGGCGACGCCCGCGGAACAGTCGCGACTTGATCGTGCCCTCCGGCACCCCGAGGATCTGCGCGATCTCCGCGTACTTGAGACCATGCAGGTCGCTCATGACCACCGCATCGCGATACTCGTCGGGCAGGCGCTGGATCGCCGCGACGATGTCCTCGTCGAGGAACGAGTCATAGAACGTCGACTCCGGGTCGGCATCGCCCACGGCCTCGAAGATCTCACGACCATCCTCGTCCTCGAGCGGCTGCACTTCACGCGCGTCGATCCGGCGCTTGCGGCTCACGAATGCGTGGTAGAGGATCGTGAAGAGCCAAGCGCGCATGTTGGTCCCGAGCCGGTACTGCTCCCAGCGCTGGAAGGCGCGGAGCATCGTGTCCGACACCAGATCGTCGGCGTCGTCGCGCGCCCGCGCGAGCTTGAGTGCGAACGAGTAGAGCGCGTCCACGTGGCGCACCGCCTCCTCGTCGAACCGCGCGCGCCGTTCTGTGCGCTCATGCTCCACCGCACGCTCTCCGATCCCGAACATCCCCATGCCTGCCGCCATCGACGCCATGTGATCTTCTCCCTTTCCGGTTAGTTCACGACGGGGCGACGCACATGCCCCGCCAGGAATCGCTTGAGATCGGTCGCCACACCATGCATCACGCTCACGTCGCGCTTGATCCGCGCCATGGTCGTCGCGCCTTCGAGCGTCGCGACGATGAAGCGCGCCAGTCGCATGGGGTCCGCATCCTCTTCGAGGCGATCCGCCGCCTCGGTGAGCAGCCCCGCGATCTCATCAGTCCAGTTGCGGAACACACGCGCGATGCGCACGCGAAAGCCTTCGTCCTTCTCCGCCATGTCCGTCGCCAGCGCGCCGAATGGCGAGCCGCCCTTCATCCCGCGCTCGGCTTGGATAGCCACGACCGAGTCGATGAAGACGTTCAATCGCTCGATCGGGTCGAGCGACGACTCGCGCAGGATCGCGAGACCGCGTTCGCCGAGGACGTCGAACTGGCGGGCCAGCACCTCATGGCCCAGTTCTTCCTTCGACTTGAAGTAGTGGTAGAAGTGGCTCTTGCCACTCAGGCCTGCGCGCTCGATCACCGCGTCGACCGACGTCTGTGCGAAGCCGTGCTCGGCGATGAGGTCCGAGGCGGCGTCGAGGATCTGGATTCGTCGAGTGTTCACGGGGCGAAGAATAGGACCGACTGGTCCTAATCGCAAACGCGACGCGAATTACGTGCTTAACTCGTTGTTATGGAGCGAGTTAGCATATGAACAACAATTAGGACCGAGCCGACTTCGTGTCAGATTACCGGACTGAAGTACAAACCGGCCTACCGCTCGCTGGCAGCGCTCAGCGCCTGCGACCCTTCCGCGGGCCGAAGGGCGGACGCCCGCCGCGCTCCCGATCGTCTCGACCACCGCGACTACCTCCGCGGCCACCATCGCGCCCGCCATCACGACCACCGCCGCGGCCGTCACGCTTCCGCCCGCTCGGACCCTCGTCCGACGACCAGGGCCGCGAGAGCAGTTCCTGCACCTCGCCGAGTGTATCCGCGCGCACCGTACCGCGCGCGCCGCGCGTCACCACGAACCGCAGCGGACGGTCGAGCACCGGAAGCTCTTCCTTCACCAGCGTTCGCGCGACCTTCTCCGGCATCTGCAACCGCACCACGCCGCGCATGGTACCGTCCGCCTGCTCCTCCACCTCGTAGTGGATCGCGATCGTACGGTCGCGGATCTCCACCGCATCAGGCAGCGACATCCAACGCGCGCGTTCGGCGGCCGACACCAACGCATCGGGATTGAACCGCAGCGACGCATTGCGAAAGAAGTGCAGGTCGCGCATCTCTGCGAGCTGCGACTCGTACCAGGCCGTGAGTTCCGGTTGACCGAGCTTCGCCGTCTTGCCGCCAGAGCGTCGCCACACCTCGCGCACTTCCTCGATCGCCGGGCGATTGCGCGGCACGCACTGATGCCGTGCCTCGAACCGTGCGAGCGACTCGGCGATCACATGCCGCGCCTCCGCCGCATGCTCCTCCGGCAGATCATCGAGCGCCTCGCGCTCCCGCTCGAGCTCAAAGCCGAAGTACGTGAGCCGGTGCTCCAGCGCGAGCGGCCGTTCACGCTTGGATGGGTCGTACACCAAGCGCGGCGCATGTCGCGTCGCATTGCGGCGCAGCAGGTCCGCCGGGATCTGCGTCCCCTCGATCGCCGCGCGCGCCACGCCGAACTTGTCGGCGAAGTAACGCAGCGTCCCCGCCACCGGGCCCCAGCTCCCGCACACGCTCGTCTTCGAGACGCGCGCCTCGTCGCCGCTCACGGTCTCCTCGTCGATCACCAGCGAGAACGGCATGATCCGCGCGACCAGCTCGATGAACTTCCGCTCGATCGCCGGCGTCGTGCGCGGCATCCGCGACGGCAGCGGCAAACCCACCGACCGGTAGATGCTCGCCATCGCCAGCGACGCATCCTCGACTGACTTCACGAGTACGCCCCGCCCCTCGGCCCACCGTTCGATGCTCGCGTCGAACAGCTGCCGCGGCAGCCCATACACCTCGCCGATGTAGCCGCACTTCTCGAACGCCTCGGCGTACACGTTGTACGTCGAGAGGTGATCACTCCCAGGCACCACGAGCCCCGTGAGCTCGCGGTCCTCGCGCGTCATGCGGTGCAACGACTCCACGCTCGCCATCACTGCCACGCAGGGGAGCAACTCGTCGTCGCAGTGCACGAGCAGCTCGGCCCATGCACGGTCCACCGGCATCGCCTCGACCGACTTCCCATACTTGGTCAGTCGGCCGTTCTCGACTATTCCGCGCGACTCGAGGAACGCGAGCGCGTTGCGGTACGACATCTTGTCGAGCGGCACCGGCAGGTCGAGCTCGTCGGCGCGCACACCGAGCGCGGCACAGGTGAGCGCCACGCGCTCCGAGTCGCCCGCGAGCTGGAACTCCGGCGCCGTGGGCCGCAGCTGGTCGAACTTGATGTCGCGGTCCGAGAGGATGAAGACGCGACCACCGGCCACGCGGCCATGCACGCGCCCTGCCATCTGAAGTATCTCGTTCGCCCCGAGGTGGAGCCGCGTGAGCACGTTGCGTCCCTGCTCCACCACGTTCGCGAATCGCGTGTCGTCGATCACTACCGTGTCGAGCCCACGCACATTGAGCGCACTTTGTCCTGCCGCCGTCATCGCGAGCAGGAACGGCTTCTCCACCTCACCTTCGAGAAAGGGGCGGATCACGCGCACCGGCTCGCCACCATGGTAGAACGCCACTTCCATGCGCGGGTAGCGTGAGCCCGCGTCGGAGGCGACCTCCTCCACCCCCGCACGCGTCGGCAAGAATACACCGATCCCGCGCTTCTCCTTGATCGCCTTCTGCATGAAGCGGTCGTCGAGGAACTGCACCGGCTTCTTGCGCTCCACTTCCACGCGCGCGGCCCGCTCAGGATCGAACGCGCTCGACTCGATCACACTGGCCGCATGCAGATAGCGCGCATAGAACGTCGGATCGACGGTGGCCGAGAGCCAGATGAACCGGCAGCCGGCGCGCTTGCCGAGCGCGAGACAGAGTTCCAACTCCGCGCTGGTCTGATGGATCTCGTCCACTACCAACGTGTCATGAGGGCGGATGTCGCCGTCCTGGAACCACCGCCGCGCGATGCCAGTCGTGACGATCACCACATTCCAGGTGGGCGTCTCGGGCGTGGCCTCGCGCTCACGGTTCACCACGCCCACACGCAGCGTGTCGGTGGCAAGGAGTGCCTTCGCGATCGGCCGCACCGCGAGCGTCTTTCCGGTACCGGTGCCAGCGACGATGCCGAACCCTTGGCGCGGCCGCACCTCCGACGTCGCGAGGCGTTCTGCGAGCGCCATCAGCTCGGTGCCGCGTGTGGTCCAGAGCAATGTCTCGATGTCGAGTGCGAAGCCGAGTTCGATCGTCTCGCACGCCGCACGCGTGGGCGCGATGACGATGATGCGGCCGCGGTCACCACCGGAGCCGACGAACGCCTCGTGATCCGGAGGGAGATAGGGATCACGGACCGGTCGGAGCACTGTGTCCTGTTGGGGAACGGCTACTCCGGCTTCTTCTTCGCGGGTCCCGCTGCCGGCGGCTTCGGTGCCGGCTCTGCCGGGGGCTTGGGGCTGCCCTTGGCCGTACCGTCACCCGTGCGGGAGTTCGCCGGCGTTGGTGCACGACCTCGGCTCGCTGCGTCACTCTCGATAAGCCTCACCCGACTCGTGGCGTCCCGCTGCTCGCGCTCGAATCGCTCACGCGAATCCGCGGCGCGCTTGTCGCGCTCCGCTTCGTCACGGCGTCGCTGCAACTCGCGCTCGGCCTTGGAACCACCGCGCTCCAGCTTGGAGCCACCGGGTTCCACCGAGTCGCTCTGCGTCCCCGAGCGCGCGCGAGCCCGGTCGCCAACGCTCGGATCGAATCGTCCGCTGCCCGTCTCACGCGATGCCGGACCATAGAGGATCGTCCCATTGGCCGGCCGCTGGCGAAGCGCAGTCGTGCAATCGGTGGGCGCAGGCTGCTGAGCAGCCGGAACGCCGTCCATCCAGATGCGGCACTTCCCGGCGGGAGGCAGCATGCCGAGCGGCACTGTGTCCCGCGGAACGACGGCACGCGACTGCCCTTCCACCACGCCCGGGAGCGCGAGGAAGAGGAGGACGGTGGCCGAAGCGGCAAGGGAACGCGTCACGAGAGGCACTGGAAGAGGGACGAAGATGCATACCCCGGGGACACGGGGAGGTTCAGGGGGTGTCGCGTGCGCGGTCAGTCCCCGAAACTGATCCCCACCGCGCGCGCCGTCTGCACCACGTCGTGCAACGGGTCCACCCTCTTCGGTTCGCGGAGCGCCTCGATAATCGGCACCGTGACGATGTTCGGTGTCTGCAGCGCGACCATATGTCCCCACTTGCCGTCCGCGACCGCCTGCGTCGCTGCACCGCCGAACCGCGTCGCGAGGAGCCGGTCATACCCCGTCGGCATGCCGCCACGCTGCAGGTGCCCGAGCACCATCGAGCGGCACTCCTTGCCCGTTCGCGTCTGGATCGTGCTCGCCAGCCTCTGTGCGATGCCCCCCACACGGCGATTCTGACCCGGCATCGACTCACCCATTATCGACGCTGTACCGCTCTCGTCATGCGCCCCTTCGGCCACGACCACGATCGCGAACTTCCGGCCGCTCTTGTCGCGGTCCATGATCGCCTTGCACACGTTCTCGACCTTCCACGGGATCTCGGGGATCAACACCACATCCGCCGTGCCTGAGAGTCCAGAGTGCAGCGCGATGAAGCCCGCGTCGCGCCCCATCACCTCGAGCACCATCACGCGATCATGACTCTCGGCCGTGGTGTGCAACTTGTCGATCGCCTCGATCGCCGTCTGCACGGCGGTGTCAAAGCCGAACGTCGTCACTGTGCCAGCGACGTCATTGTCGATCGTCTTGGGCACACAGACGATCCGCATCCCTTTGTCGACGAGCTGCTGAGCGATCGCGAGCGACCCGTCGCCGCCGATCGAGATCATCGCCTGGATCCCGAGGTTGCGGGCGTTGTCGATCAACTCGTCAGAGCGGTCGAAGTCCTTCCAGCTGCCGTCGGGCTGCTGCCGCGGAAAACTGAACGGATTGCCGCGATTCGTCGTGCGGAGGATCGTGCCGCCCAGGTGCGCGATGCCGCGCACAGTGTCGGCGGTGAGGGGGATCACCTCATCCTCACCCAGCAGTCCGGCATAGCCGCGCTTGATGCCGAGCACCGTCCACCCGCGAGCGATCGCAGAGAGCGTGGCAGCGCGGATGACCGCATTGAGGCCTGGGGCGTCGCCGCCGCCGGTGGAGATCGCAAGACGCATACGAAAGGCAGAGGTGGGAGGTGGGAGGTGGGAGATGGGAGGTGAAGCGCTCGGCGGGCGTGAGAGTAGTTCACCTCACACCTCACACCTCACACCTCACACCTCACACCTCCCACCTGCCGTTCTACAGCTTCGCCCGGATCAGCCCGAGGATCTCCCCCGGCTGCGCATGCCGCCCGAGCTGTTTCTTCGAGAACACCAGCGTGTCGTCGAGGCCCACCTCGAACACCCCGCCGCCCGATGGGATCATCCCCACCTCGGCGTCAGGCCACGCATCGCGGATCGCGGCCGCCAAACTGACGGCCCGTGGTTCGTAGTTTCATACGGTGCAGTATTCGATGTTGATGCGCATCAGCTCAGTAGTTGGGAGAACCCGAGACTCGTTGTGAGGCGAGTGGAAACTACCATCTGCCGCCTCTGCGCGCCTATCCTCGCCCGCCGCCCGCCCTCAACGCGAGTACGGCACCCCAGCCAGGTTCGCCAATCGCGAGAGCACGGTGTCCTGCCTCGCCACCACGCCCCGCAGAGAATCCAGCGCGAACTGGAGCTCGCTCGTTCGGCTGCCGAGATCCTCGATTGTCGCTGTGAGGTCGAGGGTCTCCTGCATGTTGTCCAGCTGCTTGTTCGCGTCCTGATAGCAGCCAGTGACCGCCACTAGAGCTAGGCAGGCGACAAGGAGCGACGAGGTGCGGTGCCGAGTGGGAGGCATGAAAGGCTTCCATTCGCGTGAGAGTGATGACGGGCGTCCGCCGAATCTACGCACCCTGAGGGCACCCTGTCCGGAGCCTTCTCATGCGCACTGGCCTCACCCTCGCCGAACTCATCCTCACCTGCACCTTCATAGGCCTAGTCATGGGGATAGCCGTGCCGCGCGTCGGCTCGGCACTCGACGCCCTCCGTCTCGAGCAGGCCGCGCATGAAGTGGCCGGCGCCCTCACCCTCGCGCGCGCCGCTGCCATCCGCCGTGCCGCCTTCGCGCAGGTCGTCGTCGACGAGCGTACCGGTCACATTCGCGTCGAGAGCGGCGGCGACACGCTCCTCGAACGCGATCTCCGCTCCCTCCACCGCGTCTCCCTCTTCGCCTCCCGCGACACCGTCACCTACTCCGCCGCCGGACTCGGCTACGGCGTCGCGAACAGCACGATCGTCGTGTCGATCAAGGCGCGCGCCGAGACCGTGACCGTGAGTCGTCTCGGCCGCATGCGCCGATCGTGGTGAGGAGAGCGAACGCAGTGGGGCCGCCCGTTCGGGCGG
>JANOWT010000383.1:0-1976 GCA_031418115.1 Gemmatimonadota bacterium
CTGCTCGAGGACCATCCCTGGTTCCGGCTCGCCGAAGTCGCGGCGTCGGAACGGTCGGCGGGGAAGCGCTACGGCGACGTGACGCGTTGGATCGAAGGGACGATGCCCGCCGCCGTCGCCGGAATGACCGTGACTCTCTGCGATCCCGCGACCGTGCGCTCTCCGATCGTATTCTGCGCACTCGACGCGGCGGCTGCCGAGGATCTCGAACCCGCCTTCGCACGAGCCGGGCGATTCGTACTGAGCAATGCGAAGAACTTCCGGATGGAGCAGGACGTGCCGCTCGTGATCCCGGAAGTGAACGCCGATCACCTGGCTCTGCTCGACGCGCAGCGCGCGCGCGGCTGGAGCGGTGGCGTGGTCACCAACCCGAACTGTGCGGCGACCGTTGCGGCGATGGCGCTGGCTCCTCTGCACACGGCCTTCGGACTCACCGATCTCTTCCTCTCCACCATGCAGGCCGTCTCGGGGGCCGGGTATCCCGGCGTGCCTTCGCTCGACATCCTCGGGAACGTGATCCCGTACATAGGCGATGAGGAGCCCAAGCTCGAGCGCGAGATGCAGAAGATGCTCGGCACACTCGTCGGCGCGTCGATCACGCCGGCGTCCTTCGCGGTGAGTGCCCACGCGAACCGCGTACCGGTCGAGCACGGCCACACGGTGGTGATGTCGGCGCGCTTCGCCCGCAAGCCGACCGTGGCCGAAGCATTGCGCGTCCTGCGCGAGTGGCGTGGCGCCGAGTCGGTGCGTGGTCTGCCCTCCGCGCCGGAGCATCCGCTGCTCGTCACCGATGCGCCCGACCGTCCGCAGCCGCGGCGTGACGTCATGGCGGGGAGGGGAATGAGCGTGACCGTCGGGCGTGTGCGCGAGGACTCGATCTTCGACCTCAGGTTCGTCGCGATGGGACACAACACCATCCGTGGCGCGGCGGGCGGCTCCATTCTCAACGCCGAGCTGCTCGCGGCGACCGGCCGACTCGGCTGGACGCCCCCGGGGCGCGCGTGATCGTCGCGAAGTTCGGTGGGACCTCGGTCGGGGACGCCGAAGCGATCGCGCGCACAGCGGGTATCGTGCGCACGCGACTGACTCGTGCTCCCGTCGTCGTCACCTCCGCGCTCGCCGGTACGACCAATCGCTTGATCGAGATCGGCCAGCAGGCCGCGGCCGGCCACCTCATCGTGGCGCTGTCGATCATCGAGGAACTGCGCGCGCGACACTTCGCTACCATCGACGACCTCGGCGTCGGTGACGACACGGAACTCGTGTCCGACACGGGCGTCCTCTTCGACGAGTTGGCGCATCTCGCCGAAGCGCTCTCTGTTCTCGGCGACGTCACGGCGCGTTCGCTCGACGCCGTGTCGTCGATGGGCGAGCGCCTCTCGGCGCCGATCGTCGCTGCGGCGCTCGCACGCATCGGCGTACCCGCCCTGTTCGTCGACGCGAGGCGGGTGATGGCGACCACCGACGACTTCGGTCGTGCCGAGCCGAGGCCGGACGAGATAGCGATGGCCTGTCGTGCGCACCTGCTTCCGCTCGTGCGCGAGGGCAAAGTTCCGGTCCTGGGCGGCTTCATCGGCGCGACAGCGAAGGGCATCACTACGACTCTCGGACGCGGCGGCTCCGACTATTCGGCATCGCTCCTTGGCGCGGCGATGGACGCCGAGGCGATCGAGATCTGGACCGACGTGGACGGCATGCTCACCGCCGATCCGCGTGTCGTGCCCGGCGCGCAGCTCATCGAGCACATCCGCTTCGACGAGGCCGCGGAGCTCGCGAGTTTCGGCGCGAAGGTGTTGCACCCGAGTACGATCGCGCCGGCGGTGCGGAAGGGCATCCCGGTGTTCGTGTTCAACTCGAGGCGCCCCGACGGGAGCGGCACCCGCATCACGTTCGATGCGCCTCGCCGACCGGTTCGTGCGATCGCGGGCAAGACCCGGACCGCCGTGGTGAAGATCCGGTCGCCGCGCATGCTCGCC
>JANOWT010000384.1:0-4607 GCA_031418115.1 Gemmatimonadota bacterium
GGAAAGGGAACACTCTTCGTGGACAAGACGGGGACGCTCACCGAGGGGCGACTCGCGCTCGACGCATGGGATGGCGACGATGCGGTGCGCGCGCTCGTGATCGCGGCCGAACGGCGATCGCGGCACCCGGTCGGGGCGGCGTTCGCGGCCGCCTGGCCTCACGTCACGGCACCCGAAGCCGATGATGTGCGCGAGACGCTAGGCGCCGGCGTCGAGGCCCGCGTGCGTGGACAGATCGTGCGAGTCGGGCGACCCTCGTGGGTCATGGGGCACGCGGTCGCCGATGAGTCGACACGAACGACGGTGCTCGTGGAGGTCGACGGCGTGGTGGTCGCGCGCGCACGGTTCGGCGACCCGCTGCGCCCCGAGGCGCGCGCCGCCGTTAAGGCGCTGCAAGATGCCGGTTGGCAGGTCAGGATCCTCAGTGGTGACGCGACTGCGGTGGTCGATCATGTGGCCGGCACGCTCGGGCTCGACCCGCGCGAG
Organism: Gemmatimonadota bacterium; assembly: GCA_031418115.1. Classification (GTDB taxonomy): domain Bacteria; phylum Gemmatimonadota; class Gemmatimonadetes; order Gemmatimonadales; family Gemmatimonadaceae; genus Pseudogemmatithrix. Next base: position 487 of record JANOWT010000384.1, read on the forward strand.
TGCGAAGGCGGCGCCACTCCGGAGCGGAAGCGAGAGGCAGTGCTCGCCGCACGTGCGCGCGGTCCGGTCGTGATGGTCGGCGATGGCGTGAACGATGCCGCGGCGATCTCGTCGGCGACGGTGGGGATCGCCGTGCGTGGCGGCGCCGAGGCGTCGATGGCCGCGGCCGATGTCTACCTGGCAGAGGGCGGGATCGGGGCGCTCCGCGACTTATTGGACGGAGCGCACCGCACTACGCATGTGATCCGCCGCAACATGGCGATCGCGCTCGGCTACAACGCCGTCGCAGTGACGCTGGCGATGATGGGCTTGCTCGATCCGATCGTCGCGGCGATCCTCATGCCGGTGAGTTCGGTCACGGCGATCGTGGGCGCGTGGCGGAGTCGGACCTTTGCGAGGAGTGCAGCGTGAGCGTCCTCTATGTGTTGATCCCGGTCGCGCTGGTGATGGTGATCGCGTTCGTCTGGGCCTATGCCTGGTCGAGCAAGAGCGGGCAGTTCGACGATCTCACGACGCCGGCGATCCGGATGCTGCATGAGGATCCGGTGCGACCTGTGAGGACGGACCGCGCGCGCTCCGCTGACGAAGGCCCGCTTCAGCTCCCTCCGTCCTGAGCCTTCTTCGCCATGTCGAGCGCCCACACCTCATCGCTGGCGCCCTTCACGAACACTCCGAGACCGATCAGGCACGCCGCGCACAGCAGCGGAACCGTCACACGGAAGTGCGCGGTGCCCGTGAAGATGATCACCGCATTGAGTGCGAGTACCACGATGCGGAGTTCGGTCGGGCCGATGCCGTGGACAGCGATCACGAATCGGTTGGTCGCTGCGAACAGCAGGAATGAACTGACCAGGAACCCGCCCAGCAGCATCATCAACAGGGGAAAGTAGACGCCGACGCCAGGTGGGGCGATGAAGTAGCCCGCCAACACCAACGAGCAGAGAAAGACGTAGTCGAGGAAGTGGTCCATGTAGAAGCCCCACTTGATCGTGCCGGCACGGCGCGCGCGGCCCAACGAGCCGTCGAACGAATCGGTGAGGTACTGGCAGACGATCATCAGCGAAACGCCCCAGAACCATCTCAGGTCCGTTCGCGCCATGTATCCGAATAGCGGCGTGAGCGCGCTCCAGAGAAAACTCATCAGGGTGAGATGATACCCCTGGAGCCAGAGTGGCATGCGCGCGATGGCCCACCGGATGAGCGTCTGCTCCGGCGTGTGGAGGATCGAGCGGCTGGCTTTCTTATCGCCTGCGAATTCCACTTGGTCCATTGGTGCGGCCTCCACTAGCCCCGTGCCGCCCGGAGTGCGTTCAGGATAACTGCCACGTCGATCGCTTCCTGGATCAGCGCCCCCGCCGTCGGCGGAATGAATCCGAACGCGGCGATGACCATCGCCGCGCCGCTCAACACGAGTCCGGCGATGATGCTCTGCCGCGCGATCATCACCGCGTTCTGACCTATACGCACCGCGTCCTCGACGCGCGTGACGTCGTCGGCGAGGAGCACGACACCAGCGGCCTCGGCAGAGATCCCGCCGCCATGTGCGGCGAGCGCCACTCCGACCGTCGCCGCTGAAAGGGCGGGCGCATCATTGGTGCCGTCACCGACCATCAGGACGCGGCGGCCCTGTGCCTCGAGCGCGCGCACTGCATCGACCTTTCCGCCGGGGAGCAAGTCGCCGTGCGCCTCTGTGATGCCGAGCGCGCGTGCGACGGGCGCCACGTTCTCGGCGTGGTCACCTGAGAGCAGCACCGTACGCGTGAGTCCGAGTGCGTTCAATCGCTGGATGAACGCAGGGAGATCGTCGCGCATGCGGTCGGCGAAGGTGATCACGCCGGTGCCGAGCCCGTCGACGGCGACATAGGCGCGAAGCCCGCCACCGCTTCCGGGAGGTGGCGCGTCGAGGGTCGCCCCCTCGTGCGGATGTAGCGATACGACGAGCGCGCGATTGCCGACCGTGACGCGGCGGCCATTCACCAGACCCGTGACGCCGCTACCGGCGTGCTCGACGACCTCGGTGGCGGAGCCGATCGCGAGCTGGCGAGCCACCGCCTCGGCGACGACCGAGCGAGCGAGCAGGTGCCCGCTGCCGATCTCGAGCGCGGCGGCGGCCTGCAGCAGTGCATCGGCGGTCGCAGTACCCAACGTTCGGACCGATTCCACCGAGGGTCGACCATGCGTGAGCGTCCCCGTCTTGTCGAACACCACCGTGTCGACCTGTGCGAGGAGCTCGAGCGCGGTGCCGTTGCGCACGATCACCTGGCGGCGCGCGGCACGATTGATCCCGCCGATGATCGCGACGGGCGTGGCGAGTAGCAGCGGGCAGGGGGTCGCGACGACGAGCACAGCAAGCACGCGCGAGGCATCGCCGGAGGCGAACCAGGCGAGCGCACAGGCGATGAGCGTGATCGGTGTGAACCAGACCGCGAAGCGGTCGGCCATGCGCTGGATCGGCGATTTCTCGGCCTGCGCGGTCCGCACGAGCTCGACGATGCGGGCATAGAGCGACTCGCTCGCGAGCGCGGTCGCGCGCACGACGAGTGGAGAGACGGAGTTCACGACGCCTGAGCGCACCGGCACGCCTGGCCCGACGCGTTCGGGGAGCGGCTCGCCGGTGACGCGCGATGTGTCGAGCGAGCTCGTGCCCTCTTCGATGGTGCCGTCGCACGGGATCATCTCCCCCGGACGGACGAGGATCCGGTCGCCGACCGCGATCCGGTCGGCGGCGATGTCGTCGAGTCCGTTGGCGGTGGAGCCCGCGCCGCGCAACCGATGTGCGATGCGAGGGGCGGCGGCCTCGAGTTCACGTACCGCGTCGGAGGCTCTGCCCTCGGCGTAGCGCTCAAGGAGCTCGCCGCCGGTCTGCATGAGCACGATCACGAGCCCCGCGAACGGCTCACGCAGGATCACTGCGGTGACGATCGCGAGCATGGCGACGACGTCGGCCGCGAACTGGCCTTGCAGCAGGCCGCGGATGGTGCGCAACACCACTGGTGCGCCGAGGAGGACGAGCGCGACCGTGAGGAAGCTCGGGGCCCAGGGATCGATCGCGGGCACGAGGTGCATGATGCCGCCGAGCAGGAGCGCGGCGAGCGTGAGCGCGGGCCACCGCGCGGCGGTGAGGGGGAACGAAAGCGCCCCGTGGCCTTGATTGGGCACGGGGCGCTCGAGGGACGCCGGTGGAGGCGTCGTCACATCAACGCGTCTCTGCAGCGGCGGGGGTCTCTTCGTGGCCGGCGTAGCTGCGGTTCGTGAGCACCGTGATCGTGACGACCACGACAGCGACGCAGATCGCGCCGATGATGAGACCCTTGAAGGCGGCGGCGGTGTCGCGGCCGGACATCGGAGTGCCAGCGGTCATGGAAGGAGAGGGGTAGGAGGGAGGTGGTAGAGGGACCGTGCGCAAGCGCGGTACTCAGGCAACGCGGACGGTGACCATGTGATCCTTGTCCGTGATCTTGTTCATCACGTCGAGGCCGCCGGTGATCTGACCGAAGACCGTGTGCACGCCGTTCAGGTGCTTCGTGTTGGACTCGGAGAGCACCATGAAGAACTGCGATCCACCGGTGTCCTTGCCGGCATGCGCCATGGAGAGCGCACCGATCTTGTGGGTCTGCGGATTTCCCGCGGTCTCGCACTTGATCTGCCAGCCCGGTCCGCCCGTGCCCGGAGGGCCCTTGGGCTTGCCACCGATCTTCGCATTGGGGCAGCCGCCCTGGACGACGAACTCGGGGATCACGCGGTGAAAGCGGATCGCGTCATAGAAGCCCTCGTTGGCGAGCTTCTCGAAATTGGCGACCGTTCCCGGAGCGTCCTTCTCGTACAGCTCGGCGGTGATGGTGCCCTTATTGGTCTCGAATGTGGCGGTCTTCACGTCAGGATTGAGGACGGAGGATGAAGGATGAACGACTCCGGAATCTAGCCGGGCCGACGGCGGCGGACCACCTGCGACCGCAGGTCGCTCCGCCCCGGTCCACATTCATCCTCGCACCGCTATCGCCGCGCCCGGGGCGCCGAGGAGGCCGCGAACTGGTAGAACCGGGGCACCTTGCACCCACCACGGTACGCCGGTTCGAACGTCCACTTGGCGATCGCGGCCTTCACACCATTGGTGAACCAGA
>JANOWT010000385.1:0-7972 GCA_031418115.1 Gemmatimonadota bacterium
TCCGTCCTTCATCCGTCGCGCAGCCAGTGATGATCGCCGACATCAACACCGCCGCCACCAACACCGCCGCATACCAGGTTCGCTGCTGTCCGATTGCATTGTTCATCTTTGCCCCCTCCCGGAGGTCGCTCGAGCTTGTGAAGCTGGTGAGATGGCAGCGCAATCGGCTGGCACCGTTGGATTCTGCTGCTGTTCGAGCAGGTACCCGCAGTCCGGAACCGAGCGACCGCTGCACTCGTGGTAACGCACAGAGAGTGCCACGAGCATCGATCGGACGGATCGATGCTAACGCATTGACAGTCATAGCGTTGCGAATGAGTGTCCGGCGCTTCGACAGACGACCCGTCGGCGGAATCCGTCGCATTCGACGGAACCGTCAAGGCGCGTGGCTAGCGGCGGATGTCGAGCTTCCGCATTCTACCGCGGAGCGTGCTAGGGTTGAGGCCGAGGATCAGCGCCGCGCCGGCGGACCCCTCGATCCGCCAGCCGGTCTGCCGTAGCACAAGCGCGATCTGATCGCGTTCGATCTCGTCGAGTCGCTTGACGGACGGCGCAGTCGCTTCATTCGACGACCGTGCCGCCTCGAACCGGTCCGAGACGCGAATCACCGACCCCTGGCTCGTGATGACGGCCCGCTCGATCACGCTCTCCAGCTCACGCACGTTGCCAGGCCAGTCGTGCTCGTGAAGGAGCGCCAGCGTCGCGTGCTCCACCGTCTCGAAGGCGCGCCCGAGCTTCTTGTTGAACTTGTCGACGAAGACCTTGACCAACAGCGGGATGTCGTCCTTGCGCTCTCGGAGCGGAGGGACCGTGATCGGGAAGACATTGAGCCGGTAGTAGAGGTCCTCACGGAACCGGCCCTCGCCGACCTCGTTCCACAGGTTCCGGTTGGTGGCGGCGATGATCCGCACATCGACTTTCAGCGTGCGGGGGTTGCCCAGGCGTTCGAACTCGCCCTCCTGGATGACCCGGAGCAACTTCGCCTGCAGCTCCAGTGGCATCTCCCCGATCTCATCGAGGAAGAGGGTGCCGCCGTGCGCGAGCTCGAAGCGCCCAATCTGCCGCGAGGTGGAGCCTGTGAACGCTCCTTTCTCGCGGCCGAAGAGCTCGCTCTCGATGAGACTCGCCGGAAGCCCCGTACAATCGACGGTCACCAGCGGGCGGTCGCGCCGACCGCTCCGGTTGTGGATCGCGCGCGCGACCACTCCCTTGCCGGTTCCCGTCTCACCGAGAAGGAGCACCGTGGTGTCCTGGCGCGCGACCTGCTCGACGTTGACGAACACCCGCTCGAGGGCCCGGCTCTGCCCGATGATCTCGCCGAAGTTGTACGCGCGATCGCTGTCGTGTTTCAGATAGATGCTCTCGGCCTCGAACCGGTTCTTCAAGACCTCGATCTCCGCAAAGGCCTGCTGCAACGACCGCTCGGCTTCCGTGCGCTCCACGATCTCTCGCACGAGCTGCTCGTTCGCGCCGCGCAATGCTGCGGTGCGTTCCTGTACCGTTTCCTCCAGCGCGGTGTTCTGCCGTCCGACCTGCTGGTACAACAGGCGCACTTCCAGCAGGTTGTGGACCCGGATCAGCAACTCGGAGAGGTCGAAGGGCTTGCTGACGACGTCCGTTGCGCCGGCCTCGAGCGCCCGACGTGCTTGACCCCTCGCCGCCGTGATCACGAGCACTGGAATGTAGCCATCGAGCTCGATCGCCTGAAGGCCCTTCATCACCTCGAAACCGTCCATACCCGGCATCTGCAGGTCGAGGAGGATGAGGTCGTAGCGGTTGGCGCGATGCAGGTCGCAGACGCTCATCGGGTCCATCGTCGAGGAGACGCAGCCATAGCCGGCGACGCGCAATATCTGCTCGAGCAGCCGCACGCTGGCTTCCTGATCGTCAACGATCAGGCAGCGAGCATTCAGGATATCAGAGGGTGCGATCATCGATCGATCGCCGGCGGAACGATCGGACCCGCGGCGTCGAGCAGCGACACCGTGCCTCCGGATATGCGGTGCACGTTCTTCCCCGCGCGCTTGGCCTCGTAGAGTGCCTGGTCGGCACTGTGCGTGAGCGTGTCCGCGTCCTCGCCGTGGTCGGGGTAGATGCTGACGCCCGCGCTGGCGGTGATGCTGACCGCGTGACCTTCGACGATGAAGGGTTCCGCCAACGCCTCGATGACCTTGAGCGCCACCGCAGTCGCGTACTCGGGTCCGCTGATGTGCCAGAGTACCAGGATGAACTCGTCGCCACCCGCGCGCGCCACCGTGTCCTCCTCGCGCACCAGCGCCAGGAGGCGCTGCGCCACCAGACGGAGTAGCGCATCCCCGGCGCCGTGCCCGCGAGCGTCGTTCAGCTGTTTGAATCCGTCCAGGTCCAGATACACCAGCGCGAGCGCGCTCGTGTGCCGTCGCGCGTGCGCCAAGGCCATCGAAATCCGGTCCGTGAGCAGGCGCCGGTTCGCGAGCCCCGTCAGCACGTCGTGGAGTGCCATCGACTCCAGCAGCTTGCCCTGATCGAGCGCGGCCTCGTGAAGGAGGCGGACTTCCAGCAGGTTGTGGACGCGCACCAGCACTTCGGGCGCATCGAATGGTTTGCTGATGAAGTCCTTGGCGCCTGACTGCAACGCCCGCATCTTGTGCGTCGGATTGGCAGTGACGGCCAGAACCGAGAGGTAGTCGTCCGTCTCGATCGCCTTGAGGCCGTCCATCACCTCGAAGCCGTCCATGCCCGGCATCTGCAGGTCGAGGATGATCAGGTCGTATCGGTGCTCGCGGTGCAGGGCGCAGACGACGCGCGGGTTCGTCGTCGACGCGATGCGCTGAAACCCCGCGCTCCGCAGCATCGCCGTGAGCAAGAGGACGTCCGCGTCCTGATCGTCCACGACCAGGATGCTGCCCTGCAAGACATCAACTGTGGGCTGCACGGGAATCGCACCGCCTCAACTGCTCCGATCGGGGCCATTCGAAATCGTGTGGCGTGGCCGTGGCGCTGCACGCCATGACTCATAGTACACGGCGCGCAACCGCGCACATCGCCGCAGCGTCACATTCTGCGCATGGAGGCCCTTCAGAACCCTAGATAAGCCCGTACCCGAGGCTCGATCTTGTCCGGCGTCCAGGGCGGCGACCAGACGAGGTTCATCTGCACCGTTCCCACTCCCGGCAGCGCTTTGAGCTGATTCTCTGCGTCGGTCATGATCTCAGGGCCAGAGGGGCAACCGGGCGACGTGAGGCTCATGTCGATCTGGACGTCATTGCCCTCAACGCGGATCTCGTAGATGAGACCCAAGTCGAGGATGTTCAGGTTGAGCTCGGGGTCCTTCACCTTGCGCAGGGCGAGCTTCACCTGGTCCTGCGAGATCGCACCGCTGGCGGTGCTGACCTCGGCGGACGACTGATCGGCCGGCGGTTCGCCGGCCGGGGACACATCGGGAGTTGTCACTTCCGCTTCGCCTTCGTTGTGGGTCGCTTGGGGAGCGCGCGACCGCGCGTCCAGTCCGCAGCCTGATCCACACGAAAAGTACGCGGCCACGCGACCTGCCGCAGGAGCGGCTCATCAGTGACCGCAAGTGCGGCCGCGTCAGCGAGGTCGTGCCGCACGTCGGCGATGATGATGCCCGGGCGGCGGGCCCGTGCCGCATGCACGCGATTGGTGAGCAGGATGACGAACAGGTCGCGCTCGGGGTCGATCCAGAGCGACGTCCCCGTGTAGCCCACATGCCCGTATGCGCTGTGACTCAGGTACTCGCCCGCGCCGCGCTCTCCAGCCGCAACCTCCCAACCGAGCGCACGATGATCGGCGACCGGTGCGATGAACTTCCGGATCGTCTCCTCGCGCACGAGCCGCGTGCCATCGTACTCGCCGCCGTTGAGCATCATCTGCGCGAACACGGCGAGGTCGGTCGCGGTGCCGAACAGGCCGGCGTGACCTGCCACACCACCGAGCGCGAAGGCCGCCTCGTCGGCGACCTCGCCGCGCACCGGGTAGCCGCGCGGCGGCGTGACCTCGGTGGGCGCGATGCGTGAGAGGAGCGCGGTGCTCGGACGGAAGCCGGTGTCGTCCATGCCGAGCGGCGCGAAGATGCGTTCCGCGGTGAATGCGTCGAGGGTCTGGCCGGAGATGCGTTCCACGACCCAGCCCATGACGTCGGCGCCGAGGTCGGAGTAGTTGAATAGTCGGCCAGCCGGCTGCTGCAAACGAGTCTCGAGCACCTGAGCACGCGCCTCGGCGGGTGTTCGGGCTGTCTTCCAGAGCTGCCGACCGGGCGGGAGGCCAGAGCGGTGCGTGAGGAGGTGCTCGATCGTGACCAGCTCCTTGCCCTCGCCGGTGAACTCGGGGAGGTAGCGCTGGACCGGCGCCTTGAGATCGAGCTTGCCTTCGTCGTAGAGGATCATCGCGGCGGTGGTGGTCGCGACGACCTTGGTCAGACTCGCCAGGTCGTAGATGCTCTCGCCGGGGACGACCGCAGCACTGGTGCTGGTCCATCCGAGCCTACCGTAGCCCTTCTCCCAGACCGAGAAACCCTTGCGGCCGACCACGACCGAGGCGCCCGGGTAGGCACCGGCCGTGATGCCGCGGCGCACCACCCGATCGACCGTCGTGAGGCGGTCGGCCGACATGCCAACGGCCCTCGGGGCGTTGGCCGGGAGGCCTTTGCCGAGGGTCAGGACAGCAGTCAGTGTGATGAGCGGAAGGAGCATTAGCGGCGAGTCGGAGTGCGGTTCTGCTAGTAACGACTGACGCGCGGACTGACTTGAGGTCACCCACCAGCGTCACAGCTTGCACGAACCGGGCCGGGGTGGCAACCCTTTGGTCCCCCCGGGGTGACACACCTTACGCAACGGTATGGCCACCGACCCCCTCACCATCCGCCGCGCCATCAATGGCGACGAAGCAGCGCTGCGCGCCCTCTGGGTCGCGCATGCGCCGCGCATCGACGCCGTGGTGCGACGCCTGGTCGGTGACCCCGACGAGGCCGCGGACATCGCACAGGAGGTCTGGATCCAGATCTTCCGCGCGCTGCCCACCTGGCGGGGCGATTCGCAGTTCTCGACCTGGGCGCACCGCATCGCCGTGAATCGCACGCTCAACGCGCTGCGCACGGTGCGGCGGCTCGCCAAGCTCGAGACGGTGATGGAGGAGGACACCGTCGCTGTGTACGATGATCTGGACCGGACCTTCCTCGCGCAGAGCATCGACGAGGGCGTGCAGCAACTCTCTCCGGGCGCGCGGACGGTCTTCGTGTTGCACGACGTCGAGGGCTATACCCACGAGGAGATCGCCGCCGAACTCGGCATCACCTCGGGGGGGTCGAAATCCCAACTATTCAAAGCACGCGCGAAGCTCCGCCGGCTGCTCGCGCATCTCGTAGACGCTTCCTCGCCGGCCAAGGACGACGCTGATGTCACATCTCACGACTGACCGACTGGCCGCGATCGCGGACGACACTCCTACGGCAGAAGAGGCGACACACATCGCCGGCTGCTGGGACTGCCGTGCCGAAGTGGCGGCCTTCCGTCGCCTCGCGCGTATGAGCGCGATGGCGCCGATTCCTATGAAACCGCTCACCGCCTGGTCGACGCTCGCGCCGCAGCTGCGAGCGGAGGGGATCATCGTTGACGCGCACCGCGCGCCGACCGCCGGGGGCGGCGCGCCGGTCGTGCCGCTCATGGATCGTCGGCCGCGCACGCAGGTGTGGATGCTCCGCGCTGCCGCCGGCTTCGCGTTGGTGGTGGGCGGCGCGCTCCTCGGTCGCGTCACCGCCGGCGCCGGGTCCGGCACCATGCCCGCCTTCGGTCAGCCTCTGGCGGCGGCACCGGCGTTCCGTTCGGCGAACGACGCGATGCAGGTGCTGACGTCATCACAGCAACAGTACCAGGACGCCGCGGCCTTCTTGGCGGCGCAGGACACGTCGTCGCGCTTCGTGCGGATGAACCAGGATCTCTACCAAACGCGACTCGACGCGCTCGACGAGATCGCCGCCGCCACGCGTTCGGCGCTCTACCGCGCGCCGCAGGATCCGATGCTCAACCAGTACTATCTCACCACGCTCGGTGCACGCGAGGCGACGCTCAGGCAGATCGGTGCGACGATGCCGGCGACACGTCGGCTGGAGCGCTACTGATGCGCACTGACGGCCATGGGCTCATCACCGGCGGCGTCGTGAGCGCAGTGAGCGCCGCGGTCGCCGCGGTCGCTGTGGTCGCTGTGGTCGCTGTGGTCGCTGTGAGCGGCGTAGCGCGCGCGCTCGGAGCGCAGACGGTCCGCGTCGTCGAACGCACGAACGTGCGCGCCGACTCGGTAGTGGACCGCATCCTCGTCGCCAACGTCGAAGAGGTGAAGCGGGTCGTCGCCACCTGGCGTAACCGCGAAGGACAGCTCGTGCGTGAGATCCGCGCCTCGGGCGCGGCCGATGCGAAGACGCGCCAGCGGCTCGAGGAACAGCTCGCGCTGCACACGCGCGACGGCTTCGCCATCATGAGCGCGATCCAAGCGCGCTGTGTCGACGAGCGATTGCCGCGCCCGACCGGCTACCTCGGCGTGAATCTCACGATGGAGTACGTGGTCGAGAACGGACAGCCGCGGTCGACGGGCACGCTCGTGACGAGTGTGGAACCCGGTTCACCGGCCGAGCGTGCAGGCGTGTTACGCAACGACAAGGTGCTCAGCATCGGGGGTCTCGACATGCGTGAACGCGTCCCCGACCTTGGGGAGCAACTGGTGCCGGGCCGGAGTGTCATTGTCCGTGTCGAGCGGCAGGGATCCTCACGCGACCTCTCACTCACCGTCGCCCGGCGCCCTGAGGGATTCGGCGAGTCGTGCGGCGAGTTCGAGCGCGCGCTGATCCCGATGCGGATCCCGGGCCAGGGTCGGATCGTCGTCGACGCGACGGGCGCAGGCGAGCGACGCGTGATCATCGACTCGCGCGACGTCGCGCCGCGGCGCGAGGTGTCGCCAGAGCAGGGCGGTGAAGTGCGCCTCTTCGTGTTCGGACCCGGCGCGGAGAACAAGACCGCGGTGGCGTTCTTCGCAGGCGCCGAGTTCCGCACGCTCGACGCGGACTGGGGCGAGGTGCTGGGCGTGCGTCAGGGCGTGATCGTGAACGAGGTCGCCAATGGTAGTTCGGCGGCGCAGGCCGGCTTGAAGGGCGGTGATGTGATCACCGCGCTCGGGCGCTCGCCGGTGGCGTCGCCGGTGATGTTGGTGCAGATGCTCGGGTCGATCGAGGGCACGGAGGCGAAGCTCAGCGTGGTGCGCGGGCGGGAGCGGAAGACGGTGACGCTGCGTTGGGGACCGCGCTGAGTCTTCGTCGCCGCATGCCTCAGGGCGTGCGTAGTCTTCCAGGCGGCAGCTTGTAGACGAGGCGGACCGTTGCACGGTCCGCCTCGCTCAGCTCCGACACGCGGATGCGCGCCGACATGATGTTGATCTCATCGGTCGTGTGGTCGAGCCCGAGCAGGTGACCGATCTCGTGCCGCGCGATCGCGCGCACCGCGGCGTCGTCGAGCACGCGACCGTCGGGCTGTGCGAGCGCGAGTTCGATCCCCGCGCCAGTGATCCAGCCGTGCCGGTCGCGCACCCAACGCGTGCGGCCCGTGGTGCGGCTCTCGTAGCGCGCCACCCAGGTGATGAGGATCTCGGCGCGAGTGGAATCCTCGGTGAAGTCGAACGCGACCGGGATGCCCGTGGAGACCCACGGGTCGAATGCGTCGCGCACGGTAGTGAGATGCGCGGCCGTGAAGCCGTCGAGTGCGCTCGGTTGGATCCAGACGCGCAACGGGTCTCGCGTGCGCTCGGGCCAGCGGAAGTTGGTCGAGTCGTGCGCGGCGAAGAGTTCGCGGATGTAGGTCTCGCTGGCGTAGGCGATGAGCGCGTTGCGGATCTCGACCGGGTCGCGCGACGGGGCGGGGTTGTCGGATGTGGTCTCGGTGATGCTCGCCCCGATGTCCTCGGCGGCGCGCAGGACGGAGTCGGCGAAGGC
>JANOWT010000386.1:0-11636 GCA_031418115.1 Gemmatimonadota bacterium
CTCGGTTCCGTAGTGCGCAGGCCCACGGGCCGCTAACTTCAAGCTCGGTCGAGGAAGTTACCGGCCCACGAAGGAATCACCAGCAGCGAGCGCGCGCCTAGCCCGTTCTCGCGGCCTGCACCGGAGCACTGCGTTGGCACCACAGTTCATTTACGTGATGAAGGCGCTGAAGAAGGTCGTCCCCCCTTCGCGCATCATCCTCGACGACATCTGGCTCTCGTTCTACCCTGGCGCCAAGATCGGCGTGCTCGGTCCCAACGGCGCGGGCAAGTCGTCGCTGCTCAAGATCATGGCGGGCGTCGACCAGGACTTCCAGGGCGAGGCCTGGGCCCACAAGGGCACCAAGATCGGGTATCTCCCGCAGGAGCCGCAGCTCGACGAGACACTCGACGTGCGCGGCAATGTGGAGCTCGCCGTGGCGACGCAGCGCCGGCTCCTGACGCGCTACGAGGAGATCTCGCACCGGTTCGCCGAGCCCATGAGCGACGACGAGATGACGAAACTGATCGACGAGCAGGGTCGCGTGCAGGAGCAGATCGACGCGCACGACCTCTGGAACCTCGACAACAAGATCGAGGTCGCCATGGACGCGCTGCGACTTCCGCCGGCCGATGCGAGCGTGAAGACGCTCTCCGGCGGCGAGCGTCGCCGCGTCGCGCTCTGCCGCGTGCTCCTCGAGGAGCCCGACATGCTGCTGCTCGACGAACCGACCAACCACTTGGACGCCGAGTCGGTAGCCTGGCTCGAGCACTTCCTCGAGAGCTTCCCCGGCACTGTGGTCGCGATCACGCATGATCGCTACTTCCTCGACAACGTCGCCAAGTGGATCCTCGAGCTCGACCGCGGCCGCGGCGTGCCGTACGAGGGCAACTACTCCGGCTGGCTCGACCAGAAGCGCACCCGGCTCGCGCAGGAAGAGAAGATCGCCTCAGCGCGTCAGCGTTCACTCGCGCGCGAACTCGAGTGGGTGCGGATGGCACCGCGCGCGCGGCAGGCCAAGAGCAAGGCCCGCATGCAGAACTACGAAGACATGATGAGCGAGGAGCAGAACGAGAAGATCAACTCCAACGAGATCATCATCCCGCCGGCGCCTCGACTCGGCAACGACGTGGTGATCGCGAAGAAACTCACCAAGGGATTCGGCGACCGACTGCTGATCGACAAACTCGACTTCTCACTCCCGCGAGGTGGCATCGTCGGTGTGATCGGTCCCAATGGCGCCGGCAAGTCGACGCTCTTCCGGATGATCACCGGGCAGGAGACGCCCGACAGTGGCGAACTCAAGGTCGGCGAGACGGTACAACTCGCGTATGTGGACCAGTCGCGCACGCTCGATCCCAACAAGACGGCGTGGGAGGAGATCAGCGGCGGGAACGAGCTGATCATGGTCGGCAAGAAGGAGATGAACACCCGTGCGTATCTCTCGACCTTCAACTTCAAGGGCACCGACCAGCAGAAGAAGGTCGGGATCCTCTCGGGCGGCGAGCGCAACAGACTGCATCTGGCAAAGACGGTGTTGAGCGGCGGCAACCTGTTGCTGCTCGACGAGCCCACCAACGACCTCGACGTCGACACGCTGCGCGCGCTCGAGGAAGCTTTGGTCGACTACTCCGGCTGCGCGGTGGTGATCTCGCATGACCGGTGGTTCCTCGACCGGTTGGCCACGCACATCCTCGCGTTCGAAGGGGACTCGGAGGTGGTGTGGTTCGAGGGGAACTACGGCGCGTACATCGACGACCTGCGGCGACGGAAGGGTGCGGATGCGGATCAGCCGCATCGGATCAAGTTCAAGCCGTTGGTGCGATAGGGGCAGAGGGGAGATGGGAGATGGGCGGCCGTTCGGCCGCCCCTTCTTGCATCGGTCGGTCGTTCGCGGCATCCTGCGGGAGACTCTTGGGGTACGAGGTTCCATGACCGCTCCGGTTCTCGTTCGGCGTGCATGTACCGGCGCGATGCACGCGATCATCGCGATGGTCGTGATGTCCGCGACGCTCGCGATCTCCGCGAGCGCACTCGGCGCACAGGCGATCGTGCGCGGCGTGGTCTTCGATTCGCTCATCACACACGCGCCGCTCGAGAATGCGACCGTCGTGGTGCAAGGCACCACCCAGACCGCGCTGACGGACCGACGCGGGCGATTCGTGCTTCGCGATCTCGCGCCCGGTCGGTACGCACTCGGCTTCTTTCATCCCATGCTCGACTCGCTCGACATCGCGGCGCCGGCTCGCTTGGTCGACGTGGGGGCGGCGGGACAGCAGGAGATCGAACTCGCGACTCCCTCGGCGAATGGTGTGAGTCGGTTGCTCTGCGGTCGCGCGGCCGAGGCGTCCACCGCGGTGCTCTTCGGAACTCTGCGCGCAGCGGAGGACGGCACACCGCTCCTCGGTGCCGAAGCGAGCGTGCGCTGGTTCGAGGTCCAGATCATCGGTGGGCGCGCGAGGCAGATCGAGCGCACGGCGCGCGACACGACCGGTACGGACGGACGCTACCTCTTGTGCGGAGTGCCGAACGACATCGCGCTCACGCTCGTCGCGACGCATCGCGGGCAGTCCACGGGACCTCTCTACCTCGAGCTCGACTCCGTCGGCGTGGCACGTCGACCACTCACGATCAGCTTCATGGATCCCGCGGCGAGGATCCTCCCCGACGCGGACCCCGACGACACGGTCGCGGTTGGACGCATCGCCGGGCTCGGGCGCCTCGCGGTGCGCGTGCGCGACGGCGGTGGGGCTGCGGTCGGTCGTGCGATCGTCGGCGTGCGTGGCACCGCGTTCGCCGAGGTCACGGACGATTCTGGGCGCGCGACTCTCCGTGGGCTGCCATCGGGTTCGCAGACGCTTGTCGTGCGCGCGATCGGACGGTCTCCTGCCATGCGCAGCATCGCACTCGAACCGCTCGCAGAAGTGCGGATCGATGTCGTATTGGCGCGCTTCGCGGTGGAGTTGCCATCGGTCTCCGTCGTGGGAAGACGCGCCGACCCACTCACCGCCGACATTTCGCGTCGCATGCGAGCCGGGGCGGGCCATCTGGTCGAGGGCAAGGAACTCGCGGACTTCGCATTCATGCCGGGTGCCTGGGCGCGGATACCAGGCGTCACGGTCGGTGCCTCCCGCGCGGTCGGTGACGCCGACCCGTTGCCGCTGATGCGCGGTTCGATGGGTGCCCGGTGTGTGGCCGACATCTGGCTCGACGGCATACGGATGGCGCGACTGAACGGGTGGGAACTGCGCGGCATGATGCTCAACGCGAAGCGCGTCGAGGTCTACAACACCTCGACGCGTGTGCCGCCGGAGTTCACGACCGTCTCAAGCGATCCGTGCGGCGCGGTCGTGATCTGGACACGTTGAGCCCTCGAGCGGTCGCCCTGCCGGTCGTGCGCCGAAGTGGCTACGATATGATGATGTTCGCCCTGCTCCCACGCCGAGGCTTCGTGAATCCCGCATCCCGCAACACCATTCGCGCCACGCTGGCGCTCCTCGCCTTTGTTCCCGCTCTCACGTTTGCTCAAGGTCGGCCCGCCCCCACCACCGCGAGCTTCACGCTCGACCAGGTGATGAGCGCGCCCTATCCAACGAACCTCACCGCCGCCGCCACCGGTGAGAAGCTTGCCTGGACGCTCAACGAGCGCGGGCGCCGCAACATCTGGGTCGCCGAGGGCCCCGCCTTCAGCGCGCGGCGCCTGACGAACTTCGAGACCGACGACGGCCAAGAGCTCAATGCGGTCCAAGTCTCGGACGACGGCAAGTGGGTCGTCTACATGCGCGGCGGAGACTTCGGCTCCAACTGGGATGACGCGCTGCCGGTGAATCCCACCGCGATGCCGACTCCGGTGAAGGTCGAGGTGTGGGTCGTTCCCTTTGCCGGCGGCACACCGGTCTCACTCGGTGAAGGTCTGAGCCCCGTGATCTCGCCGCGGAGCGACATCGTGGTGTTCGAGCGCGCACGCCAGCTCTGGTCCGTCGCCATCGACGGTTCCACTCCGGCCAAGAAGCTCTTCGACCAGCGCGGCAGCGCCGGCGAAGCACAGTTCTCACCCGACGGGTCGCGCATCGCCTTCGTCAGCGGTCGGGGGGATCATGCGTTCATCGGCATCTATACCAACGAGACCACGCCGATCCTTTACGTGGCGCCGAGCACCAATCGCGATGGCTCGCCACGTTGGTCGATCGAAGGCACGCAGATCGCATTCGTACGACGCCCCGGCTCGGGTGGCGCCGCGGTGAACTCACTCGAGATCCAACCGGCACCGTGGAGCATCTGGATCGCCGACGCCGCGACCGGTGAGGCCAGGCAGCGCTGGGCGAGCGAGGTCTCATTGCGAGGCAGCGTCCCGAGCACGCATGGCGGGACCAATCTCAACTGGGTCGCTGGCGACCGCATCGCCTTCATGAGCATGCAGGACGGCTGGTCGCATCTCTACTCCATGACCGCACACGGCAACGACGCACCGATGCTGCTCACGCCAGGCGATCACATGGCGGAGTACGTCACGCGGTCGAACGACGGCAAGTTCCTGCTCTACGCCGGAAACCTCGGCGGCACACCGGGCGACATCGATCGTCGTCACCTGGTACGCGCACCGGTCGACCGCGCTGCGCCTGAGGTGCTCACACCGGGCACCGGACTCGAGTGGACGCCCGTCACCCTGAGCAGCGGCCGCATCGCCGCGATCGGCGGTACGGCACAGAAGCCACCGGTGCCGTTCGTGCTCGAGGCCGCCGGCGATGCACGCGCCGCCGCCAACACACCGCGCCGCTGGCTCGGGGAGTCGCAGGTGCCGGCCGACTTTCCCTCGTCACAGCTCGTCGTGCCCAAGCAGGTCATCTACAAGTCCGCCGATGGACTGACCGTGCATGCCCAGCTCTTCACGCCGCCGGGCGGCAGCGCAGGGAAGAAGCCCGCGATCGTCTATGTGCATGGCGGCCCGCCGCGCCAGATGCTCCTGGGTTGGCACTACGGCGACTACTACTGGAACGCGTACGCAGAGAATCAGTACCTCGCGAGTCGTGGCTTCGTGGTGCTCGCGATCAACTATCGACTCGGGATCGGCTACGGGCACGACTTCCAGCGTCCGCCCAATGCCGGCATGGCTGGAGCCAGCGAGTACCTCGACGTGAAGGCCGCCGGCGAGTGGCTGCGCGCACAGACGAATGTCGATCCTGCACGCATCGCGATCTACGGCGGCAGCTACGGCGGTTACCTCACCGCGCTCGCGCTCGGTCGCGACTCCGACCTCTTCGCCACCGGCGTGGACATCCATGGCGTGCACGACTGGACGAGCGACTCTGGGAATCGCTTCGGTGCCGGCACCTTTCGATTCGAGCGCCCGACGAGCGAAGTGGAGTCGATGGCGCGCGTCGCATGGCAGTCGTCGCCGGTGAGTTCAGTGCTCACCTGGCGTTCACCGGCGCTGTTCATTCATGCCGATGACGACCGCAACGTGCGCTTCTCCCAGACCGTGGACTTCGTGCAACGGCTACGCGCGCAGAAGATCGATCTCGAGGAGATCACGATCGTCGACGACACGCACCATTTCATGCGGTACGAGAACCAGAAGCGCGTGAACGCGGCGATCGCCGCGTACCTCGAGCGCAAGCTCAAGCCGGTGATGTGATGCGCGGAGTCGTCAGTCGTTCCGTACTTGTCGCGGCGCTCACGCTCACGGGCGGCATCGCGCGCGCACAAGCGCCGCAAACCCAGGTCGTGATGCTCGGCACCGGCACCCCCAACGCCGATCCCGATCGTAGTGGGCCTGCGGTCAGCGTCGTGCGCAACGGCCGCTCCTACTTGGTCGATGCGGGCCCGGGCATCGTCCGGCGCGCAGGCGCGGCGTCACGGCTGGGGTTCGAGGCGCTCGAGCCAAAGAATCTTAAGGTGCTCTTCCTCACCCACCTGCACTCGGACCACACGATCGGCCTGCCGGACGTGATCCTCAGTAGCTGGGTACTCGAGCGCACAGTACCGCTTGAGCTCTATGGTCCGCCGGGGACCAAGGCGATGGTCGATCATCTGCTCGCCGCTTACGCCGCCGACATCCGCAACCGATTGGACGGACTCGAGCCGGCCAACGAGACCGGCTATCGGGTGAATGTCCACGAGATCGTGCCCGGTATGGTGTTCGACGACGGCAACATGAAGGTCACGGCTTTTGCCGTGCCGCATGGCGATTGGGAAGTGGCGTTCGGCTACAGGTTCGACTCAGCCGACCGCTCGATCGTGATCTCGGGCGACACGCGGGCGAGCGACGCAGTGGTCACGGCCTGCAATGGATGCGACCTCTTGGTGCACGAGGTCTACTCGGCGGAGCGCTTCAAGACGCGGCCACCGGAGTGGCAGCGCTACCATGCGCGCGCGCACACGAGCACCGAGGAGCTCGCGGCACTCGCCACACGCGCACGTCCCAAGCAGTTGGTGCTCTATCATCAGTTGTATTGGGGGACCGACGATGCCGGATTGGTCGCCGAGCTCGCACGCGCGGGGTACGCGCGACCGGTGGTCGCGGCGCGGGATCTCGGCATCTATTAGAGGGGCAGAAGGGAGATGGGAGATGTGAGGAGGCCGCCCCTGCGGGTGGCCCGAAGCCCCCCAAGCTTGCCGCGCGTTCTCACTCCCGGAGTGGTCGGCGACGACCGGCTCACGGCCTGACCATTCTGCACGGATGGTACAAACGGCGTGCGCGGTCGCAAGGCGTGACATTCGCCAACCGTCTGAAGGGTCGCAGACTCCAATGAAGCGTGAACCCTTCGTTGATCCTCCGAGGCCTGACCGACCACTATCGCCGCGCGTTACCGAACAGCGCCCGTGCGATGGCGTTCCTCGAGCGAGAGGGGCTGGCGGACGCCGCGCTCATGGGACACTTCCAACTCGGATTCGCGGATCGCACGCTCGGCCGATTCGCGACCGCTCGCGATGAAGACGATCCGTGCTCGCGCGCGAGCCTCGCCGGTATTGGCGCGCTCCGAAGCTCTGGCCACGAGCACCTGGTCGGCTGCCTCGTCGTCCCGCTGATCGATGCCGACGGCAGCGTGAGGCAGTGCGTCGGTCACCGCATCGCCTCGCCGCGGAGTGCGCCAACTCCACCACGCTGGCTCCTGATCGACTGGCCGAGGATCTGGAATCTCTCGGCGCTCGAAGAGCCCGGGGACGTGGTGGTCTGCGATGACGTGCTTGAGGCAATCCTTGTCTGGCGCGCCGGCCATCGCCGCGTGATCGCCTGCGCCCGCGACGTAAGCGAGTCCGAGATCGCCCTCCTGGCCGAACGCGTGGCCGGTTGCGGCGCGGCGCGCGTGCGGTTGGCGTTCCCAGGGGACACGCGCGGGCATCGCCTCGCGCAGAAGGTCGGCACCGCTTTGGAGGTGCTGGACATCCAGTCCCTCCGAGTACCACTGCCGCGCGGGTATGACCTTAGGGTCTTCGCGCAGACCCATCGACCAGCGGCGCAGAGCATCGATGCGCTTCTGCGCGGGGTCCTTCCAATCGAACCCGGCGCGCACGCCCCCGTGTTGCCAGCGGCGGTGGACCACCGTCGCGAGCGCGGAGCTGGTTTCTCGTTGAGACTCAGGAGCGAGATCGCGGCGCATCTGGAGACACTCGGAGCCCTCGGACTTGCTCGCTCGACGATCGCCGCCCGTCGGCTGCACCTGCGGCGCTTCGCCGCGACACTGGCGCGCGTCGGCGTGCGGCGGATGGACGAGCTGACCGAGACGGCCATCGCTCGGTTCCGTCTGGAGCTGGGTCGTGCCCGATGCGCGGTGTCGCCGCCCAGTGCGGGCACGCAGGCGAACGCGATTACGGCGGTCCGAATGTTCTGCGACTGGGCGGTGCGGACCAAACGCCTCGCCGCCGATCCGGCGATCGGGCTGGCGCGGCCATCTCTGCCGCGACGTCTCCCTCGCGCCGTGCTCTCCGCATCTGAGGCGGAGCGCGTGCTATCGCGGCCCGATATCACGACCCGCAGCGGCGTGCGGGACCGCGCGATCATGGAAGTACTCTACTCGACGGGGATCCGCCGGATGGAGTTGGTCGGACTCGAGCTTCGTGATCTCGATGCTGACCGCGGCGTGCTGTTCATCCGCGAGGGAAAGGGTCGGAAGGATCGCTGGGTTCCGATTGGTGATCGCGCGGTGCACTGGGTGCACCGATACTTGGACGAGGTACGGCCGCGTCTGCTTCACCGCGAGGACCCAGGGTCGCTGTTCCTGAACGCCCGCGGGCGACGCATCCGCCCATCACGATTGACGGAACGGCTGCACGGTTACGTGCTGTCCGCCGGCGTCGGCAAACCGGGGAGCTGTCACATCTTCCGGCATACGATGGCGACGCTCATGCACGACGGCGGGGCGGACATCCGGGACCTGCAGGAGATACTGGGACACGCGCAGTTGACCACGACGCAACGCTACACTCATGTCTCCCTTTCTCGACTGAAGGCGGTGCACACGCGCACGCATCCGGCGCGATATTCGCCGTGAGAGGTGTCGCGCGGCAGACGCGGACAACGAGATCGAGCAAACGTCGCTTCAGCCTCCGATCCAGTCACTCCCTCGGGATCGGAAGCATCCGACTGCAGGAAATGACAGTACCCGATGGTCCATATCCCCTCTGCATCTCGCACGGGTTCAGGCAGCGCCGCTCTTCGGCCCGGATGCCCGCGAGCGCGACTCCGGCAATCTGATTCTCAGAGCAGCGTCCGAAGGGATCGGAGTAGCCACTGGGAGAACTGGCGTCTGGCCCAACAACCGTTGCTGCAGACGGCGGCTGCGCCGCCGCTGTAGAACGTGGTGTTAGGCCTTCACAGACGTCCCCGGTCAGCACGGCCCCGCCCTACATGACGTCGGGAAGCAGGACCGTTCGCGACACTCAGTACGGAATGCTCAAGACTCGGGCGATGCGCCAGGAGCTCTCCTTCCGCGTTCCCATCGCTTGAACCGCTAGCCCCATGTCATGTGCTGGGGACAGTATCTGCGCTGCGACAAGCAGCAGATTCTCGCCGCGCGACTCCCTCGGCGTCACCGCGAGCGTGACGCGCGCAGTAGTCGATCCTTCCTGAGCCGCGTCGTTGGTCAAGACGAAGGGAGGTCCGTCGACACCAACGGGGAGGTCAGCCGATGACAGGCGAAACCACCAGAGTGTAGAATCGCGAACCACACCATAGGGGGCCGCGCGGTAGACCGTCGCATGAATCTGAAGTGATTCGCAAGGTTTCGTCGCAGGACATACATCCTTCCAGTCAATCCGTCGAAGGAGCTCGCTCGCGAGCATTGCGGCCTCCTCAGCCTGGTCGTCACGCGCCGTCGCGGGCGTCGGCGTGCGACCGGAGGCACAAGCGACGGCCCCCAGAAGAATCACGGCTCCGGCAGCTATGATTCTGGTACGTCGGCGAGAAACCAGTCGCGAGAACGACAGGTGCGTCACCGCTTCCTCCCGATGGACAAGAGTAGATGCGCGCGTCATCTGTGACCGCCGCAACCCTGCCCATCAAAGTATGGCCGACTGAACTCCGGGTTCCCGGCGCTGAGCTTCGCCGTCCCGCCGTTCACAACACCCATCATGTGAATCGATTCGTGCGGCACGGTGCAGCGCTGAGGTTGCGCCGGGTTTCTCGACGGAATCCGCATGTAACCACGAATCGGGTCGCGTACGTTTTTCGACCGAGCCACCTGCTGCACGTTGTCGTAGGCCTGGAAGAGGCCACCATCGTGAATGGACCCGGTAAAGCCTGTTGCCCCGTCAGACGGATCATCGAAAATCAAGTACTTCGCATCGTCCTGTTCCATCGCGATCCAATTGGCGTTGAACGCCGAGTCCTTCCGAGCTTCTTGAATCGCGCTCGCCGTCTCGGCGCCGTACCTCTTGATGATTTCGGTCCCGAACGGATCCCAGTTATTCACCGGGTCCCCGCCTGCGTAGCCGTACAGATTGAGCCGCCCCGCGAGCCCGATCGGGTCCTGCTGCGTGAACGGACCCGTCGATGGATTCTAACCGCCGTTGAAGCCGACGGCCGCCCTTTGGGCGGCCGCGGCTTAACGCGTCATTAGGCACAGGACCTCATCCAAGCTCGTCTCAGCGCGGCACCGATGTCTGTCGTAGCCTCACGGCACGGGCGATAGCACTCGACCAGTCGCGTTCACTGGGACTCCACGAGACGTTCGCTCCCGATCGCGCGCGCATCAAGTCGAATCCCTCGCGTGAAAAACCGCAGATTCCAACGCGTGTAGTGTTCGCTTCGCGCTTTACCAGCCAACTCAGCGTGTCAACGCGATCGAGCACAACGCCATCGAGGACGTTCGCTGTGGTCGAAGATGCCGTAAGCGTAGCGACGGTCTGCACCTGAGCGGAGACAACCAGTCCATCGTCCTGCGCCAGAACGGCAATCACTCGATGCGAGGCTATCGCAAGCCACTTGTCCGTCGGTCCTTCCTGCGCGCAGATGAAGAGCTCCGCGGTCGGGTTCTGCGCAGCGTCAACGTGGGTCAGCCTGAGATACTCGTCGACCACAGCAGACGCGCGAGACGCCAACGCGCTGTCGAGAGGCCCCACTGGAGATACGTCCGCACCTGTGGACGGACTCGTGTCGAGACTTGGCTCGCCGGATCGAGGTCGCTCCGCAGCGCGATCGCAGCCAAGCAAGAGAGACATGCAAGCGAGTGCGGCAATCGCACGCCGCTTAGCGACGACTCGCACACTTCGAGTAGAGTAGATCATGGCCTCACCTGCGCGCGGAAGTAGCGCGGATTGTCGGTAGCGGCAGAGCCAAACCTTCCCGGTGCAAAGCTTGTTTCTCCCGTTCGCCCGTCCGAGTATCCACCCGAGCAATGGTTTGGGCATCCGTTCTTCGCCCATGCGATTGGATTCCCGGCGGCGTCCATCCGCATGTAGAGACCGGCGTGAGCACCTAGCACCACCACATCGCCGACCTGCGGGCCTTCGGAGCCGCCAAGCTCGCGATATCCGACGTGATTGCCTCCCTTGAGCATTCCCGTGGAGGACTTGTTGCGGTACGTCACTCCCCAGCTCCCGCCGAGAGCACTTGATGTGGCGCAGAAGGTCAGATCCGTACAGTCGCCGAGGTTCGAATCGCCTGCCGCCGCAACACCTGGGTCGTTCTTGTTCCCGCCAGAGACATTCTGCGAGTAGGTCCAGCTACCGCTCATGATCGCGGCCTTGTTGATCTGCGCGCCTTCTTCCTTGGTCACGTCTCTGCACTTGGGACACAGCCCGAATGGATCCGAGAAGTTGACCGGATCCCCGCCAGCAAAGCCGTAGAGATTCAGCCCGCCCGCCAGCCCGATCGGGTCCTGCTGCGTGAACTGCCCAGACCGCGAATCGTACGCGTGGTTCCGTCAATACAACCACCCCGTCGCGTCCGCCCTGTAATCCGCAGGACGCCGAATCACCCCTGTGCCGGATACCGCGCGATCCGGGTGTCGTTCCCACGGAGCTGCCGCCACCGGCACACGGCGCACCGGCCCGAACCCCCGCGCCTCGCGCGCCGCGGCGAGCGCCCTCAGTCAGCTCGACTCGCGCACCTCGGGGTCGGTGTGCAACGCGGCTTCGACTTGAAGTCGGAGCGAAGGCACCCGTTCGCTGACGGCGACCCACACGATTTCCGAATCCACTTCGAAGTAGCTGTGCAT
>JANOWT010000387.1:0-6960 GCA_031418115.1 Gemmatimonadota bacterium
CCGAGTCCGTTGGTCACGAAGTTGATGAAGCCCTGCGCGGCGGCACGGATCGACTCACCGGCACGTTGATCGGTGTAGATCTGTCCGCTCACGAAGAAGAAGTCGTAGCAGATGCCATGCAGAAGGATGCCGGCGTAGATCATCCACATGCCGCTCCCCGCATCGCCCGAAGCGAACGCGAAGTAGCGGATCGCCCACGCCATCATGCCACCGAGCATGATCCCCTTGATGCCGAAGCGCAGCAGCAGGACGGGGAGCACGACCATGAACGCGATCTCGCTCATCTGCCCGAAGGTCTGGATGAAGGCCGGGTCGGGCGCGCCGATCTCGTTGAGGTAGAGATTGGTGAACGAGTAGTAGAACTGCAGCGGGATGCAGAGGAGGAAACTGCCGAGCGTGAAGACGAGGAAGTCGCGGTGCTTGAGCAGCTTGAGCGCGTCGAGCCCGAGCGCGTCGCGCGCCGTGAAAGGACGGCTACCACCGCGTGGAGGAGTGGCCGGCAGCGCGAACGAGAAGATCCCGAGCACGATGCTCCCGCCGGCAGCGAGCTGCATCGGCAGTGCCTGTGCGTCGGCCTTGAGCACCTTCCCTACCAGGATGCCGGCGACGATCCACCCGATCGTACCGAGCACGCGGATGAGCGGGAACTCCTTCGCCGGGTCCTTGATGTGGTGGAACGCGATCGAGTTGGAGAGCGAGAGCGTCGGCATGTAGCAGAGCGCGTAGACGATCAGCATCGGGTAGAACGTCCCGAAGCCGCTCTGCAGCGACACCATGTAGAGCAGCACGCCGCCGGCGAGATGCAGCACCGCGAGCAGCTTCTCCGAGTTGATGAAGCGGTCGGCGACCATGCCGATGAAGAAGGGCGAGACGAGCGCGGCGATCGCCGTCGCGCCGTACGCGGCACCGATCTGCGAGCCGCTGAACTGCAGCGTCTGCCCCAGATACGTGCCCATGGTGACGAACCAGGCCCCCCAGACGAAGTACTGGAGGAACATCATGATCGCGAGTCGACTCTTGATCACTTTGAGAGCTCCCGGATGCGGATATGGCGGAAGCTCGCCACATCACCGTGTTCCTGCAGCCCGATGTGCCCGCGGCGCGCCAACCCATACGTGGGCCACTGCGCGAACTTCGTCTTCGCGACCTTCGCGGTCCACTCGGGAGTCCAGAGTTCGTACTCGAGGAGCTTCACGTCGTTGAGCCAGTGCTCCACATGCGAGCCGATCACGACGATGCGCGCCTTGTTCCATTCACCGAGCGGCCTGGTCACGTCGCGCACAGGCTGGTCGAGCGCATAGTTCGCGCCGGCCGAGGTCAGCGTGTTCCTGCCGTCGTTGTGCCCCTTGTTGTCGAGGATCTGCATCTCGGGGGCGTTCTCATAGATGACCGCCGTGCCTTCGGTCGCATGATAGAAGATCCCGCTGTTGCCTTTCTCGCCCAAGCGCCATTCGACTTCGAACTCGAAGTCCGTGTACTGCTGACGCGTGACGATGTCGCCGCCGGGCCGTGTTCGGGTGAGCACGCCGGTCGCAACGTCAAACGCCCAGGCCGACGGCAGCGAGTCCACGCGGTAGCCGCGCCAATGCGCCGCGGCATTGGGGCCGAGGAGGTCGGTCCACGCGCCGGCCTTCACACCCGGGGGCAGTTGCTGCGCGTGCGCGCAGCCCACTATCGACATGGTGCAGAGCGCGCCAAGCCCGAAGGCGGCGCGCAGGGATCGCAGGGACATCCAAGGCCTCGTAGCGAGCGGGGAGAGTGCCGGAACGGCGGGAACGTACCGATTTCCGCAGGGGGCGGGAAGGTTCGGCCCTTTCTCCCACGCTCGGCCTTTCCTCGCCACCCTTGCCACCGCCGCAGCGCTCTCGGCCTGCGGACCGACGGTGAGCTACCATCGCGCCCCCGATGTCCGCATCGAGATAGGCTCACGCTGGACTTGGAGCCCGCTTGACGTTGACGGTCTCAAGCGCGAACAGGGTGCCGTCGTGCCCGAGGACTCGGTCGCGCGCAGGATCTCGAGAGCGATCGAGGCCGAACTGGTCGCGAAGGGCTTCCCGCTGGTGAGCTCCGATCAGGCGCAGATCCTCGTGCACTTCCAGGTGGCGCGACGCAACGTCACCGACACGCCGCCTCCGCGTGAGGATCCCTCGACCTCGGGCGGTGTGGTCCGCACATCCGACTCGTGGGGCGCGTACGGCGACCCCGAGGAGCTCGCGCAGAGGACGATCTCATGGCAAGAGGGGACGCTCGTGGTCGACGCGCTCACCCCGGATCGAGGCATCGTGGCTTGGCGTGGGATCATCGCCGGTGAGATCCCTGAGAAGGCTGAGACTCGGCCTGGCGCGGCGATCCGTGAGGCGGTGCGGCGGTTGCTGCGGGGGTTCCCGTAGGCTCCGTGAAGATTCGTGCGCACTGCGAACTGCTTTCACCACAGGGGCACGGGGGGCACAGGGGGCACAGGGGACTACGGTGCGAGGGAATGGGCGCTGAGCCCCTGAGGCTGTTCAACGAGGAGCACTGCAAGTCCGTTAGTGGGGCACGATCCCCCCTGTGCCCCCTGTGTCCCTGTGGTGAGAGCAGTTGCCGGACGAGCCAGATTGCCCACAGCTCTTGGCCCCGTCATCTTCAGTGCTCGCCACGACCACAAGCCCTTCACCGCCCCGCAATTGACCAGCGCTCGCTCGCTCGCCATCGCCGTCGTAATGATGGCCGCCGCCCACTCCGCGGCCCAAGCGCAGATGATCACGCAGACCGGCTCCACTGCTCGCACCGGCAGAGCAACGGTGGTACAAACACCACCACAAGTCGACGGAAAGCTCGACGACGCCGCCTGGAAGAGCGCGACGGTCTTCACCGATTTCGTGCAACGCGAGCCGGTCGAGGGGAACCCGATCTCCGAGCGCACCGAGGTCCGCATCGTCACCGACGGTGAAGCGCTCTTCGTGGCGGCCTGGCTCTACGATCGTGAGGCGCAGTTGATCGTCCCGAGCGAGAAGATCCGCGACGTCACGCTCACCAACAGCGACTACTTCGCGTTCATCCTCGACACCTATCACGACAAGCAGAATGGATTCCTCTTCGGCACCACGCCCTCCGGCGTCGAGCACGATGCGCAGGTGATCCGCGAGGGTGAAGGTGGCGGGGTCTTCGCCGCCGGCCAGAACCGCGCGCAGGCCGGCTCACTCGGCGGCGTGAACCTCAACTGGGACGCGAGCTGGACGGTCAAGACGTCGCAAGACTCGGCCGGCTGGTACGCCGAGTTCCGGATCCCCTTCTCGACCATCCGCTATGGTGGCGGCGCGACGCAGACGTGGGGCCTCAACATCATGCGCGGCATCCGCCGCCGGAACGAAGAAGCGCTCTGGTCGCGCGTCTCGCGCCAGTTCAGCATCAACCGACTCTCGCAGGCGGGCATGCTCGAGGATCTCGCCGTTCCGAGTCAGCGCATCGCCACGGTGACGCCCTATGTGCTCGGTAGTTCGTCGCGCGCGTATGCCACGCAGTCGAACTTCAACAGCACCGGCGAGTTCGGCCTCGACGCCAAGTACGGCATCACGCCGAGTCTCACGCTCGACCTCACGTACAACACCGACTTCGCGCAGGTCGAGGTCGACGAACAGCGCACCAATCTCACGCGGTTCCCGCTCTTCTTCCCCGAGAAGCGGCCGTTCTTCCTCGAGAACGCCGGCGTCTTCTCCGCTGGCACGCCGCAGGCGGTCGATCTCTTCTTCACGCGCCGCATCGGCATCAGTCCCACTGGGCAGCCGGTGCCGATCCTCGGCGGCGGACGTCTCACCGGGCGCGTGGGTGGCCTCACCGTCGGAGCGCTGCAGATGGTCACCGGCGAGCAGAATGGTGTCGAGGGGAACTCGTACACCGTGCTGCGCACCCTCCGCGAACTCTCGGCGCGCTCGCGCGTCGGCGTGATGGTCGTGCAGCGCCAGCGCATGGGCGACGCCGACGATCACAACCGTGTGTATGGAGTCGACGGACGCGTGGGAATCGGTCAAGCGTGGACCGCTGATGCGTGGGCCGGCCGCTCCGAGACACCGGGCCGCAGCGGCGACGCCAACTCGTGGAGCAGCCGCTTCGCGTACCAGACGCGCGACTGGAATCACTCGGTGCGCGTGCTGCAGGTCGGCGATGCGTTCAACCCCGAGGTCGGCTTCATGAGCCGCCCTGCCGGATACCGCTTCGATGAACTGATGCTGATGCGCCTCGTCCGCAATGCAAAGTGGAAGCAGGTGCGGCAGTGGAATCCGCACATCAGCCTGCGCCGCTATGTGGGCACCGACGGATTCACACAGTCGACGTGGGCGCACATCGACCTGACGGAGGTCGAGTTCAACGGCGGTGGCCGACTCGGTCCCGACATCAACGTCTACACCGAAGGATTGCAGGCGCCGTTCGAGATCGCACCGGGCGTGATCCTGCAGCCGGGGCAGTACAAGTTCTCGCTCCCCGGCCTCGACTGGGGCTCCGACCCGAGCGCCGCGATCTCGTTCCTCACGCGCATCGAGGTCGGCCAGTTCTACTCCGGGCACAAGAAGGGTGGCAACATCGCGGTGACGGCGCGCAAGGGCGCCGCCTTCTCCTCGGCGCTCACCTTCGATCACCAGGACGTCGACCTGCCCGAAGGCGCATTCGTGCGCGACCTGATCGGCGTGAAGCTCGCGTACTTCTTCACACCGCGGATCTTCGTGCAGTCGCTCACCCAGTACAACAATCAGGCCGAGATCTTCACGGCCAATGTGCGATTCGCTTGGCTGCGCACCGCGAACACCGGACTCTTCGTGGTGCTCAACGACGGCGAACAGGCCGACAGCTTCACGAGCTGGCGCCTGCCGATCGCACGGTCGTTGACGGTCAAGTACACCTACCAGCTCGGCAGCGGGGGCTGATCGCGTCGCTGGCGCCGCCGCGGCGTAGAGGTATCTTGCTTGTCATCCCGGTGATGCCCACGTCGGGCCCAATCTGACTGGAGGATCGCATGTTCTCACCGCTCATCCGACTTGCCCTCGTCGCACTCGCGCTCACGCTCAGCGCTCCCGTTGTCGAAGCGCAGCGGGACTCCACGCCGCAAAAGCGTGCGTCGCGTCCGCGCGGCGACCGCAACCGCCTCACGCGAGTGGAGATCGACGAGGCCGGCGGCGGCATCGTGACCGCGCGAGATGCGGTGCGCCTGCTCCGTCCGCAGTGGTTGAACCCGAACATGGGCCGCGTGGCCAGTTCGGGCATGGGCTCAGCTGCTCCGTCCGGTGTGGCGACACAGGTCGTCATCTACATCGACGACATCCGGCAGCCGGACGTCGAGTCGTCACTTGTCACGGTGCCGGCGTTGAAGATCGTGGAGATCCGGTATCTCGATCAGAATCGCGCGGTGCAGATGCGCGGCCCCGGGCATGAGGTCGGTGTGATCGAAGTGACCACGGTCGACAAACGGAAGTAGCCTGATCCGCCGGTCGCTGCGCCCGCTCTATCGCTCGCTGCTCGGCGAGCGGGCTCGCGCAGCGTTCCGGCCGTTGATGTACCCCGCCGACACCTTCTTTCGCGCAGTCACGTGGCGCGCTGCACGGGGCGAGGTGGTCGCAGGTCCGTTCCAAGGCCTCCGACTCGCCCCACATCCATATCTACCGCACCTGCTCGGCACCTACGAGCGCGAACTGCACGAGACGATCGAGGCACTCTGCGCGAGGCCCTGGCAGCGGATCGTCAACGTCGGCGGCGGCAACGGTTTCTACATCGCGGGGCTGGGGCTTCGGGTGCCGCGCGCCGACCTCGTGGTGTTCGAACTCACGGCTGAGGCCCGCGACGTGATCGCTGCGACCGTCGAGCGGAACGGACTCACCGCACGGACGCAGATACTCGGCGCTGCCGAGCCCGAGAATCTCGAAGCGGCCTGCAGCGGACCCGGCCCGACGCTCGTCGTCATGGACGTCGAAGGCGCCGAACTCGAGCTCACCGACCCCGCGCGCGTGCCGTCACTGCGCAGGACGACGATGCTGATCGAGACCCACGACCTGCTCCGCGCTGGCTGCGGCGACGCGCTCCTCGAGCGCTATCGTGACTCACACACGATCACGAACATCGTGTCGCGCCCACGCACTCTCGCCGACTTCCCCACCGCACTCGCCCCGCTCTTGCCCCGATTGATGCCCGCGCGCTGCGTGGAGTCGGTGCAGGAGTGGCGGGGCGGGCCGCAGACCTGGCTGCTCTTGGAAGCGAAATAGGAAGAAGGAAGAAAAAAGAAGGATGGAAGTTGGACGATGAAAGAAAGGGCCGCCCGAACGGGCGGCCCCCTCACATCTCCCCTCTCACTTCTGCCCTTTACCAACCTCTTTCGCCCAAGAATCCCTCAACCCCACGATCCGGTTGAACACGAGCTTCTCGCTCGTGCTGCTCTCATCACTCATGAAATACCCGGTCCGCTCGAACTGATACCGCGTCCCCGCCGGATCCGCCGCCACTCCGGGCTCGACCTTCGCATCAGCGATCACCACGAGCGAGTTCGGGTTGAGCGCCGACAGGAAGTCCTGACCCTCTGGCACGTCATCGGGATCGGGCTGCGAGAAGAGCCGATCATAGAGTCGCACTTCGCAGCTCTTCGCCTGCGCTGCCGATACCCAGTGGATCGTCCCCTGCACCTTGCGACCGTCGGGCGCGTTGCCGCTCCGCGTCTCGGGGTCGTAGGTGCAGCGCAGCTCCACCACGTGGCCCGCCGCGTCCTTGATCACCTCATGGCAGGTGATCAGGTAGCCGAATCGCAGTCGCACTTCGCGCCCCGGAGCGAGCCGGTAGAACTTCTTCGGCGGCTCCTCCATGAAGTCGTCGCGGTCCACCCAGAGTTCGCGCGAGAAGGGGACCGTACGCGTCCCCGTCTTGGGCACGTCATGCGGATAGTTCTGCGCCGTGAGTTCCTCGACCTGCCCTTCGGGATAGTTGGTAAGCACGACCTTGAGC
>JANOWT010000388.1:0-12163 GCA_031418115.1 Gemmatimonadota bacterium
CTTCTGCGCTTCGCTACCGAACGCGGCGATGAGGTTCGACGCGCCGGCGGTGAGCATGGGGTAGCTCGCCGACCCGATGTTGGCGGCCTCGAGGAACGAGATGGCGGCGCCGGCGATCACATGCGGCAGCTGCATCCCACCGCGCGATTCGTCGTGCGTGCTCGCGATGAGTCCCGACTCCGCCACTGCGTCCCACCCCTGCTTGAGGCCCGGCGTGGTGACGACCACTCCGTTGACCAACTGTGGTTCGTCCTGATCGTTCTGCTTGCGGAACGGCGCGTAGTGCTCGTCGGCGACGGCGCGCGCGGTGTCGAGCACGGCGTCGTAGACCTCGCGCCCTTGGCCGGCGAAGCGCGGCCGATCAGCGAGCGCGTCGACGTCGAGCAGTTCATAGAGGAGGAACGCGAGGTCGCGCGATCCGATCTGCATGGTCATGGTGTGCTCAGGAGAGTCGAGGCGCGGCGAGGGAGCACGCCGCGCGGCACCGCGATGCGGTCAGGGCACGTACGCGATGCAGTCGATCTCGACGCGGAGTCCCTCACCGGGGAGCCCCGCGGCCTGGATCGTCGTACGTGCCGGCCGATGGTCACCGAACATGCGCTGATAGACGCCGTTCATCTGCTCGAACTCCGTCATGTCGAGCAGGAAGACGCCGCAGCGGATCACGTACTGCAGGTCGGAGCCGCCCGCCTGCAGAATGGTGCGCAGGTTCTTGAGGCACTGCTCCGTCTGCGCGGCGGCGCCGGCGCCGGCGAGCTGGCCGGTCGTCGGGTCGGTCGCACCCTGACCCGAGACGAAGACGAGTCGCTCGAACCCCATGCCCGGCGAGTACGGACCGACGGGGCGGGGGAGATTCGCGGCCTGGATCGGGCGATGCGACATGCGCGTCACTTCTTCGAAACGGATTCTTCCTTCAGCACCTTCTTCGCGAACACGAAGACGATGAACGCGACGACGACGAAGTTGATGAGCGCCGCGAGCACGATGCCGATCTGGAACGGTCCGACCACCAGCTGCTGCCAGTCGCCGCTGGGGAGCACCAAACCGATGATCGGCATGAGCAGACCGTCGACGATCGACTTCACCAGTTCGCCAGCCTTGGAGCCGATGATCACGCCGATCGCCAGGCCGATCACGCCGTATTCCTTGAGGAACTTCATGAACTCGCCTTTCATCGCTTTCTCCAGTGAGGGGAACTCGACGGAGCACATCCGCCATTGGGAAAGTTGACACCGCGCAGTGGTGTCTGCCACCTCGGTCATCACGCTCGGTCATCACGCTCGGTCATCACGCTCGGTCATCACGCTCGGTCATCACGCTCGGTCCACTCGCTCGGCCCACTCGCGGGCCACACTGAACGCCGCTAGACTCGTCTTCGCCCCGAGCGACCCGTCCACTCTGCGTCCCCCGCCCGCGATGCGTCTCACCGACGGCTATCACGATGTTCCGGCCGGAAAACTCGCCGCGGTGGTCACCTACCTCGAGATGCGCGGGCGCCCGCCGGCGCGCGCCGAGCGTGACGACGCGTCCTGGTCGCTGCGCCGGATCGGCACGCCCTCGCTCGACTGGTATCGTGACCTCTACCGCCGAGTCGGGACGGAGTGGCTCTGGTCGTCGCGACTCGAACTGCCCGAGCACGAACTCGCGGCGATACTCGGCGACTCACGGATCGAGTTCCACGCGCTCGTGCACGACGGGCGCGACGAGGGGCTGCTCGAGCTGGACTTCCGCGCGCCTAGCGGCTGCGAACTCGCCTTCTTCGGGCTCGCACGTGCCCTCGTTGGGCAGGGAGCGGGGCGCTGGCTCATGAACCGCGCGATCTCGCTCGCCTGGACTCGCCCGATCGAGCGCTTCTGGTTGCACACCTGCACCCTCGATTCACCGGGCGCGCTGGCGTTCTACCGGCGGTCGGGATTCACGCCATTTGAGGTCAAGGTCGAAGTCTACGATGATCCCCGGATCACCGGCGTCCTGCCGCGCGATGCCGCGCGACAGGTGCCGATCATCACGACGTAGCCGTCGTGTCCCGGTGCCGGACTACTTGCTCCAGGGCGGGGTGACGCCGTTGGAGCGTGCGTACGCGATCATCTGTCCGAGATGTTCGTGCAGGTGCGTGACCGTCAGCACCATCGCGCGCTGACGGCTCCAGTTCTGCCCGAACATGTTGATCATCTCGCCGACGTTCGCGTCGGTGGTGAGGGCCATCGCCTGGTGCAGATGCGTGAACGACGTCTGCAACTCGGCGACGATCTGGGCCTTGGTGAGCGCACGCTTCTCAAAGGTCGCGGCCGTCGCGAAGTCACTCGTGATCCCGGACGACGCCGGCGCCGGCTTGCCCATGGCGATGGGGATCAGGTAGTTGTCGGACGCGACGTGGAGATACACCTCGCCGACCGAGCGCGCGCCCGCGGCGGGCCGCCACGCCAAGCTGTTCTCGGGCATCGCATTCGCGAGGTCGATCATCTTCTTCTGCACCTCGTTGACGTCACGGTGCATCTCGGCCATGAGACCTTGGCCGGCTACTGGAGCGGCGACGGCGAAGGAGAGGGCGAGCGCGAGCAGGGAACGACGCATGGGGACTCCGTGTGGGATGGGAAGGGAGTGGATCTGGAGCAGGACTCAACCCGGATCGCGCGGTCGATGCCGAAGAACCTACTCGCGCCAGCGTCGGTTTGTTCCTCTCGGTAAGTTGTCGGTGCCGCGCGACCGCCGTTCACCCTGGACCGAGGACCGTCACGCCATGGCTGGATCGAGCCTGCTCGCCCTGTTGGACGACATCACGACGCTGCTCGACGACGTCGCCGTGCTGAGCAAGGTGGCCGTGCAGAAGACGAGCGGCGTCGTTGGCGACGATCTGGCACTCAACGCCGAACAGGTGACGGGGTTCGCGGCGGAGCGCGAGCTGCCGGTGGTCTGGGCGGTCACGAAGGGCTCGTTCATCAACAAGGCGATCCTCGTTCCCGCGGCGCTGCTGATCAGCGCCTTCGCGCCCAAGCTGGTCGTGCCGCTGCTGATGATCGGCGGTCTCTACCTCTGCTACGAGGGGGCCGAGAAGCTCCTGCACAAGTACCTGCATTCCAAAGAGGATGCCTCCCACCACGAGGCGCTGCACTCGGCGCTCGTCGACACCAAGGTCGACCTGGTGGAGCTGGAACGCGTCCGCATCAAGGGCGCGATCCGCACCGACTTCATCCTCTCGGCGGAGATCGTCGTGATCGCGCTCGGCACCATGGCGACGGCTCCGATCCAGCAGCAGATCGTGGCGCTCACGGCGATCGCGATCCTGATCACGGTGCTCGTGTATGGTCTGGTGGCCGGCATCGTGAAGCTCGACGATCTGGGGCTCAAGCTCCACAAGGGACGCGGCCTGTCGCGGGCGTTCGGAGCGGGGATCCTCCGCACGGCGCCGTATCTCATGCGGACCCTTTCGGTCGTCGGGACTGCGGCGATGTTCCTGGTGGGCGGCAGCATCCTCGTGCACGGCGTGCCGCCTGTCGAGCACCTGATCGTCGCCGCGGGTGACGCGGTGGGCCGCGGACTCGCAGGAACAGTCGTGCGTTCCCTGCTCGACGCGTTCGTGGGGGTGCTGGCAGGAGCGATCGTAGTGGGGATCGTCGCACTGAAGCCCAAGAAGCCGACGCCGACGGTCTGAACGCAGAGCTTCTCGCTGCGGTGCATCTCGGCAACGGACTACTCCATTCGAGTCACCCCTGCCCCCCAAGTTCGAACGATGGTGGTCGTCGGAGCCACGGTGAGTATTCAGAGTGCACCCAGTAGTCCACTCCACGCCTGCCCTGAATGCCATGTCCGTCCGGACACCATCAGGCAGCAACGACCGGAGGGACGCCCGGAGACACCCGATGTCGTCGACCTCGAAAGGCATGCTCGCACTGCTCCGCGACCTCATGGCGCACCAGCCGCGCAGCCAGCGCGAGCCGAATGGGGCGAGCGGTCTCCGTCCTGCGCAGTCCGGCCGCCCGACGGTAGCGACCCGCACCTACGATCTCGCGACCGAGGCGGGGGATTCGCATTGGTACACGGCCACCGGCTCTCCGCTGCTGGGTGAGCGACTTCCGGCACTGCGCGCCGAACTCGACGCCGAGCGCGCCGCGAGTCTCAACTGAGCGGCCGATCGTCGGATCGAGCAGTCGCCCAGCACGATGGTGCGGCCGTAATCACCGTCCTATTCTCCCAACAATGAATCAGATCACTCGCGGTCTCGTCCTCTGTGGCCTCACGCTCGCCGTGGGCTGCGCCCTCAACCCGGTCACCGGTCGACGCGAGCTCGCGCTCGTCTCCGAAGCGCAGGAGATCGCGATGGGGCGCGAAGGAGCCGCCTCCGTGGTCGCGAGCATCGGGCTGCTTCCTGACGCGGGCGTCCAGTCGTGGGTGAGCGGGATGGGACTGGCGCTCGCCGCCAAGAGTGAGCGTCCGGGACTGCCGTGGCAGTTCCAGGTGGTGGATGATCCCGCCGTGAACGCCTTCGCATTGCCGGGGGGCCCCATCTTCGTGACCCGCGGACTGCTCACGCAGCTCACCAATGAAGCGGAACTCGCCTCGGTGCTCGGTCACGAGATCGGCCATGTGACCGCACGCCACAGTGTGCAGCAGATGAGCCGGCAACAGCTCGCGATGCTCGGGCTCGGACTCGGCTCGGCGATCTCGCCGACGATCGAGAAGTACGGTCAGGTGGCGAGCGCCGGAATGGGGCTGCTCTTCCTGAAGTACGGCCGCGACGACGAGACCCAGTCCGACCAACTCGGATTCCGCTATGCGCTGGGTGGGGGCTGGGATACGCGTGAGATGGCGAACGTCTTCAGGATGTTCCAGCAGAGCTCCGAGATCCGTGGCGGCGGTCGGTTGCCGGAGTGGCAATCGTCGCACCCCGATCCGGGCAACCGGGTCGCGGGAGTGACGCGCATGGTCGCCGCGACGACGACGGGCTTCGCCAACACTCGCGTGGGCGGTCCGGAGTTCCTGCGCCGGCTCGACGGCATGGTGTACGGTGAGAATCCGCGTCTCGGGTTCTTCCAGGGCTCGCTGTTCGTCCACCCCGACCTCGCCTTCACGCTACGCTTTCCCGACGCCTGGAAGACGAACAACGCGAATGACGCGGTGATGGCGATCAGCACCGCACAGGACGCGATGATCGAACTCCGCGCGGCGCAGGGCACCGCGGCACAGGCCGCGCAGGCGTTCTTCGCGCAGGAGGGCCTGACGGCCGGCCCGCAGTCGCGCGTGACGGTGCACGGGAACGCGGCGCTGCGTGGGGAGTTCACCGCCAAGGCGGACCAGGGGGCGGAAGTACGCGGCGTGGCGATGTTCGTCGAGTTCGGCGGCGCGACCTGGCGCATCACGGCCTACACGCCGTCCGACAAGTTCGCGACCTACTCCGCGATGTTCGACCGCACCTTCGGCAGCTTCGCACGGCTCACCGATGCGGCCGCACTCGCGGTGCAGCCGATGCGGATCAAGCTCACGCCCGCGCCGCGCGCGATGACACTGCAGCAATTCAACACCCAGCTGCCCTCGAGCATCCCCCTCGCCGAACTGGCGATGATCAACGGGGCGGAGCCCGAGACGCCGCTGGAGGTGCGGCGGACGATCAAGCGTGTGCTCGGCGCACCCTTGCCGAAAACCGTCGTCGCGCCATGAACGGTCCGGCGTAGCCGGCGGAGCGAGGTCGACTACGGTCAGCGCGCGTCTAACGCCCGATCACCTTGAAGACCATCTCGGTGAGGAACTGCGTCGTCGATGCATCGGCCTGTGCGTGTTTCACCTCGGTGAGTGACGGCAGGTGCTCGGCGAAGTACTTCTGCATGTGCGAACTCTCCACGACCGTCGAGACGAGCGCCAACGGATAGCGGTAGGCCGGGTCCACTTCGGTGATCATGTCGGCCACCGTCCGGCAGAGCCGCTTGTAGCTGCGAAAGAGACCGTCGCGGTTCTCCTCGTCGACGTCGCGGTGCAGGTACGCCTTCGACGACTCCGCGACCACCACACGGTAGAGTGCGGCCTCATCGATGCGCGGCGTGGTGTCGTCGTTGACCATCGGACGGGTCAGTTCGGCCAACGCCAGGCGTAGACGCTGCTCGGCGGGCACCACGTTCACCGTGGCGAGCACGAGCCGGTACTCCATCCAGCTCCAATACCAAGAGGTGAGATAGAGCAGCAGTCGCTGCTTGTTCTTGAAGTACCGGTAGACCGACGGCTCGGTGGTCCCGATCCGCTCCGCGAGCTTGCGGAACGTGAAGGACTCATAGCCCATCTCGTCGAGCATCAGGATGGCCTGCTCGACGATCGACTCCCCCAGCTCGGAGGACATCGGGTCCTTCAGGTGGAGTTTTTCGTCCACCTGAAGCCTGACGGGCTGCGTCACGCAGCGCCCATCAGCATCCGGGAGTCATAGAACTCGACGGCGCCCGACTCGACGTCATACATGCCGCCGACGATGGCGATCTCCGAGTTCGCGACCATCGCGGCGAGCAGCGGGCTGCGCTCCATCACCTGCTGCTTCACGAGCAGGACGTTGAGCTCGGCGACGCGCTCCACGAATGCGGCGTTGCTGGACGTGCGGTCGTCGAAGGTCTCGGTCTCGAGTGCGATCGCACCGTCGATCTTGTGCAATAGCGTCGTGAGGTTCCCGAGCTTGACGCCATCGCAGGCGCCCTTGACCGCACCGCAGCGCGTGTGGCCGAGGACCACGATCGCCTTGGCACCGGCGACCTTGCACGCGAACTCCATGCTCCCGAGGATGTCGTCGTTCAGCACGTTGCCGGCGATCCGGCAGCTGAAGATGTCGCCGAGGCCCTGGTCGAACACCAACTCTGCCGAGGTGCGTGAGTCGATGCAGCTGAGCACGATCGCGAGCGGGTGCTGCCCGTCGCTCGTCTCGTTGACCTGCTGCAGCAGGTTCCGGTTGGACTTGAGGTTGTTGACGAACCGTTCATTCCCCTTGCGCAGGACGTCGAGCGCGGTGATCGGGGTGAGGGCGTCGCGCATCGTCTTGGTCAGCGTTCTCATGTTGTGCTCTGGTCGAGGATGATGCCGTGGAACTCCACGGCGATGCTACGGGAAGGGGCGGAGGTACGGAACTCACGGAGGATCTCCCGCACGTCGAAGTCGACGACCTTCGACTGTGTGGCGTCGATCACCACGCGGGCGCGATCAGGGATCAGGGCGAGCTGCTGCAGGATCCGCCCCTTGTTCAGGAACGAGACCTCTTCTGCGAGCTTGATGCGATAGTCCGCGGTCTCAGGTGCGTGTTGCGCGACCGTGAACGGATTCTTCAGGTTGTGATGCAGCACGATCGCCACGCCGACCGCCATGCCGATGCCGATGCCGCGCAGGAGATCAGTGGCCAGGATGCCGACCACGGTGGCGATGAACGGGGCGAACTGCTCCCATCCATGCCGGTACATCTGTGCGAAGAGCGCCGGCTTGGCCAGCTTATAGCCGACCACGAAGAGGACAGCCGCGAGCGTGGCGAGCGGGATCATGTTGAGCACACTCGGGATGGCCGCGACGCAGAGCAGGATGAACACGCCGTGCAGGATCGCCGAGAGCTTGGTGCGTCCGCCGAACGTGATGTTCGCCGAACTGCGCACGATCACCTGCGTGACCGGCAGGCCACCGATCAGGCCGGAGACGATGTTGCCGAGCCCCTGCGCCTTGAGCTCGCGGTTGGTCGGCGTGATCCGCTTCTGCGGGTCAAGGCGGTCGGTCGCCTCCACGCAGAGCAGGGTCTCGATGCTCGCGATGACCGCCAGGACGACCGCGATCACATACACATCCGGGTTCGCGAGCGCGGAGAGGTCTGGCGTCGAGAACTGCGCGAGGAAGGCGGTGAGGCTCCCCGCGAGCGGGATCTCGACCAGCTGATGCTCGCCGAGCGACCAGGGGAGCGCGCCGGCGCCCATCAAACGGCTGAGCACGATGCCCACCGCGACCGCCGCGAGCGGACCAGGCACCAATCGAAGGAGCTTGAATCGAGGTGCGAGCCACGCGTCCCACGACACGAGCAGGGCGAGTGAGACCGTCGTGACGAAGACCGCGGCCGGCGTGACCGCCTGGAGCAGATGCAGGAAGGTGCGCCCGCCGCTCTCGATGAGCGCATCACCCGGCGCGGGGACGGAACCGAGCGCCTGCGGGATCTGCTTGATGATGATCAGCAGTCCGATGCCGGTGAGCATGCCCTTGATCACCGACGACGGGAAATAGTAGGCGATGCCGCCAAGGCCGATGAAACCCATCGCGACCTGGAGCACTCCCGCCAGAACCACCGCGAGGAGGAACGCTTCCCATGACCCACCGAGGGTCGCGATCGACGAGAGGACGATGACCGCTAGGCCGGCGGCCGGTCCGCTCACGCCCAGCGGA
This sequence comes from Gemmatimonadota bacterium, assembly GCA_031418115.1. Classification (GTDB taxonomy): domain Bacteria; phylum Gemmatimonadota; class Gemmatimonadetes; order Gemmatimonadales; family Gemmatimonadaceae; genus Pseudogemmatithrix. The sequence goes on from JANOWT010000388.1 coordinate 8,380, forward strand.
GAGCCGCTGGCAGAGCCGACGACGATCCCGCCAACGATGCCGGCGATCAGGCCGGCGAAGAGCGGCGCTCCCGACGCCAGCGCGATCCCCAGACAGAGTGGGACGGCGACGAAGAAGACGACGATGCTGGCGGGAAGGTCGTGTTTGAGCTGCTTGAACAGGTCGGACATGGGGAGGCTGAGGGAGTGATTGTAGTACTATTGCAAAGAATAGTAATACTAGCATTCCCGCAGTCAACCCCCCGTTTTGCCGAATCTGCTACCCGATCGCTGCCCAGTGATGCACGGGCTCGCTGCTATCGTATCTGGCCGCGTACTCCTCGACGAGCCGACCGAGCGCCTCGCGACGCGAGAGTCTCCCGCGCAGCGTGCGCAGCGCGTCCCGCTGCCAGCGTGCCCCCGTCCGCCCGGTCTGCAATCGCCCTGAGATCACGCCGAGGAGTCGCCCACGCTCTTCGACGTCCACCCCGAGCGAGGCAAGGCCGCTGTCCGCCAGCGGCAAGAGTGCATCGGCCAACGCGCGCACTGGGCGCTCCCTGGGCGAGGTGCCTACGCCGTCCGGCCAGAGCATGACCGCATCCATGCCGTCGCGGGCGGCGCGGTAGAAGCTCATCTCGGTCATGAGGAACGGACAGCCGAGCATGAAGCCGTCGATCGCGTCGCGGATCCCCACCGTGAGGCCGACGAGCAGCGCCGCATTCGCCATCATGTCCGTGATCGTCGGTCCGCTCGGCAACGTGCGGAACTCGATCCGCAGGTGCCCGCCCGCAGCGGGATCGTAGATCGCGCGGTTCCAGCGCCAGATCGTGCCCTGGTGCAGTCGCAGCTCGGGGAGACGCGGTACCAACGCGTCCGGTGCATCACAGGGTGCGTCGTCGCAGACGGGGAAGAGCGGTTGGTGCAGCCGGACGCCCTCGGCGAACAGCTCGGGCGCACCTCGCCTCACCCACCCATGGCCGAACGCGACGCGAGACGGACGACGCCAGACGAGATCGTCAGCGGTGCGCGCCTCGACGCTCTGCTTGAAGACGGCGATGCGCGTCTCGTCCCAGAGCAGATGGTCGAGGAAGACCGGCGAGTTGCCAGCGAGTGCGACGGCGATGGGGGTCGCGAGCTGCGCGGCGTTATAGGTGTCGGCGAACCGGGCGGCGCTCACCTTCAGGTGGATCTGGCACGAGGTGTTGGCCCCCTCGAGCATGACGCCGTCGTACTGCATGGCGAGTGGTTCCTCGCCGTGGATCGCGACGCGCGCCGGCCCGCCGCGCAGGCGCCCCACCTGCCGATCGAGCGCGCGGTAGCGCGCCACGTCGGTCATCGCATCGCGTGTGACGTCTTCGGGCATGACCGACGGGAGGATGCCGACCGGCAACAGCCGAGAGCCGTGCATCGCGGCAGCGTTGGTGCCTGCCGCGAGCAGTTCACGCATCTCATCGCCAAGCGCGGTGAACGGTCGCCCGGCCGCTGGTACCGGCGTGAGGTTGAACTCGACGTTGAACCGCGCGATCTCGACCGTGGCGCGGGGGTCGTTCAGTGCAGTGAGGACGTCGGTGTTGCAGGGGCAGGGCCGTTGGTCCGCGCCGACGATTGGCACTTCGAGTTCGGCGCCGAGCGTCGGGGGCCCGTCGCCGAAGCCGGGCTCGTCGCAGAGCCTGCTCAGGTGCGCGACCTGATCGACGAGGCGCCCGGCGAACCGTGCGTGTTCGTCCTCGCTGAACGTGTCCTGCGTGATCGCGATCGCCACGATCCCCTCCTGCGTCTAGGCGCGAGCGCGCCGCCATGCGGATGACGCGTCCACGAACTCCTTGAACAGATGACGCGTGTGCGGGTCCGTCAGTTCGAACACCTCGGGGTGCCACTGCACGCCGACGATGAAGGCGTCGGCGTCGTCGAGTTCGACCGCTTCCACGAGACCATCAGGGGCGACCGCCGTGGCGATGAGCCCGCGGCCGATCGTCTTGAGCCCTTGATGGTGCATGGAGTTCACGCCGAAGTGCTCGACCTCGATCGCGTGCCGGAGCCGCGAGCCCTTGGCGATCGTGACCTCGTGCGCGATGTGGTCGCGTTCGAATCCGAAGGTAGGGAAGTAGTCGTGCTTCATGGCGGTCGTGCACTGGTGTTCGAGGTCCTGCCAGAGCGTGCCTCCCTGCGCGACGTTGAGCACTTGGGCGCCGCGACAGAGACCGAGGAACGGCTTCTTGTCCTCGACCGCCCAGCGCGCGAGCATGAGTTCGGTTCGATCGCGCGCCGGGTCGAGATTCCCCAACAGTGGATGCGGCTCCTCGCCGTAGGTGGCCGGGTCCATGTCCACACCGCCGGGGACGAGAATGCCGTCCACGCGCTCGTAGAGTTCGCGCAGCGTGTCCTCATCGTCGTCGAGCAGCGGCACGAGGGCAGGGACGGCCCCCACGAGCGTGACGGCGTGGTAGTAGCGCTGGTTCATCACGACCGACGGCGGCAGGCCGGCGGGGATCCCGTCGATCGACTGCAGGGTCTGTGTGGTGACGGCGATGAGCGGACGGTATCGAGCCATGCGTCGTGAATGGGCTGAGGTCGGCCGCGCTCGTCAGGAGCGCGGGAGCAGTGCTACAGTATCGGTGCGAACGGCAGGTTCCGCAGGTCAGGGAACCTCTGATGCGGGGTGAGGGACTACAGGACCCCTTCTTCGGTCTCGCGGATGAGGTGGTCGACGACGGCCATGAGGTCACCGCCGGTCTCGTCGAACACCTTGAGCTGGCGATCCGCACTCGACCCTTCGTCAAGGATGCGAAAGGCGTACTCGACCTCCTTGCGCGTGCCGAGTTCATCGAGGACGTCGCCGAGGAACCACTCGATGAACTCGCGGATGAGTTCGCGCGCCGGCTGCTCGGTCCGCTTGCCGAAGTCGATCAGCTTGCCGTCGAGACCGTAGCGGACCGCGCGCCACTTGTTCTCGTCGATCAGATCCGACGGATACACGCGGAAGGTGATGTTGTCGCGCCGCATCTTCCAGAGCTTGTAGACGAGCGCCTGCAGGATCGCGGCGATGCACACGGCCTCGTCGACGCGCGTGCACACGTCACAGATGCGGAACTCGAGCGTCGGGTACAGATGGTGCGGCCGGAGGTCCCACCAGATCTTGGAGCCGTCGGGGATACAGCCGGTCTCGACGAGCGTGTCGGAGTAGTTCTGGAAGTCGGCCCAGCTCGCGAGCGGGCGCGGCACGCCGCTCCGCGGGAAGGCGCGGAAGATCACCGACCGGTAGGACTTGAGCCCGGTACGGCGACCGATCCAGAACGGCGATGACGTCGAGAGGCAGAGGATATGCGGCAGGAAGTACCGCGCGACGTTGCACACGTCGATCATCAGCTCACGGTCCTCGATGCCGATGTGCACATGCGTGCCGAAGATCAGCAGCTGTTCGGCGAGCTGTGCCATCGCCTCCTTGGTGCCGACATAGCGATCCATCGCCGTGATCGGTTGGTCCTTCCAGTGCGAGAACGGATGCGTCCCCGCGGCCGCGATCTTGAGGTCGCGCTTGGCCGCGAGCTCCATGAGCCCGCCGCGCAGCATCACGAGTTGAGCGCGCACCTCGGCGGGCGTCTGGCACACCGTGGTGCCTACCTCGACGATCGATTGGTGCAGCTCGGGCTTCACCTGGCGCAGGACCATATGGTCCGACTCGAGGATCTCCGAGATGTACGCCTTCAGTTCACGCGTCTTGGGGTCGATGATCTGGTACTCCTCTTCGACACCGATCGTCAGCGTTGGGCGTTTCAGCATGGCGGCACGCGAGTGGAGGTGGGACG
>JANOWT010000389.1:0-17867 GCA_031418115.1 Gemmatimonadota bacterium
GATTGGAACGGGAGAGCGACCGCGACAGGACTCGAACCTGTGACCCGGTGATTAACAGTCACCTGCTCTACCAACTGAGCTACGCGGCCGTAGACGGAGAAAAGTAGCCGGATGGCGGGGGGCATTCAACCCTTGGATCGGCCTGTTTTCGGCACCCAGGTCGCCCCTTGGCTGGCGGCTTCGCGCGAAGCGCTCGCGTCGCGCGCTCCCGCCTGCGAAACTCAGTTCAGCCCATGGCGTAAAGTCACAACGGTCGGGGGAGCCAGTCTCGGATCCCAACGCCCGCTCCCGCCCTCCCGCTTCCCGCGCCGACACCGATGCCGATCTCCGCTCGCAGTTCGCTCGCCGTCGGTCTGGACGCGCTCCGCGGTAACCCCCTCCGCACGCTCCTCTCCACCCTCGGCGTGGTCATGGGTGTCGGGGCGATGGTGTCCGTCCTCTCCATGGGCGACGGCGTCGAAGCCTTCGCCCGCGAGCAGATCGCGAAGACCACTGACCTGCTCGGCGTCACCGTCGCGCCCTCGACGAGCACGAGGCTCGACGGCCAGTTCGTCCGCCGTACCGACATCATCCGATTCACCGGCGAAGACGCCCGCGCACTCGGCGATGCCGTGCGGGGGGAGTCGAAACTGCAGATGCTGACCACCGGCGCGTCGATGGTTATGCGCGACACGCTGACCGGCCCTCGCGGGTTCGCGGTCTTGGGGACGCTCTCGACCTACTTCGGCCAAGAGGAGATGCCGCTCAGAGCGGGCCGCACCTTCGTCGACAGTGACACCGCCGTGGTCGTGCTCAACGAGCGCGCCGCCGGTGTGGTCGCTGGAGACAGCCTCGCGCCGGACAAGGCGCTCGGGCTCACGGTCGCGCTCGGTGGCAATCCTCACCGCGTGATCGGCGTGGTGTCGGGCGGCCGACTCGGTGACGACGTACTGCTGGCCGTTGTCCCCGTGGACGATGCGTCCCGCGCCATGCCGGGAACCCGCGCGCCATCCATCTCCGTGGTCGCGCCACGCATCGAAGAGGTTGAGCGGATCCGCCGTGAGGTCGAGTCGTGGATGGCGTCGCGCTACAGCCCCAAGTGGAAGGATCGCGCCGAAGTGACGACCAATCAGGGACGCGTCAAGCAGATCGCACAGGGGATGCTCGTGTTCAAGCTGCTCATGGGCGCGATCACGGGAGTGTCGCTGCTTGTGGGTGGGATCGGGATCATGAACGTGCTGCTCGCGTCGGTGGCCGAGCGCACGAGAGAGATCGGGATCCGCAAAGCGACGGGTGCGCGTGACCGCGACATCCTGGTGCAGTTCCTCTCGGAGTCCGTCGCGATCACGAGTTTCGGCGCGACGATCGGCGTCGCGCTCGGCCTTGCGATCGCGTTCGCGACCGCGGCGATCATGCGCGCGCAGACGAAGGCGCCGGTGGAGGCTGCGATCACGCCGTCGACGATCCTCGTGGCGGCGGGGCTCTCGGTGGCGATCGGGATCGGGTTCGGGTTGTACCCTGCGCTACGGGCGGCGCGGTTGTCGCCGATCGATGCGATACGGCACGAGTGACGAGGATCTACGCCTAAGGATGAAGGATGCAAGTTGAAATGCGATGCGGGGTGAGCACTGAGCTCACCCCGCATCGCATTTGACTTTCATCTCTGAGCCTTCAACCCTCTAACTAGAACTCCATCGGCGGCGGCGGGGACATCGAGCTCATCGGCGGCGCCATCGGCGGTGTCGGCGGAGCCGGCGGTGTCGGGGGCATCGAAGGAGCCGGCGGGGCCATCGGGCGCGCGATCGGTGTGACGATCGCGACGGGCTTCGGCGCTAGAACCATCATCGGCGCGGCCTTCTTCGGCGCGGCCTTCTTCGGCGCAGCCTTCTTCGGCGCGGCTTTCTTCGGCGCGGCCTTCTTCGGCGCGGCTTTCTTCGGCGCGGCTTTCTTCGGCGCGGCCTTCTTCGGCGTCGCCTTCTTGGTCGCCTTCTTCGCGGACCGGCGTACGACCTTCTTCGACGCCTTCGCGCGCGTTGCCTTCTTCGCCCCCTTCTTGGTCGCCTTCTTCGCGACGGTCTTCTTCTTCGCGGACTTCCTCGCCGCCTTCTTCGCCAGCTTCCTCACGGCCTTCTTGGTCGCCTTCTTCGCACCCTTCTTCGCCTTCTTCTTCGTCGCCATCTTGCTCTCCGCTGAGGGATCCTGCCGCCGCCGACTGCTTGAAGCTACTGCATATCGCTCCGCGCCACGACTAGCGCCGCAACAGTGGGGCAAGGAACCGCCCGGTGTGCGACGCAGCGACCTTGGCCACCTGCTCCGGGGTCCCCTCAGCGACGATCAGGCCGCCCCCGTCCCCCCCCTCGGGGCCCAAGTCGACCACCCAGTCTGCCCGCTTGATCACGTCGAGGTTGTGCTCGATCAACACCACCGTGTGGCCGGCGTCGACCAATCGGTCAAGCACGGCGCAGAGCACCTCGATGTCCCGGGCGTGCAGGCCGGTGGTCGGTTCGTCCATCACATAGAGCTTCCGCCCCCCCTTCTTGGCCGCCAGAGCGAGCTCCCGGGCGATCTTGAGGCGCTGCGCCTCCCCGCCGGATAGCGTCGTCGCGGGCTGCCCCAGCCTGAGGTATCCCAGACCGACCTGCTGAACCTGCCAGAGGGCCTGGCCAAGCTTCTCCTCGCGAGGGAAGAAGCGGATCGCTTCGTCGACGGTCATCTCCAACACGTCGGTGATCCGCTTCCCGAAGTAGGTCACGTCGAGGACTTCGGTCTTGTACCGCGCGCCACCGCAGCTCTCGCACGGCACGAAGACGTCGGCCATGAAGACCATCTCGACCTCGATCGCACCAGCCCCCTCGCAGGTCTCGCAGCGACCGCCCTTCACATTGAAGGAGAAGGTGCCCGCCGAGTAGCGGCGCTGCCGAGCGAGCGGCACCTCGGAGAAGATCCGCCGGATCTCATCGAAGGCCTTCACGTACGTGACCGGATTGGACCGCGGTGAACGTCCGATCGGCTCCTGATCGACCAACACCACCTCGTCGAGCGCATCCCACCCGGTGAGCGTGTCAAAGGCACCGACCTTCTCGCCGAGATGCTGCTTGGCGGTGTGCTCGCCGGTGAGTTTGTGCTCGAGCGCGCGGAAGATCACGTCATGCACGAGCGTGCTCTTGCCCGACCCGCTCACGCCCGTGAAGCAGGTGAGCGTGCCGAGCGGGATGCGCGTGGACACGCTGCGCAGGTTGTGCTCGCGGGCGCCAGTGATCGCGAGCCACTGCGGTCCGGCGCGGCGGCGCTTCTCGGGGAGCGGGATCACGCGCTCGCCGGTGAGGTACTGCCCCGTGAGCGGACTCTCGTTCGCGGTGGAGGTCGGCCCACTGAACACGAGCGCACCACCCTCCTCGCCGCTGCCGGGGCCGAGTTCGAGCATCCAGTCGCTCATGCGCATGGCGTCGAGGTCGTGCTCCACCATGAGCACGGTGTTGCCGCCGTCACGCAGGCGCTCGAGGAGCGTCAGCAATCGCGAGAGATCGCGCGCATGCAGTCCGATGCTCGGTTCGTCGAGTACATAGAGCGTGTCGACGAGGCGCGCGCCGAGTGAGTTGGCGAGGCCGATGCGCTGGGCTTCGCCCCCGGAGAGTGTGCGGGTGGCGCGGTCGAGGCTCAGGTAGGTGAGGCCGACGTCACAGAGGAACGAGATGCGCCCGCGTGCCTCGCGCAGGATGTGCGCGGCGATCTCCGTCTCCTGCGGTGACAAGACGAGCGAGTCGGCCCAGGGCTTGAGCAGGCCCACCGGCATGTTCGCGACCTCGGCGATGGTCCGTCCGCCGATACGCACGTTGAGCGCGTCCTGCTGCAACTTGGTGCCGCCGCAGGTCGCGCAGCTCTGCGCCGTCTGGTATTTGCGCAGGAAGATGCGGATGTACTGCTTGTACTTCTTGGGTTCGAGCGCTTGGAGGAATGGGATCATGCCCACGAAGCCCTTGGCCTTTCCGCGCAGCAATCGCTCCTGCTGCGTGCGCGTGAGGTCGCGCCAGGGCTTGTCGAGTGCGATGCCCTCCTTCTTGGCGAACTCGGCGAGGGCGCGGCGCTTAGTGTCGTAGCGCGGCGCGGTCCAGGGGTCGATCGCGCCGTCGCGGAGCGAGCGTTCGGGGTAGGGGACGATCAGTGCTTCGTCGAACTCGAGTGTGGCGCCGAATCCGTTGCAGGTCGCGCAGGCGCCGCGCGGATTGTTGAAGGAGAAGAGTTGTGGCGACGGCGCGGGAGCGACGTGACCATCGTTGGGACAGCGGAACGTCGTGGTGTAGCGGAGCATCCGCGGCGCGTGACGCTTGCGCGCGGCGGCGGCCGCTTCGGTGGCGGCGGGTCCGTCCTCGAGTACGACCGTCGCGTCACCGTCGCCTTCACTGAATGCCGTCTCGAGCGCGTCGGCGAGCCGGGTTCGCATCTCCTCGTTCACCACGAGGCGATCGGTGACCACGAGCAGTTCCTTCGCCTTCGCGAGATTCGGCTTGCCGGTGTCGAGGTCGTCAAGGTGCAGCACCGCTCCGTCGGCGATCACGCGCACGAAGCCCTTGGCGCGCAGATGCTCGACGATGCGCGTGTGTACGAGCTTGGCCGACCGCGCGAACGGGAAGGCCACATGCACGCGCGTGCCGGCGGGCTCGCCCATCACCTCGGCGGCGGCACGATCCGCGGAGTCGGGCTTGAGTTCGCGGCCACACACCGGGCAGATGGTCCGCCCGACCCGCGCCCAGAGCAGGCGCATGTAATCGTAGATCTCGGTCGCGGTGCCGACCGTGGAGCGTGACGTGCGCGTCGGGTTCTTCTGCTCGATCGCCACCGCAGGCGAGAGCCCGTCGATCGAGTCGACGTCGGGCTTCGGCATGCGCTCGAGGAACTGGCGCGCATACGCCGAGAGCGATTCGACGTAGCGGCGCTGTCCCTCGGCGTAGATCGTGTCGAACGCGAGTGATGACTTTCCCGAACCGGACGGGCCCGTGACGACGGTGATCGCACGTCGGGGGAACTCGACGTCGATGTTCTTGAGGTTGTGCTGCCGGGCGCCCCGGACGACGATGCGGTCCTTCACCGTGGTTCTAGAGGACCAGGAGGTCGCTGCCGGCGGAGGCAACGGGCGGTGGGAGGAGCGGCGGGTCCTCGTCGAAGATCGAGCGCGAGCGCAGTGTGACGTCGATCGCAGCGAGCAACTCTTCGAGCTCGATGGTCGCCTTCTTGAGTGAATGGCGGTACGACGCCCGCGAGCCCGCGAGGGCGAGGCCGCCGGCGGCGAGCGCGGTGATCGCGACGGGCGCCGCGATCAGGGCCCCCGCCAGCGCCATCGCCTTCACGCCGATGAGCGCACCGACCGCGCCGGCGCCGGCCGTGGCGCCACCAGAGAGGATCCCGTAAGCCCACACATTGACGCCGTGCCCCGGCCGCAGGTCGGCGAAGACCGTCACCTCGGTGGCGCCTCGCTCGTTCTCGAGCACGCGCATCGTGACGCGCAACTCGCGCGTGTAGAAGCCGTAGCGCAGCATCATGAACGGATATCCCGACGGCGCGGACGCATTGAGGTCCGGCAACTTGAACACGATGATGCCGCCGTCGAGCGGGTGCGCGCCGATCTGGTCGCGCAGCGTCATGAGGAACGGCGCGCCCTGGAAGGTCCGTCCCATGAGTTTGAGCACATCGCGCGCGGGCGATCTGATGATGCGCGAGACCGAGAGGGCTGGCCGCAGGTCTCCGAACAACCGCTGGGCCATGCGACCGCGCACGCTCGTACCGTCGAGCGGCAAGGGTGCCGCGCCATCGCGCGGGAGTTCCGACAGCGCCAGTGCGACGAAGCGTTGCGAGATGCCGGCCTCGACGGCAGCCGACTCGACGTCCTGCAGACGGTAAGTCGACGTGCCGAGTGCACGTGCCTCGCTCCCCGTCGACGCATCGCGGTCGGCTGGTGTTGCAGGCCCGAGCGCGCGGGTCGCGTGTGCGCGCGTCTCGCGTTCGAGTCGCGCGGCCGCCTCGGCCTGTAGCTGCGCCGCCCGCCGCCAGACGAGGCCCGCCTGATCCTCCGAGAGCACCCGGTGACCACCATCGCTCACCACGACCGGCTCGCGCGCCGCCACCGCGCCCTCCATGGCGCGCCGCAGCGCTTCAGAAAGGTCCTCACCTGTCGCGAAACGCTCAGACGGGTCCTTCGAAAGGCACCGGTCGATCACCTCCGCAAGCGCACGCGGGACCTGTGGCGCCACCGAGCGGAGCGGCGGCGCCGGCCGCGTGACGTGCGCGACGAGCACAGCGGTCGCGCCCTCACCTTCGAATGGCAGACGACCGCTCAGCAGGAAGTACCCGACGATCCCGAGCGCGTAGAGATCCGACCGGCCGTCGAGCGCCGTGCCCTGCACCTGCTCCGGGCTCATGTAGTGGGCGGTGCCGACCACATGTCCCTCGCCCGTGACACTCGGCGACCGCTCGCTGCGCGCGATGCCGAAGTCGGTGACGAGCGCGCGGTTGGTGCCGCGCTCGATCATGATGTTCTCAGGCTTGACGTCGCGGTGGATCACGCCGCGCGCATGCGCGTAGGCGAGTGCCCATGCGACTTCGCGCAGGTGACGAACCACCTCCACCGGTGGGAGCGGGCCGCGATCGCGCACGCGTTGGCCCAAGTTCTCACCGTCGACCAGGCCCATGACGAAGAACGCGTACTCCCCGCGCTCGTCGGCGCGGTGGATGTGCACGATATGCGGATGCGAGAGCTGTCCCGCGGTCCGCGCTTCGCGCAGGAAGCGCGCACGCACGTCGCTCGTCGCCGAGTCTGGCGGGAGCACCTTGAGTGCGACCTGCCGGTCGAGCACGAGGTCGCGCGCGAGGTAGACCACACCCATGCCGCCGCGACCGATCTCACGTTCGAGTTCGAACTCTCCCGCGAGGGCGGCAGGTAGGGCGGCGAGCGCCGGATCGAAGAGTGGCGGCATGGGGGTCGTCGGGGTCCGATGAATCTAACGGTGGACTGGCCGCCATCGTGCCCTTCTGGCGACATTGCCGAATGACCGCTCCGGCCACCACCGCGCACGACGAGGACGCCCTCGGCAAGGCGTTCGACGGACGCCTCGCGCGGCGTCTCGTCGCGTACGTTCGTCCGTACCGCGGACTCGTGGTCGGCGCGGTGGTCGTGCTCATGGTAGAGGGCGTGCTGCAGCTCGTGCCGCCGCTCCTCACCCGCCGCGTGATCGACGTCGCGATCCCTGCCGGTGACGCCGCGCTGCTGCGCACGTCGGTGCTGTGGCTCGTTGGCGCGCTGCTGTTGCAGGTGTCGGCCACGTACGTCGAGACGTTGCTCACCGGCATCCTCGGCCAGAAGGTCATGCACGACCTGCGGCGCCAGATCTTCGCACACCTGCAACGGTTGCCGATCCCGTTCTTCGACCGCAACCCCGTGGGGCGCGTGGTGACACGCGTGACGTCTGACGTCGAATCGTTGAATGAGCTCTTCGCGTCGGGGGTGGTCGCTGGGCTCGGGGATCTCTTCACGCTCCTCGCGATCACCGTGCTGATGGTGATCGTGGACTGGAGGCTGGCGCTCGCCGCCTACCTCGTGGTGCCAGGCATCCTGTGGGTCTCGCGCGTCTTCCGGCTCAAGGTGAGGGAGTCGTACCGCGAGATCCGCACGCGCCTGGCGCGCATCAACGCGTTCCTGCAGGAGCGGATCGCCGGTATGCGGGTGGTCCAGCTCTTCAGTCGGGAGACCAACGAGTCCGCGCGGTTCGCGTCCCTCGACAGAGCGCACCTCGATGCGCACCTGCGCTCGGTCGCGGTCTACGCGCTCTACTTCCCCGCGATCGAGATCCTCACGAGTGTCGCTCTCGCGAGTCTGATCGTCGCGGCCGCACCGCGAGTCGAGAGTGGTGCGCTCACCGTGGGGACGCTCGCGGCGTTCATCCAACTCGCGCGGCGCTTCTACCAGCCACTGCAGGACCTCTCGGACAAGTACAACACGCTGCAACAGGCGATGGCGAGCTCGGAGCGGATCTTCACGCTGCTCGACACGCCGGTCGCCGGCGGGACTGATGCCGCGGCGGCGCTCCCCGCTCGGCGCGCCGCATCGCATGGCGTGACCGTCACGTTCGAGGACGTCTGGTTCGCGTACGCCGAACCCACCTGGGTGCTGCGCGGCGTGTCGTTCACGGTGCGCCCCGGCGAGACGCTCGCGCTGGTGGGGCACACCGGGGCGGGGAAGACGACGGTCATCAACCTGCTGCTGCGATTTCACGAGCCGCAGCGGGGCCGGATCCTGCTCGACGGGCGGGATATCCGTCTCATGCCGGTGCACGAACTGCGCCGCGTGGTCGGGTACGTGCAGCAGGACATCTTCCTCTTCGCCGGCGACGTCGCGATGAACATCCGGCTGGGGAACCCTCTGAGCGACGCCGAGGTCCGTGAGGCCGCTCGACGCGTGGGGGCCGACCGCGTGATCGCGCGGCTCCCCGGCGGCTACACCCAGCAGCTCGGCGAGCGCGGATCGAGCGTGAGCGTCGGGGAGCGGCAACTGCTCTCGTTCGCACGTGCGATCGCCGCCGATCCGGCGCTACTCCTGCTCGACGAAGCCACGAGCGCAGTCGACAGCGAGATCGAGGCGGAGATCCAGCGCGGACTGTCCACGCTCATGCAGGGCCGGACCACGATCGCGGTGGCCCACCGCCTGAGCACCATCACCGGCGCGACCGAGATCCTGGTGCTTCACCACGGGGAGGTCCGGGAGCGTGGAACGCACCGGGCGCTCCTCAGCCGCGGCGGCCTGTATGCGCGGCTCTTCCGATTGCAAGCGGGGGAGTTGGACGCTGTCGCGGCCGTGAACGGTTGACGCTTGCCGACCCCCCCTCGCTCCCCGTAGTTTCCTCCTCTCGATGCCCTACCTGAAGCTCCGCGACAACCAATACCCGCTTGCGGCGGGTGAGACGACCATCGGTGCCTTTGACGGCGCCGGTATTCGGCTACCGGCCGGCGACCCCGTCAACGGCGCGATCGTCTCACTGGGAGCCAGCGGCGTCTCGATCCGGCTCAGCTCCGCAGGCTCGGTCGTGATGGTCAACGGCGTGCAGTTGGGTATGCAGCCGAGTCCGCTGTTGCATGGCGACAAGATCGAGATCGCGGGACATGAGCTGCGGCTGGGCGAGGACCAGAAGGGTGGGAACACCTCGTTCGTGAGCGCGGCGGAGGTGGCCAAGATGGTCGGTGCCAAGAGCGGCGCCGCGCCGAAGAAGCCCACGATGGCGACCGGCGGTCGGCTCGTGTCGCTCGTGGACGGCCGCGAGTATGTGGTGCTCGACGCCGGCGTCACGTTCGGCCGCGAAGTAGGCAATGACGTGGTGATCGCCAGCACGGAGATCTCGCGTCGTCACGCGAGCATCGCACCGGCTGCGAACGGCTACGTGATCACTGATCACAGCACGAACGGCGTGTGGGTGAACGGCGCGCGCGTCGCTGGCGAGCAGCTGCTGGGCCGCGGTGACGTGATCAAGATGGGTGCGGAGGAGTTCCGCTTCTACGCCGACGTCGCGAAGGTCGCGGCCCCCGCGGCTGCGGCAGCCCCCTCGGTGCCCCAGCCGGAACCCACGGCGCCCACAGCGCCCACTGCTTCGACCGAGCCGCCCGCCGCGCCAGTATCCGCGCCAGCATCCGCGCCGCCGCTCCAGGCCCCTGCGGCCGAAGCCCCTGCCGCGCCACATGCGGCTGCCTCGTTGGCGTATACCATGATGGGTGCACCTGCCGCAAAACGTCCGACGGTGCCCTCGTCGGCGGCACCTGCACCCGTCGAGGCATCCGTGGCGGCCCCTGCTCCGGCCCCCGCTGCCACCCGCGCGGCGCTCGCGACGCTCGAGGTCATGGCCGAGGGCCCGCTCAAGGGCATGAAGTTCGAACTCCACTCCGCGCTCACGAACATCGGGCGCGGTGAGCACAACGACATTGCGATCAAGGACGAGTCGATGTCCGACTCGCATGCGAAGATTCAAAAGCGTGGCGACGGCTGGTATGTTGTCGATCAGGAGTCGACCAACGGGACGTACGTCGGTGGGCGCCGGGTCAAAGGTGAGGTGCGCGTGGAAGGCGCCCCCGATCTCAGGTTCGGCGGTATCAAGATGGCGTTCCGTCCGGCGGCGCTGCCGCCCATGGAAGGAGCCGGAACACGCGCGATCGCGGCGGTGAACGTCGAGTCGCTCCGGAAGCAGGCGGCGGCCAGGCCGAACGCCGGATCCAAGGCGCCGGGCCGCGCATCCGCTAATGTTCCGGCACCGGAAGTCGAAGCCGAGAAGAAGGGTTGTGCCGCGGTCATCGTCCTCCTCGTGTCCCTCGCGGGCACGGGTGTCGGGCTCCTGTCGCTTCTCCTGTTCGCGGGGCGCTGAACAGATGCAACTCAAGGTGGGCGCACGAACGGACGTGGGCATGGTCCGCTCCGGTAACGAAGACAACTTCTTCGCCGAGGCCGATGCCGCGCGTGGGGTCTTCGTGGTAGCCGACGGCATGGGCGGTCACGCAGCCGGCGAGGTCGCGAGCGAGATGGCCGTGCAGATCGTCGCGCGGAACCTGCTCCCGTTGCAGTCGGTGGCCGCACCGGGTGCGGCCGAGACAGTGGCCCAAGCGCTCAAGGACGCGAACCGCGCGATCTACGAGCGCATGCTCGCCGAGGTCGACAAGCAGGGAATGGGGACGACCCTCTCGGTGCTCGTGATGTCCGACGCGGGGTACCTCATCGGGCAGATCGGCGACTCGCGGATCTACCTGCTGCGCGACGGGGCACTCGTCCAGATCACGAAGGACCACTCGTATGTTCAGGAACAGGTCGACGCCGGACTGCTGACGCCGGAACAGGCACGCTACCATCCGTACAGCAACGTGATCACACGCTGCGTGGGCGCGAGTGACGAGGTCGAGGCGGACATCTATAAGAACCCCATCCGCGTCGGCGACGTATTCCTCGTGGCCTCCGACGGACTGACCGGCATGGTCGACGACCGCCGACTGCAGCAGTTGTTGCTCGCGCGCTCGGGCCCGGGACGGATCGTGGACGCCCTGATCGCCGAGGCGAACAACCGCGGTGGACTCGACAACATCACCGCGATCGTCGTCCAGGTGGACGCACTCGACGGCCCGACTGATGGCTGAAGAGACGGAGACGGTCGGAGGAATCGCCGAACTCTACCTCGGGAACATCCTGTACGCGCTCGAGCGCTGCGCGCTCGCGATGGCGGAAGAAGGGAAGTCGTCGGATGCGCACTTCTACCGTGGGATCGGGCGGCTGTTGGCCGAGGCGCACGGAAAAACGCGAAAGGTGGTCGCGCCAGAGGCCTGAGTCCGCCGGCGCCTGAGTCCGCCGGCCACTGCGGTGAACGCTGATCAGTCGTCTGTGGCGAGACCCGCCGAGTAGCCTACGAAGCAGCCAACACCGCGAGCACCTCCGCCCGCCCGATCTCAACGCGCCCCACGGTGAACACCCGCAGCCACCGCGCCGACTGGTACAGTTGCTCGGCGAGGATCGGAAGGTTGATCGCCCCCGCCAACCCCGAGTCGGTGATCCGCCGCACCGTGCCGTCGCGCGCGAGGAGTGGAAGATCGAGGCCGAGCATCCGCTCCTTGCGCGGGTAGTCGAGGAGCAACTCACCGCTCCTCAGACCATGTGCGCGAGCCAAGACATCTTCGGCGGCGCGCGTGCGCGCGCGGTCCTCGGCGAGCCACTCGAGGTCGAGCCCCGTGAGTTCGGCCGCCGGCGCCTCCATGGCACGCTTGTAGAGTCGGCGCTCGCGGATGGCGCCCAGCAACGGCGGCGCGCTCGAGCCCCCCAGCGCGTGCAGGATCCCCTCGTCAGTGTAGGACGCGAGCGTGTCGACCGCGAGCTCTCCCGCGCGGAGTGCGTCCTCGATCAGGCGTTTGTACATCGCCGTCGCGCTGCGCACGGCATGCTGCCAATAGACGTTGCGGTACATCTGGTACTTGGCGAAGAGCAACGACTCGAGTGCCGAGAGCCCTTTCTCGCGCAGGCCGACCGTCGGGCGTCCGGTGACGGGATCAGCGACGATGGTGAGCGCGTGTCGCAGGCGGTCGACGTCGATCTCGCCGTAGGCCACGCCGCACATCATCGCGTCGCGCTTGAGATAGTCGGTCTTGTCGAGGTCGATCGACCCGGAGATCAGCCCCTGCAACGGTGAGTCGCTGCTTCCGCGCACGAGTGCGAGGATGCGCTGCGGTGCGTCGGCGGAGAACTCCTCGCGGAGGATCTCGCCCACGGGGCCGTGCGAGATCAGAGGTTCGGCGACGGCCTCGTGATGCGGGACGCCGATCTCCTCGAGCGCGTGCGAGAACGGGTAGTGCCCGATGTCGTGCAGCAGTGCCGCGGCCACGACCAGCCGGCGATCAAGCTCGGGAACTGCGTCGAGTTCACCAGCATCGTCGAGCACACGCACCGTCAGGCGGGCGAGGTGGTAGGCGCCCAGGGCGTGCTCGAACCGGCTGTGCGTCGCGCCGGGGTACACGAGGTGCGCGAGGCCGAGTTGGCGGACGTAGCGGAGGCGCTGGAACGGCGCCGAGTCCATGAGCCGCAGGTACGGCCCATCGACGCGGATGTTGTTCCAGAGTGGGTCGCGGAGGGTCGGCATCCTGACGGCAGGTGTGAGGTGTAGGGTGTAAGGTAAGGACGAACAGCCATGCCGGAGCGGCTCAGTCGTGCTCCCAGAGGCGTCGCAACGGGACGGCGAACATCGATTCGCCGAATCGGATCGTCGCGCTGCCGTCGTAGAGCACGACACCGGACGCGAAGCGGCTTCCGGCGGCGTCGCGGAGTTTGCGCAGTCCGCGCAGGTCGCGCTCGTGTACGCTCGCGGCGGCCTTCACTTCGATGCCGGCGATCCGGCCCGTGCCGTCGTTGAGCACGAGATCCACCTCGAAGTCGTCGCGATCCCGGAAGTGGTGGAACTCGACCGGGGTCGGCCGTGCGCTCGCTTGCCGTCGCAGTTCCTGAAGGACGAATGTCTCCAGCAGCGCACCGAGGAGGCCGCGGTCGCTATCGAGCGTCGCGGCATCCACGCCGAGGAGCGCGCAGGCCACACCGGTGTCCCCCATGTGCAGCTTCGGTCGCTTCACGAGACGGCTGAGCCGATTCGTGTGCCAAGGCGGAAGGCGTTCGAGAAGGAATACCCTCTCGAGGACGGTGACGTACTCGTGGATCGTCTGGCGACTCAGCTCGAAGGGAGCCGCGAGGTCCGCCACGTTGATCAGCCCCGCCGTCTGGCCGGCGGCGAGTGTGAGCAACTTGGGCAGTGCGTCGAGCGACCGGATGCGCATGAGGTCGCGCACGTCGCGCTGGATCTGCGTCTCGACGTAGTCGCGGTACCAGGCGCGTCGTCGAGTCGACGCCCGTCGAGCGAGCGCCGCCGGGAATCCGCCGGCCACGATCCGCTCGGCGAGTTCGCGCCCGAGGGGCGCCGCGATGCCGGTCCGGAAGCCCGCGCGGAACAGGAGATCGAGGAAGCGGGGTCTGGACTGCTCGATCTCACACTGCGCGAGCGGATGCAGCCGCAGGATCCCGATGCGACCGGCGAGCGAGTCGGCGAGGCGCGGCACGAAGAGGACATTCGCCGAGCCGGTGAGGATGAGCCGCCCCGGTGCGCGTCGGCGGTCGATGACGGCCTTGAGCGCGGTGAAGAGCTCGGGAACGCGCTGCACCTCGTCGAGGATGGCCTTGGATGGGAGCCGGTCCGCGAAGCCGGTGGGATCGTTGCCGGCGGCCGCGCGGAGGGCGTCGTCGTCGAACGAGAAGTACCGGTGGCCAAAGGGCTCACCGATGGCGCGGGCAAGCGTGGTCTTTCCGCACTGTCGGGGCCCGTGGAGCAGGACGATGGGGGTGTCCCGGAGGGCCTCTCGGAGGCGCGGGGCCAGCAGTCGCGGGAGCGTGGCGGGAGAGCGGGGCACGCCGGACTCCTGGTGGCTGGACGGCTGAATGCTAGTTCAGCGGGCGGCTGAATGCTAGTTCGAATGGCGGCTGAATGCTAAAAGTCGCGTCGGCATCGACTGCAGAAGTGAGCTGGAGATGCGAGAGATATGGTAAAGCAGAACGGCGATGCGGGGGGACCAGAACCCCGCATCGCCGTCACTTACATCTCACCTCTCCCGTCTCACATCTGCGTTCGTCAACCCTTAGGCCCCGCCGCGAGGATCGCCGGACTCACCGCCGCACCGAACTTCTTGATGTTCTCGTCGAACATCGCCGCCAGCTTCTTCGCCTGCGCGTCATACGCCGCGCCGTCCTTCCACGTGTTGCGGGGCTGGAGCACTTCGGCCGGCACGCCCTCGACCGCCGACGGGATCGGCAGGCCGAAGATCGGGTCAGGGATCACCGTCGCCTTGTCGAGCTTGCCGGCGAGCAGCGCGCGCACCATCGCCCGTGTGTACGAGAGCTTCATTCGCGAGCCGACGCCATACGGGCCACCGCTCCAGCCGGTGTTCACGAGCCAGACCTGCGCGCCATGCTTGTCGAGCAGCTCACCGAGCATCTCGGCGTACTTGGTCGGGTGCCAGACGAGGAACACCGCGCCGAAGCAGGCCGAGAAGGTCGCCTGCGGCTCCGTGACACCACGCTCGGTGCCGGCGAGCTTGGCGGTGTAGCCCGAGAGGAAGTAGTACATCGCCTGCTCGCGCGTGAGCTTGGCGATCGGCGGCAGCACGCCGAATGCGTCCGCTGTGAGGAACACCACATGCTTGGGGTGTCCACCGCGGCCGCTCGGCACATGGTTGCGGATGTAGTGCAGCGGATACGAGGCGCGAGTGTTCTCGGTGATCGACTGGTTCGCGAACTCGACCTTCTTGGTGCCGGGCTCGAGCACGACGTTCTCGAGCACGGTGCCGAACATCTCGGTGGTGGCGAAGATGTCGGGCTCCTGCTCCTTGGAGAGGTTGATGACCTTGGCGTAGCAGCCCCCTTCGAAGTTGAAGGTGCCGTTGGCGCTCCAGCCATGCTCGTCGTCGCCGATCAGGCCGCGCTCGGGGTCAGCGGAGAGTGTGGTCTTGCCGGTGCCCGAGAGGCCGAAGAAGAGCGCGGTGTCGCCCGCCGGCCCGATGTTGGCCGAGCAGTGCATGGAGAGCACGCCCTGCTTGGGCAGCAGGTAGTTCATCACCGTGAACATCGACTTCTTGAGTTCGCCGGCGTAGCGAGTGCCGCCGATCAGGATCATGCGCTTGGCGAGATTGAGCACGATGAACGTGCTCGTGCGCGTGCCATGCTTGGCCGGATCGGCCTGGAACTCGGGCGCGTGCAGGATCGAGAAGTTCGGTGCGAACGTCGCGAGCTCGGTGAGGGCCGGGCGGATGAACATGTTGCGCACGAAGCTCGCATGCCACGCATTCGGCGTGACGTAGCGACAGGAGAGCCGGTAGTCCGCGTCGGCCCCGCAGTAGAGGTCCTCGACGAAGAGCTCGTCCAGGCCATTGAGGTAGCCGCGCACGTCGGCGAGCAGCACCTCGAAGTGCGCCTCGCTGATCGGCTGGTTGACCTTGCCCCAGTCCACATCGGCTTCGGTCGAGGCCTCCTTGACCACGAACTTGTCGTTGGGCGAGCGGCCCGTGTGGGGCTTGGTGACGGCGACGAATGGACCCATGTGTGCGAGTTCGCCTTCGCCCTTGCGAATGGCGGCTTGCACGAGCTCCGGCGCCTCGAGGTTCCAACGAACGGTGCCCTTGGGCGCGAGGCCCTGGGCGCCAAGGCCGGTGGCGCTCTCACGGACGGGGATGGACGACGTGGTCATGGTAGGGTTATGCACGAGGTGAGTGGGAGGGGCCGCGCTGCTGCGCGTCGATCACGGCCACGGCCGCCATATTGACGATCTCCTGCACGTCGGCGCCCTGCTCGAGCACATGCACAGGGTGCTGCATGCCGACGAGGATGGGGCCGATCGCCGTGGCCCCACCCAACTGTGTGAGCAACTTGTACGCGATGTTGCCGGCGCTCAAGTTCGGGAAGATCAGCACGTTCGCTGCTTCCTTGAGTGCGCTGAACGGGTAGCGTCCCGCCAGCACCTCCTCGCTGAAGGCGGTGTCGGCCTGCATCTCACCGTCGACGATCAGTGAGGGGTCGCGCTGTCGCACGATCCGCACCGCTTCTGCGACCCTCTGCGCCTCGGGGTGCTTGACCGACCCGAAGTTGGAGAACGAGAGCATCGCGATCCGCGGCGAGACGCCGAAGGTCTTGGCGAGACCTGCCGCCGACTGGGCGATGCTCGCGAGCTGGTCGGCCGTCGGCTCGATGTTGACGGTCGTGTCGCCGAAGAAGACGACGTGCTTCTCGAACACGAGCATGTAGAGACCGGCCGCGAGACCGACCTTCTTGTCGGCGCCGATGACTTCGAGCGCCGGGCGGACGGTCTCTGGGTAATGCTTGCCGATGCCGCCCACGAGCGCGTCGGCGTCGCCGGCGGTGACCATCACGGAGCCGAAGGTGATCGCACGGGTGATGCGTTGGTTGGCCTCGACGAGCGACATGCCCTTGCGCTGGCGTTTCTGCCAAAGGAGCTGCGCGTAGGCGTCGCGGCGCTTGGAGGCGCCGGGTTCTTCGAGCGTGATGCCGTCGAGCGGGATCCCCAGTTCGTCGGCCAACTGGCGCAGCTTGTCGATGCGGCCGAGGAGGATCGGATGCGCGATCTGTTCGTCGACGAGGATCTGCGCGGCGCGGAGGATCTTGGGATCCTCGCCTTCGGGGAAGACCACGCGGCGTGGATCCGCCTGCGCGCGCGAGATGAGCCCGCGCATGATGCCGCGCGCGCGGCCGAGTCGCGCCTCGAGGCGGTCACGGTACTCGTCGAGGTCGATGAACTCCTTCGCCACGCCACTCGCCACCGCCGCCCAGGCCACCGCCGGTGCGACGCGCAGCAGCGCGCGCGGGTCGAACGGGAAGGGGATCAGATAGTCCGGGCCGAACTTCACGTTCGTGAGTCCGTAGAGCGCGGCGACGCTGTCGGGCACGTCCTCCTTGGCGAGGGCGGCGAGGGCGCGCGTGGCCGCCATCTTCATCTCCTCGTTGATCTCGGTCGCGCGCGAGTCGAGCGCGCCGCGGAAGATGAAGGGGAAGCCGAGGACGTTGTTGCACTGATTGGGATAGTCTGAACGGCCGGTGGCGATGATCGCGTCATCACGGACGGCGCGCACCTCATGCGGCAGGATCTCCGGCACCGGGTTGGCCAGCGCGAAGATGATCGGCGCCTTGGCCATCGCCTTGACCATCGGGCCGGTCACGGCGCCCGCGACCGAGAGACCGACGAACACGTCAGCCCCGACGAGCGCCTCGGTGAGGTCGCGCAGGTCGGTCTCGACCTGGAACCGTGCCTTGTACGGGTCGATGAAGTCGGTGCGCTTGGTGTGGATCACGCCCTTGCTGTCGCACATGAGGATGTGCTCGCGCTTGACCCCGAGCCGAACGTAGTGCTCGGCGGTCGAGATCGCGGCGGCCCCGGCGCCAGAGAAGACGACCCTGATCGCCCCGATCTCCTTGCCGCTCACCTCGAGCGCGTTGAGCAGTGCCGCCCCGGAGATGATCGCGGTGCCATGCTGGTCATCGTGGAAGACCGGGATCTTCATGGTCTTCCGGAGTGTCTCCTCGATGTGAAAACACTCGGGGGCCTTGATGTCCTCAAGGTTGATGCCGCCCACCGTGGGCTCGAGGAGTTGGCAGAACCGGATGACCTCGTCGGCGTTCTCGGTCCCGATCTCGATGTCGAAGACGTCGATGTCGGCGAACTGCTTGAAGAGGTTGCCCTTGCCCTCCATGACCGGCTTGCCGGCCAGGGCCCCGATGTTGCCCAATCCAAGTACCGCGGTGCCGTTGGTCACGACCGCGACGAGGTTGCCCTTGGCGGTGT
>JANOWT010000390.1:0-1841 GCA_031418115.1 Gemmatimonadota bacterium
GGGGACATCACCAAGACGGGACCCGAGCTCCTGGCCCGGCTCTCGGGATGACTCTCGGCATGACGGCACCGCACGCGGGCCCTGAGGTCCCGCGCTGGAAGAAGCGCGTGCGCCGCATCGGCCAGCTCGTCGCCGCGCTCGCGTTGCTGGCCTCCCCCTGGTGGGGCCGCGCGATCCTCCAGCGCATGGACTTCTTCCGTGTTCGCCGCGTGGTGATCGAGGGCGCCCGTTACGCCTCGCCCGACGAAATCGTTTCGCGGTTGAGGGTCGATACCACCGCGTCCATCTGGGACGACGTGTCGCCTCTCGTGGCGCGAGTGAAGGAGCATCCCCAGGTGCGTGACGTGCGCATCGGGCGGCGGCTCCCCGGTACCCTCGTCGTCCGCGTGACCGAGAATCTGCCCGTGGCGCTGGTCAACAGCACCAAGGGTCTCGTCGTCACCGACGCGGCAGGGGCATCGTTGCCGGTGGATCCCACACGGACCGACGTGGACCTGCCGGTGCTCGCGACACGCGACACGCTGCTCCTCCGGCTGCTCGGGGAGGTGCGCGCGGAGGTCCCGTCGCTCTTCGCGCGAGTGAGCGAAGCACGGCGCGGCGCCCGCGGCGAGGTCATCCTCGTGCTCCAGGAACACCGTGTGCTCGCGATGTCCGATGTCACGGCCGCGCGACTCGCCGAACTACTGCCCGTCGAACTCGATCTCGCGCGTCGCGCACTGACGGTCGTGGAACTGGATCTCCGGTTCCGTGACCAGGTGGTCGCCAGACTCCCATAGCTCCCCGGTAACCCGCACCTCATGAACCTCGACCGTCTCGTCGCTGGCCTCGACATCGGATCCGCCAAGACCACCGCGGTGATCGCGGAAGTCGTTGGTGATCTGCCCAAGCATCCCACCGTCAACATCCTCGGCGTGGGCCAGGCGCGCACGACGGGCCTTCGCAAAGGTGTCGTCGCCGACATCGAAGAGACCATGCGCTCCATCACCAAGGCGATGCAGGACGCCGAACGGATGGCGGGGGCGAAGGTCGAGAGCGTGTACGCGGGGATCGCGGGCGAGCATGTGCAGGCGATGACCAGCACCGGCATCGCATCGGTGACTGGTGCCGAGATCACGCGCGCCGATGTAGAACGCGCCAATGCCGTCGCCCGCGCGCAGGCGATCCCGCAGGACCGCGAGCTCATCCATGCGATCCCGCAGGAATACACGGTCGACAAGAACGTCGGAGTACGCGACCCGATCGGCATGATCGGCACGCGTCTCGAGACGGAGATGTACCTCGTCACGATCGGGTCGTCGCCGGCGATGAACCTGCGCAAAGCCGTGGAGCGCTCGGGCTACCGCGTGCAGGAGCTCGTGCTCGAGCCGCTCGCGAGTGCGCTCAGTGTGCTCACGGACGACGAGAAGGAGTTGGGCGTCGCGCTCGTGGAGATGGGCGCTGGCACGACTGACGTCGCGGTCTTCCTCGAGGGCAAGATCCGACACTTGGGGACGGTCGCATACGGCGGGCTCAACGTGACGAGCGACATCGTGCATGGCCTCGGAGTGACGCAGGCCGACGCGGAGCGACTCAAGGAGCAGTACGGCGCCGCATTCGAGGCGCTCGTTCCGCACAACGAGAAGATCAAGCTGCCGAGCACTGGCGCGCAGGGCGAGCGGGAGATCCCGCGCTCACTGCTGGCGCACATCATCCATCAGCGCACGCAGGAGATCTTCGAGCTCGTGCTGCGCGACATCGAGCAGGCGGGGCTGATCAAGAAGCTCTCGGCCGGCGTGGTGGTCACTGGCGGCGCATCGGCGCAGCCCGGCACGGCGGACCTCGCGAACGATGTGTTCGGGCTG
>JANOWT010000391.1:0-1636 GCA_031418115.1 Gemmatimonadota bacterium
GTCGACCTGCAGGAGTGCCGGGTGCCGTTGGCGGACCGCGCGTCCAGCCGCACCGTCGCGCGCGGCGAATCGCACGGCCCGCTGCCGGTCGTGGCGCAGGATGAACTGCACGCTGCGCGAGCAGAACGCGCAGTCGCCGTCGTAGATCAGAATCGGAGCAACCGCGAGGTGGTTCGTCACGGCAGAGGTCGGGGCGGAGGTCACGGCTTCCGTCAGCTAGCGTTCAGGGTGCGCGGGTGACGGCAACAGGCACCGCCGTGCCCATCGCGAAGGCGCCGCTCCGCAGGAACACGACCACCTGCTCCTTGACGTCGCGCCGACTCATGATGAAGGAGTGACCGCCGCCCACTACCAGATGTGCCGATTCCTCGGCGAGATGGGTCTCGGGGATCTTCACCGTGCGATCATCGCGGGCCGCGATCACGCCGATCGGGACGTTCTGCACACGCGGCAGGCGTCGCACGGTCGAGGCACTGTCGGAGCCAAGTTCGGAGACCGGCCGGAGGAGCCACCCGACGATCGGGGCGAAGGTGTTGGCCGCGTGCGCGCCCTGGTTCGGCGGCGCGAGCATCACGACTCTGCCAACGCGCGGCGGCAGCGTGTCACGCGTGAGGACGTAGCGAATGACGATGTTGCCCAAGCTGTGCCCGACGAAATGGACGCGGGTGTGCTGGGGCCCGACGGTGGTCGCGAGCTCGCGCCTCAGGTTCTCGCCGATCTCCGCGATCGTGCAGCAGTAACTGGAGTATCGGAAACTCATCACCTCATAGCCTTCGGCTTCGAGCGCGCGACGCAGTGGCGCCATGGAAACCGGTGTACGTCCCATGCCATGCGCGAGTACGACGAGTTCGTGCGGTGCGACGCGCGCGGCCGCACGACGCTCGGCGCGCGACGAGTCAGCGGGCGCCTGCGCGAACAGGGCCGGAGACGCGAGGGCGAGGAGCGCGGCCACGCGGAGGACTGCCACGTGGCGGATCGTCGCGATCAATGCGGCCACGCGATCAACTCGCTCCAGACGTCACGTCCGAGTTCAACACCCTCTGGGAAATGCGCCATGAAATCGGCGCGCAACCGCGCGGCGTGCGTGGCGAGATAGCGTTCGAGCGCCGGCCGGTCGACCAGGTCGTAGCGAATGCGGTAGCGCCCGTCGTCACCACGGAGGAAGTGCGCGCCCACGAAGAGACCCGTGAGGAGCACGTCCGGGATGTGGCGCTCACGCATGAACACCTCGTAACGCGACCGGAGGTCGTCGCGCAGCGTGGCCGTCACCTCGTATGTGATCATCGCTCCTCTCGGTCGGGCACCTGTTCCTCCGGGCGCCGGGCGCCCCATCTTTCTCAAGAGTGCTACCCCGAAAACTCACCAGCGTCCCCTGTGGGCGCCAGCCGCGAAGCATATGAACGTTCCCACCGCACTCCCGGCGACCGTCCGTACCCGTGACGGCCTCGATCTCGTCCTACGTCATTGGCCGGCCCCGGTGCCCGTCCGTGGCACCCTGCTGATCGTCCATGGACTCGGCGAGCACATCGGGCGCTACGCTCACGTTGCGGCGCACCTCACCGCTCGGGGTTGGGACGTCCACGGCTACGACCAACGAGGGCACGGCGCCTCGCCCGGCAAACGCGGAGCCCTGCGA
>JANOWT010000392.1:0-8911 GCA_031418115.1 Gemmatimonadota bacterium
ACTCATCCTCGGCGGTGGCCTCACCGCCGGCGAGGCCGCGGCGACGGTGTTCGGGCACGACTTCGCGGCGATGACGGCCATCGCGATCACCGCAGCGAGCGACAGCGATCCGTTCGACGACGTGGGTGTCGACAAGACCACGTCAGCGGTGGCGTGGACCGCGGCGGGCATCGGCGGCTACTTCGCGGGTCACTGGTACGCGAGCCACGCGCAGCACAACGTCACGGTCGGAGACGTGCAGACGCTCTGGCTCGGCACCTCGATCGGGGTACTCGGCGCCGGCGCGGTGATCGCGAGCTCGTCGCCGAGTGACGCGACGGTAGCGCTCACGCTGCTCGGCGGCGGCTGGCTCGGCACGATCGCCGCCGAGAGGTTCCTCGTGAGGCGTTACGATCATTCGCGCGGCGACGGCAATCTCCTCGCGCTCGGCGGTGCTGCTGGTGCGCTCATGGGCATGGGCATCGGCATCCTGGTGAGTGGCGAGGCCGACCGTGGTGGATCGGCAACGCTCGGCTTCGCGACACTCGGCGCCGTCGGCGGCGTCGCGATGAGCGAGCGTTTCCTGCAGCCGGAGCGCGACGCGGGACGGCTCGCATTCCTCGACCGTCTCTCGTTCTCTCCGACTGCGCTCGTCGCGGCGGCGTCGCGCCAGCCCGGGCGGCACGCGCTCGTTCGGTTCATCTTCTAGCATCCCTTTCGCATGGACATGGACGTGACCTTCCTCGACCGGCTCCTCGAGAGCCTCCAACGCATCTGGCAGTTCGTCCCGTCGATGTTCGCTGCGGGGGCGGTGCTCGCGGTGGGCTACTTCGTCGCCAGGCTGGCGCAACGTGCCATAGGCACTGTGCTGCGCCGCATACACCTGAACGACGTGCTCAAGCGCGGCGGCATCCCGGCGCGCGACAGCACCGGGGCGCCGGTGAACCCCACGCGCGTGGTCGCGAGCCTCGTCTTCTGGTTCGTGCTCTTCACGGCGATGCTCGTCGCTGCCGATGCGATCGGGATCGACTATCTGGGTCAGGTGTTCTCGGAGCTCGTGAGCTATGTGCCGAGCGTGATCGCGGCGGTGGTGATCGTGATCCTGGGCATCGTGCTCGGCGACTTCGTGTCGGCGCTGATCATCGCGAGCACGCCGCGGCTCGAGGGTGGGACCATGCTCGCGCGCGCCGGGAAGGGGGGCGTGATCCTGCTCGCGGTGTTCATGTCGCTGCAGGAGCTCGGCGTGGCGACCGACATCGTGACGACGGCGTTCGCGATCATCTTCGGGGCGGTGGCGTTGGCGTTGTCGCTCTCGTTCGGGCTTGGGAATCGCGAGCTTGCTGGGGAGGTCACGCGCGCGTGGTACCAGCGGTGGAGGGCGGAGCGTGAGGCGATCGAGAGGGAGAATGCGTCGGAGGACTTCGAAGGGCCCTCGGCGCCGAGGCCTTGAGCGCTGCGTTTTCCTGCGAACTGTGTTCACCACCGGGGCACCGGGAACTGCTACGGCGAACTGCTACGGCGAACTGCTTTCACCACAGGGGCACAGGGGACACAGGGGGGCTTTGTCGCGTGGGACTGGCGGCGGAGTCCCCCGCGGTCAATTCAAGGGCGAACTGCAAGGCCTTCGCTCGCGCACGTTGTTCCCTGTGTCCCCTGTGCCCCTGTGGTGAAAAGCCGTTGCCGGAACTCCAAATGAACATCGGATTCTCGATTGAAAACACCGCGCCCCGCGGCTAATTTCAAGGGTCGCACGAGAAGGCCCTGACCCCCTCGTCCTGCCTCTGAAAATGACTGCACCGAACAACCGGGAACGGATCCTCCCCCGCCTCATCCAGGACGAGGTGCGGGAATCGTTCATCAACTACTCGATGAGCGTCATCGTGAGCCGCGCGCTGCCGGACGTGCGCGACGGGCTCAAGCCGGTGCACCGGCGCGTGCTCTACGCGATGAACGAGCTCGGGTTGGTGCCGGGGCGGGCGTACAAGAAGTCGGCGACGGTCGTCGGCGACGTGCTCGGCAAGTACCACCCGCACGGTGACCAGTCGGTGTAAGACGCGCTCCTGCGCATGGTGAAGGAGTTCTCGCTCCGCTACCCGCTCGTGGACGGACAGGGCAACTTCGGCTCGATCGACGGCGACCCTGCGGCCGCCTACCGGTACACCGAGAGCCGCCTCACGAAGATCGCGGTCGAGATGCTCACGGACATCGACAAGGGCACCGTCGACTTCGCGCCCAACTACGACGACCGCCTCGAAGAGCCGACCGTTCTGCCGTCCGCAGTGCCCAACCTGCTGATCAACGGTTCGTCGGGCATCGCAGTGGGCATGGCGACGAATATCCCGCCGCACAACTTCCGCGAGATCTGCTCCGCGGTCGCGGCCATGATCGACGATCCCGATCTCACGACCGACGCGATCCGCGGGCTCGTGAAGGGCCCGGACTTCCCGACGGCGGCCTTCATCTACGGCCGCGCCGGCATCAAGGACTACATCGAGACGGGCCGCGGCAAGATCGTCATGCGTGCGCGCGCGGTGATCGAGGAGAAGGAGTCGAGCAACAAGTCGCAGATCGTCGTCACCGAGCTGCCGTACCAGGTGAACCGCGCAAACCTCGTGCTGAGCATCGCCGAGTTGGTGCGCGACAAGAAGGTCGAGGGCGTCTCCGATCTGCGCGATGAATCAGACTCGCAGACGCGGATC
Source organism: Gemmatimonadota bacterium (assembly GCA_031418115.1). Classification (GTDB taxonomy): domain Bacteria; phylum Gemmatimonadota; class Gemmatimonadetes; order Gemmatimonadales; family Gemmatimonadaceae; genus Pseudogemmatithrix. The sequence goes on from JANOWT010000392.1 coordinate 2,679, forward strand.
GTGATCGAGCTCAAGCGCGATGCGATCCCGCGCGTGGTGCTCAATCAGCTCTACAAGCACACGACGATGCAGAGCACCTTCGGCGTGATCATGCTCGCGCTCGTGCCCGACCCGGTGTCGCGTCGTCTGGTCCCCAAGGTGATGGGGATGCGCGAGGTGCTGCAGCACTACATCCTGCACCGGCACGAGGTGATCGTCCGCCGGACGCAGTTCGATCTCGACAAGGCGAAGGAACGCGAGCATATCCTCGAGGGCCTCAAGATCTGCGTCGACAACATCGACGAGGTGATCAAGGTCATTCGTGCCGCCGAAGACACACCACAGGCGAGCGAGCAGTTGCAGCGCCGGTTCAAGCTCTCGGAGCGGCAGGCCGAGGCGGTGCTCAACATGCGCCTCGCGAAGCTCACCGGCCTGGAGATCGAGAAGCTCGAGGAGGAGCTGGCGGAAGTGCTCGGTCAGATCGCGGAGTTGCAGGCATTGCTCGCGTCCAAGCCGGCGCGCATGGCGGTCATGAAGGAAGAACTCGCGGAGCGCGTGAAGACCTACGGCGATGAGCGTCGCACCGAGGTCGTGAGCGACGAGGGTGAGTTCTCGATCGAGGACCTGATCGCGAACGAGGAGATGATCGTCACCATCTCACACGCGGGCTACATCAAGCGCACGTCGATCTCGACGTACAAGAAGCAGAAGCGCGGCGGGCGCGGGGTGAACGGGGCGGAGCTCCGCACCGACGACTTCGTCGAGCATCTCTTCGTCGCCAAGACGCACGACTACCTGCTCGTGTTCACGCACGACGGTCGCTGCTTCTGGCTCAAGGTGCACGAGATCCCCGAGGGTGGCCGCACGACGCGCGGCAAGCCGATCGTGAACCTCATCAACGTGACGCCGGACACCACCGTCCGCGCGATCGTGCCCGTGAAGCAGTTCACCGAGAACGAGTTCCTGATGTTCTGCACCCGCCAGGGCACGGTGAAGAAGACCGCGCTGAGCGAGTACTCGAACGTCCGCTCGACCGGCATCAAGGGCATCAAGCTCGAGGACGGCGACGAACTGGTGGATGTGCAGATCACGACCGGCACGAACGACGTGGTGCTGGTGACGAATCACGGTCTCAGCATCCGCTTCCATGAACAGGAAGCGCGCGCCATGGGCCGCGACACCACGGGCGTGAAGGGCATCGCGTTGGGCGACGACGACAAGGTCGTGGGCATGGTGGTGGTGAAGCGCGAGGCGTCGTTGCTCGTGGTCACCGAGCTCGCGCTGGGCAAGCTCACCGGCATCGACGAGTACCGGGTGCAGGGACGCGGCGGCAAGGGCATCCTCACCGTGAAGCGGACCGATCGCACGGGCAATGTCGTCGGGCTGCTCGAGGTGCTGCCGGAGGACGGGCTGATGCTGATCACGCGCGGTGGGCAATCACTCCGTTGCGCGGTGAAGGACATCCGCGAGACCGGGCGGGTGGCGCAGGGGGTGAAGCTCAAGAATCTCGAGCTTGGGGATGTCGTGGCGGCGATCGCGCGCGTCGTTCAGGATGACAAGGACGATGTCGAAGAGGGTGAGGCGGGGCCGGATGAGCAGATCGAGATCACTACTGGTGAGTAGCGCTCGCTGAACTGCTTTCACCACCGGAGCGCCGGGGACACAGGGAACTACAGAGGGGGGTCGAGCTCAGCGCTCGGTCCCCTTCTGCCGTACGGTCGTCGGACTTCACTATTCGTGCGGTCACAGACGCGGGCTTTGGGTCGGTGTGCAGAGCAACGATCGAGCGTTGTGTGCTCGTGATGGGTGGTCGCGTGTTCCCCGTGGTTGACGCCCGAGTCGCGTGCCGGAGGGTGCGTGGAACAGGCAACCCCCCGCGCGGGCGATGGTGACTCAATGCGCAGTCTCTTGGTTACCGCCATAGCGTCGGCGACGCAATCGCGCGGCCGACGCTATGGTCGTAACGGCGTTCTCACCTAGGCAAGCGAGTCCGTCCTCTCATTCAGTCTTCGAGGTTGGTGAGAAGCGCCACAGTGAGCGGATAGTGCGCGACGACGTCCCCGTCGCAGGCCGTGACCTGTACGGCCGCGCGCGCCGCCACATAGTGAAAGCGCTTCGGGTTCGCCGCAAGGAGTCTTCGGAGAGTGGTCGCGTCCTCCCGGAGCACGGCACGACTCACTTCGTTGAACAAGTCAGTGGAGCTCAAGTCAGCAATCTCTCCCGACGCGAACTGATCGCCGCAGGCGTGTTCGGAACAGTCGCTGTTGCCGCTGCAGGCGGTATGCCACCCGTGACCTTCCGCTGCGTCCGGCGCCGAGCCTGGTTCACTGTTCCCAGCCGTGTGGCCCGGACCACCCAGGCGTGCAACGCAGTACTGCGTGCACGGTGGGCCAAGACTAAGATCTGCCGAAAGCACGTCGTTGGATCGAGCGAGGACTTCGTTTGAGGCACCCGTGAACGCGAGCGCGGCGGTGCTCAGAGCCGCGAGTGTCAAGCACCGAACAAGTGGCCTGTACATTACTCCTCCGGACTATCAGGGAACCAGCATGGTGAACCGCACGACGAACGCGCGCGTACTTCCGTCTTCATCCTCATCGTAGAACCACGCCTGCCCAGGCGAGAGGAACGACCACAACACCGGATCGACGCGGTACGATGCGACCACGCGGTGTGTGATGAGATCGATGCGCTCAACGATGGAGTCGAAGTAACGATTCAAATCGATGATACGATACGAGTCGATACCCGTCGGAACCACCGCCGCCTTCCACCGGACGTCCGGAACCCAGCTCAGCGTCCAGACGAACCGCGGGTCGTCCTGAGAGACGCCCTGCAACTCGGCGGGCGGCGGCTTCTCAAGCGCGATGTTTCGTTTGCCGATCTCGGCGGCCGTCGGTCGTGGAAACCACGTCACGGGACGGAGGTATGTCGTGCAGCTGAATTCTGCGTAGCGGCAGAGCGCGAACGCGTACTCTCGACGGTGACTTACCCAGAAGCGAGCCGCATCGCTGGCGGATGCAAGATTTCGCTTGAACAGCGCCGCCATGTCCTCACGATACGGCAATCGGTTGAGGAAGAGCGACCGAACAATCACGCCGCCAGTGTCCACAACGTGGACGGAATAGCCGATCCGATCCGGCGTTTTGATGACTGCAGACATGAGTCCAGCACCACCCGCATCCAATAGTTGTGCGTCCGGATAGCCGGGTGCCGGTCGTGACCGGAGAAGGCGAAAGTCGAGATCGTAAAGCGTGCCACGTCTTTGGACGTCATCGGTCAGCAGCATCCCACCAGGAAACGGTGCGATTCTCGCGATGCGATTGAACTCGCCGGGTCCGCCGCCCTTCGCGCCAACCGATTGCAGGTAACGGCCTGCGGGTGAGAAGACGGCGGCTTGGTAAGGCGCCAGGCGCGTCACGACCCAGTAGCGACCTCGCGCATCGCTGGTCACATGAAACTCCCACGCAATCTCGCCTGGGCCGTCAATATCGCCGAATGAGACCACGGTATCCATGACAAGCCTGCAACTCGCACATGGACGATCAGTCAACACAATCGTGTCGGATTGCGCCACCAGCACGGCGAAGATGAACCGGAATAGCATCGTGAGGCCGCGGCCGCTTGAAGGGTACCCCAGGGATTCACTGAGCTACGAAGCCGCTCGGCGTCGCCTCGACGAATCGGCGACACTCAGCGAGTGCGTGATCGCAAAAACTCGTCGTTTCCGCATCGTAGAAGTGATCTGTCGGCACCGTGTCGCCGGCCTGCAGTGAGAGATTGCCTATTCGCGCGCTACGGCCCGTTGCGAGCGAACTGAAATCGTTCCGGAGCGTGGTGAATCACACGCGATGAACAGTGAGACGGACGAAGAGTCCGCAACAGGCCGAGCCCGGACACGGTCGGAAGGATTGTGCCAGATTTGGCACCATTTCTCCGTTCCGGCAGCAAGGTCAAAGCGACTCGCGCTCGCCGAGGCGCCCGCAGGCGCGAATCAGCTGTGCTGCTCGCAACGCACGAGGTTTGTGGAGCACGCGGCGAGGGGAGGTGCCGAACGCCGACTGGCACGCATTCGACAATGTCCGTTCGGTACGCAATCCGCACCGCACTGCGATCTCTGTAAGTCCATTCTCCTCGTCGTCGAGAAGGTCGTACGCGTGCGCTAGCCGAGCCGCTCGGCTTTGACTGGTAAGCGATGACAAACCGCTGAGCGCGAGCGCCCGTTCGACGCTGCGCGATGCTCCCTCACCGGGGGGGGAAGAGCCGAAACGGATGCGCGTATCGGAGCGCGTGTGGAAATCGGGAGGACACCACACGTCGAGCAACAAGCGGCGAACGCCGAATGGAAGAAGCAGGATCTGAGGCGCTAGCGCGCTGAGGACTCGGGAAGGCATGCTCACTTCAGGAAGCCGCCGCAGCAGTCGCGCCCAGGGGAGTGCGCGCTCCTCGTTCAAGCGAACGAGTTCTGCTGGACAGCGTGAGGCCGATTGGAGGAGGCGGGTTACCGGCGCCGCTGACGCGTCTGCACAGACGATCAGCGGCGACCCCACCCGGTCAACGGCCTCGAGAAGCGCGCCGAAGGCGTCATCTCGCAGTAGCGAGGCGTGAAGCACGAGCGCGGGGGCATCGCCACACCCAAGCTCTCGGATCGCCTCGACGTGACCGGAGCACGGGAATATAGTCAGCCCGATCCGACTCGCGGCTACTGCCAGACCGCTGAATGCACCACCCTTAGGGAGGACTGAAAGCACTCGTTGATTCATGTGTCTAGTCAAAGCGAAGCGGCGGCGATCGGCCAATCGGAGCCCACTCGTGGAGTGGAAGCAGATGGAGCGGCGCGTAGTCAAGTGTGTGGGGCGGTGCTCGTGAACGCAATCCCATGGCGTGGCTCGTGTGGTTGCTGTCGTACATGTACTTTCGAACCGAACCGACGGCATCGTGTCAGGTCAGGCGACGCTCGCGAATCCCCGCAGCGTTGACGACCCAGCAGGCGCCCGGATTGGTGACAACGTCGCCGCACCCGATGCCTGAAGTGAAGCTCGCGGTGATGGTGCCGTACCTGCGTGGTGAGTTTCCCGTGGTTGTGCCGGCCGATTGCGCGGTGGAAATCCGCGCGTCACTGGAGTTCTCGGTGGAGCAGGGGTTGAGGCCGATCATCATGGGTGGCCGTGAGGCGCTCGTGGTCGCGGCGTCGCTCGAGGAGAAGAACATGCCGGTGATCTACGGCCACGTGTGTGCTCGCTTCCGTCGCGCGAGGCCGACCCGTGTGACATCAAGTTCTCCGCGCCTGCGCAGCTCGCGGCGGCGGGGCTGCGGTTCGCGATCACGTCGGGTGATGGTGGGGCACAGCTGCGCGATCCGCCGCAGATCGCCGGGATGGCGTCGGCGTTCGGGCTCTCGTCTGAGGATGCGCTGCGGAGCGTGACGTTGTTGCCGGCGCAGATATTCGGACTCGGGGAACGGCTCGGGTTGCTCGAGGTGGGGAAGGTCGCGAACGTCGTGGTGGTCGATGGCGATGTGCTCGAGGCGCGGACCAATACCAAGAATCTGATCGTCGATGGGCGGGCTGTGAGTCCGACGAAAAGACATACGACGTTCTTCGAGACGCACATGGATTCGCGCGCGTACTCTATTTGAAGGGTGAAGGTTGAACGTTTTAAGCAGGGCAGCCCGGGCCCCAGTTGGGGCCGGGCCGTGCTTCTTCCACGAGCTCGGCGGCAGGCAACCCTCCGCGCGGGCGACAGTGACTCAATATGCAGACTCCTGGGCTTAGACTTTGACAGGCATCATTCCCTCACAACTCACTACCATGCGCCAATCCACCATGCGCTCGCTCATAGTCATCGTCGCGGCACCGCTCGCACTCGCCGCCCAGCAACCCCGCGCCTTCCCCGCGCCCGACAAGACCCTCGACGAGCCCTTCTCCCAGGTCGGCGCCCTCCGCGAACTCTCCAACGGCCGCGTCTACATCGCCGACCTGCGCGACAAGGTCCTCGCCCTCGTCGACCTTGCCGCCGGCTCGTCGACCAAGATCGGTCGCGAGGGGAGCGGCCCAGCCGAGTACGGGATGCCGATGCGGCTCTTCACGGCGCCGGGCGACACGACGCTGCTCTTCGATCCGCTCAACCAGCGCTATCTCGTGATCGCGCCTGACGGGAAGCCCACGGCGACGTTTCGCATCGAGACCCCGGCGCCCGCGAGTCGTGGGGACGGACCTCGGTTGCAGATCGGCCTCTCCATGCCGCGCGCTGCCGATG
>JANOWT010000393.1:0-10092 GCA_031418115.1 Gemmatimonadota bacterium
CTGCTTGATCAGCGCCGCGATCCGCGCCTTGGTCGGCAGATCCGACACCGCCCTGATCCTCCCGAAGTCACCCATCGCCTCGGCGTTCCGGCTCTCGGCCTTCAAGAGCGATGCGCCATTCCAGAAGCCGAACGAGCAGTGCGCCTTGAACGACGCCATGCTGCACAGCATCCCGCCACGATGATCGAAGTGGGGAAAGCTCCACTTCATCGTCTCCTCCGCGTCGGGGCAGGCCGAGTGCACGATCGCGCGCAGGTGGCGGAGGATCGGTCGCGCGAACGGCTGGGCATTCGCGATGTAGGCATCGATGCGAGGATCGCGAGTCGGCATGGTGGGCAGTGTGAAGGTGAGTGCAAGGGGCGCCACGCTACTCTATACCTCGCCGGGCGCGAGCGTGCTACGTTATCCGTCGCGGCGTTCCGGCCATGGCGCGCCCACCACTCTCGCGGAGGAAGCGATGGCGAAGGGACCGATCTCGCGGAAGGAGTTCCTCGGACTGAGTGCGGTCGTGGCCGGCGCAGTGGGCGCGTCGAAGTTCTCAGCGCCGGCGACGCCCTGGCATGCCGAGCCCGGACCGCCAGTGCAACAGCGCGGCGGCGGCATCGAGGCCGACCTGATCGTCGTCAACGCGCGTGTGCTCACACAGGACACCGCGCTCCCACGGGCCGAGGCGTTCGCGGTGAAGGACGGTCGCTTTCTCGCCGTCGGCAGCAATGCCGACATCAGGAACCTCGCGACCGCGCGCACGCGGGTGATCGACGCGGCGCGCGCGACCGTGCTGCCGGGGTTCATCGACACGCATTGTCATCCCGACGGGATCTCGGAACTGTTCGAGGCCAACGCGAACGTACGCACCCTCGCCGAACTGCAGTCGAACTTGCGGGCGCGGGCCGCGACGACACCCGATGGCACCTGGGTCGTCGGCGCGATGTTCGACGACACCAAGCTCGACAAGCGTCTTACCAAGGCGGACCTCGATGCCGTGTCGACCCGGCATCCGGTCGTGGTGAACCATCGCGGCGGACATACGGCCTGGTACAACAGCACGGCCTTCGCGCTCGCCAGCATCACGCGCGACACGCCCGATCCGGTCGGCGGTCGCTTCCGGCGCGACGCCAACGGCGACCTCGACGGCATGGTGGCGGAGCTCGCCCGCGACGTCTTCGACAAGGTGGGGCAGCGGGAGCGCTTCACGCCGGAACAGTCACGAGACCGCGGACGTCAGGGGATGGCGCACATCTCCAAACTCCTCACCGCCAGCGGGCTCACCACCGTCAATCACGCGGGCGCGAACGCCGAGACGCTCCGCGCCTTCGAGGACACACGAGCCACCAACGAGCTTCGTCATCGCAGCTACCTGATGATCCTCGGCTCCGACGGATCGTATGCGCGACTGCGCGATGCGGGCGTCTACACCGGCTTCGGCGACGACCTGATCCGCATCGGTGGCGTGAAGTACGCTGCCGACGGCTCCGCGTCGGAGCGCACGATGCGCATGAGCACGCCATTCATGGGCACCACCGACTACGGCATCCAGACGATGACCGCCGGAGCGATCCACGCGGCGGTCGACGACGCGCATCGTAACAACTGGCAGGTCGGCATCCACGCCAATGGCGACGTGACGATCGACCTCGTGCTCACCGCCTACGAGCGCGCGCTGGCGCAGTGGCCTCACCCCGATCGGCGCCACCGGATCGAGCACTGTTCATTGATCAATCCCTCATTGGTATCGCGCATCGCCAAGAGCGGGAGCATCCCGACGCCCTTCTGGACCTACATCTACTTCCACGGCGAGAAATGGGAGCAGTACGGCGACGACAAGATGCGCTCGATGTTCGCGCACCGGTCGTTCCTCGATGCGGGCATCCGCGTGCCGGGCGCGTCGGACTACGGGCCGGGGCCGTTCGAGCCGCTCATGGCGATCCAGAGCATGGTCACGCGGCGCGACTTCCGCGGAAAGGAATGGGGCGCCAACCAGAAGGTCACGGTCGACGAAGCGCTGAGGATCGCCAGCGTGAACGGATCGTATGCGTCCTACGAGGAACGGACCAAGGGAACGATCACGGCGGGCAAGCTGGCCGACTTCGTGTTGCTCGAGAAGGACCCGCACGACGTGCCGCCGGACACGATCAAGGACATCAAGGTCGTGCGTACCGTGGTCGGCGGGCGGACGGTGCATCCCGAGCTCGAGGACGTGCGCTGAATCTTCCGTCCCACGCGCACAGGACCTAGTATTGGGGCGTTGTCCCCAAGTCTCGGAGGAGACCCGATGCGTCGTTCGATCATGCTGTCGTCGCTCATGCTGCTGGCCGCGGCACCCGCGCACGGCCAGTCAGTGGGGCTTCGCGACCGCCTCTCGGCACTCTTCACCTTCGGCACCTGCGGCCAACCGCTCTGCCTCGATCTCAATAACACGCACGGCGATCACTTCCTGCCGTCGGCGACCCAGGGCAACGCGACCGTTCTCGGGTTCGTCACCGAGGCGATGGCGAAGAGCGCGTCCAACATCCCGATCAGCGCGACCAGCAGCGGCGCGACCTATTCGATCGTCGACGGCTTGCCCGTGAAGACGTCGACCTCGTCGGGTCCCGTCTTCGCCGAGCGACCGCAGACGCTGGGCCGTCGACGGTTCTTCATGGGGATGAACGTCACCAACATGGAGTTCTCGACGCTCAATGGCGTTCCGCTCGACAACCTGCAGCTCAACTTCTCGCATCAGGACGTGGGGACCCCCGGCGAGGGCGACCCGGAATTCGAGAACGACGTCATCCGCACGCAGCTCGCGCTCAAGCTCAACCTCACCGTCGCGTCGATCTTCGCGACCTTCGGCGTCACCGACTTCATCGACGTCGGCTTCGCGTTGCCGTTGATGCGGGTGGGGCTCGAGGGGAACACGGTCGCGCAGATCGATCCATTCGGTCCGAATCCGGTGCACTACTTCGGCGGGACACCGGCCAATCCGATCCTGCGTGCGGCCGCCAGCCTGCGCGAGTCGGCGGCGGGCGTCGGCGACGTCGTGGGGCGCGTGAAGATCAACCTTGGTCAGGGCCGCCGATACGGTGGCGCGCTCCTCACCGAAGTCCGACTCCCCACCGGCGACGAGGCGAATCTCCTCGGCAGCGGGGCCACGAGCGCGCGCGCCATGGGCGTCGTGGGCGCGCAGTTCGGGAGCTTCTCCCTGCATAGCAACGCCGGGTACCTCCTCCGGACCGGCGCGTTTCAGAACGACGCAGCGCTGGCGACGATCGGGTTCGACAACCTGATGACGCCGCGATCCACGCTCGCATTCAGCCTCATCTCGGAGTGGCGCGTCGGCGAGCCCAAGCTGCTGCTACCCGAGCCGATCGACATCATCTTCCCATTCCCGCGCCGGATCGAGTCGACGTCGATCCCCACGCGGCGCGAGGACCGGCTCGACGCCTCGCTGGGCCTCAAGCTCAGTCTGCGGGGCGGCTCGGTGCTGGTGCTCAACGGCGTCGTGCCGCTCAAGAAGGCCGGGATCCAGCCCTCGTTCTTCTGGACGAGCGGACTCGAGATCAGCTTCTGAGCGACGCAGGGCGCGCTAGTTGTTCCGTGCGCCCTGCATGATCCAGTCGCGCACCAGCAGGATCTGCCTCAGCGACATCTGACCCGCTGGCGGCATCACGGTGCCGCACGCCGGCACGGCGTTCTTGATCTTCTCGTAGATCGCACTGTTCAGTGTGTCGTACGCCACGATCCGCAGGCGCGGCGCGCAGGGTGCGAGCGTCGTCGGCTGGTTCACCGTGTTGGCGACCGTGTAGCCGTGGCACCCCAGGCAGCTATTCCGCGTGTAGACGTCGACCACGTTGTAGGCGTACGAGACATCGACGTTCAGGCTGTCGGAGCTCACGGCGGTGAAGCCGGGAGTCGAGAACTGCAGCAAGTGCTTCCCGGTGCCGAGTGTGTCGCGTACCGCACTGGCGCCGCGGATCCGGAGCCCACTGAACGTGGCGCGGCCGGCTACGGCATTCACCGTGAATGAGCCATCGGTGATCAACGTTCCGTTGCCCGACACGAGCGAGACGGTGACGGGACCTGACGCCGAGAGCACACGGTTGCCGAACGCATCGCGGATCTCCACGACCGGCTGCGTCGTGAAGAGCGTATTCGAGACCGCGCCGGCCGGCTGCGTCGCGACCACGAGTCCCGCCGCCGCGGACGCCGAGACGCCTACGGTCGCGGTCGGCACCAACGTGGTCGTGCCGTTCACTGTCGCCGAGATCACCTTCACGCCAGCGACCGTCGAACTGAATGCGCCGGTGGCCTGACCGAGCGCGTTCGTCGACGCGGTGGGTTGCGTGACGACGTTGCCGGTGCCGGTCGCGGAGAGCACCACGGTCGCACCCATCACGGTGCTTCCGGCGGCATCGCGCACGGTCACGGTCACATTGGTGAAGCTCAGTCCACTGCTCGGCGCGATCGTGGCCGACGAAGCCGTGATGGTCGACTGCGTGGCGCTGGGCGCACCGACGGTCGCTGTCGCGGTGAAACTCACCGGGTTGCCCGTGATGCCAGCGCCAGCGATGCTCGCGGAGAGCGACTGCGCGCCGGCGGCAGGGCCGAGTGTCCATGCACCCACGCGGGCCACACCGTCGAAGCCCGTGAGCACCGTGACCGACGGCGTGATGCTACCGCTGCCCACCGAAGGCGTGAACGTGACTGCGACGCCGGGCACCGACGCATTGCTCGCGTCCGTGACGCGCACCGCCGGAGCGACCGACACCGGCGCATTCACCGCAGCGGTCTGTCCATTGCCAGCGGTGGCTGCGATCGTGGTCGCGGCACCACTGACGAGCACCACCGCGGTCCCCTCCACGGGGCCGATCGACGCTGTGAGCGTCGCCGTGCCGGACCCGATGCCACGCACCATTCCGTCAGCGTCCACGGTCATGACGCCCGCGGCGCTTGAACTCCAATCGGCGATCTTCTGCACGAGCCAGGCGGAGCTCGCGTCGAGCGCGGCGGCACGCACGAGCGACGAATCGCCCACGCGCAGCACGACGGTGTCGGGCAGGATGCGCACTTCGGTCACCACGCCCGGCCCTGCGATCTCTTGGGCGACGCAACCGATCATGAGCATCACGGCGGCGATCACCGCACTACGGACGCGGCCTCTCCCGCGGACCGACGTGGCGATACTCGTGCCGGTCTTCGTGCCGGTCATCGCGCCGACCTGATCTGCCGGATCATCCATCCGCTCGCTCCGTTCTGCATGGTCGCCACGATGTTCACTGGAAGACGCTCTGTGCGCCGATTCTCACGACTGAAGAACTCATACTGCCCGCTCACGGTCGCCGTCGCCTCGTCACCGCGTACGTCGAGCGCGCCGATCTTGAACGTGACCTTCAACTGCTCGAGCGATCGCAACGTGGTCGACAACTGCGTCTCCTGCTCCGGCTGGATGCCCGGATAGACCTTGCGCACTTCCGAGATCTGCCGTGACTCGAGAGCACGCGCGTATGCCTGGATGAGCGCATCGACGGCTTCACGTGGGTCGACGACCACCGGCCTCGCGGCGGGCTCCTGCGCGACCGGTCGCGCAGGAGCATCGGATGCCACCACGCGCAACGCGGTGCTGCCCTCACGACCGCCGCCCGACGCGATGATCGTCGTCGATCCCGCCGCGAGTGCGGTGACCACTCCCTCACTCACCGACGCGATGCGGGTGTCAGCACTCCGCCACGCGAGGTCGACGTTCATCGCCCGTCCGTCATCCCCCAGCGCAGTCGCGGTGAGTCGCGTGCTGCCGCCCACCGTGAGCGATGCCGGCGCGGAAGAGACCGAGATCGACGCGGGTCGCGCGGCGAGGATCTGCACCGTGACGGAACGATCGACCGCATCGCTGCGCACGATGAACACCGCGTCACCCTCGGCGAGCGCGGTGACCGCACCCGTCGCCGAGACGCTCGCACGCGCGGGATCGGCGCTCGCCCAGCGCACGGACTTCGCGGTCAACGGCGCGCCGCGACCATCGAGCGGCGTGGCGCGGAGTTGCGCACTGCCACCCACGGCGAGCGAAGCGGGCACGCCTTCGACCCTGATGCTCGCGACCGTCGGGCCGGTCGGTGTAGGCGGTGGTGAGCCACCACCAACGGTCGCCGCCGGCGCCACCGTCAGCAGCGTACTCGACTCCATCCCGCCTGCAGAGGCCCGCACCGAGACGCTACCCGGCGCTTTCGCGACAACGAGTCCGCCTGCCGACACCGTGGCGATCGACGGATCGGCGCTCGTCCAGACGATCGAGACACTCGTCGGCTGACCCGCGGCGTCGCGCGCCGCGGCCGAGAGTTGCAGCGATTGATCGATCTCCAATCGACCGGAAGGCGGCGAGACAGCCAGACTCGCGATCGAGGCCACCGCTGAGGCAGGTCCCTGCACAGCTGGCACGGCACCCTCGGGTGCTGCCATCATCTTCGGGAGCAGTACCACGGCGAGCGCCGCGATCGCCACCCCCGCAACGCCGATGCCGATCCAGAGTGGTGTCTTCGAGGCCGGCGGAGCGGCGAGCTGCGTCACCTGCGACGACTGCGTTGCCGCGCCGCCCGTATTGCCGCGCGTCGGCTGCTTCGTACGCGTCGGGATCGGGCTCCGCGGCGTCTTGACGCTCTCGAGGATGCGCCGGTTCCCGCCCTTGTTCACGAGATCCACCAACTGCGTCCGCACCGGATCGTCGAACGAGAGCGTCACGCGCCCGATGCACTCGACCGCTTCCTCGAGACTCGCGAACCGATCCTCCGGCTTCTTCTCCAGCATCTTCATCACGGCGTCGTGCAACTCCACCGGGCAGTCCGGGCGCTCGTGCTGGAACGGCGGCGGTGGCTCATGGCAATGCTGGTACAGCAGGCTGACCATCGTCGTCCCGCTGAACGGCAAGTGCCCCGAGAGCATCTGGTACGCGACGATGCCCAGCGAGTACTGGTCCGACGCACCGGTGATCGCGCCGGCGGTCGCCTGCTCGGGACTCATGTACGTCGGTGTCCCGATCGTCGCACCGGTCATGGTCAGCCCGCTCATCTCCGCCACCTTCGCGATCCCGAAGTCGGTGACGATCGGCTGTCCCTCGGTATCGATCATCAGGTTGGCCGGCTTGATGTCGCGATGCACCACGCCGTTCCGGTGCGCGTAGCCGAGTGCCTCGCCGACTTTTGAGAGGATCGCCTGCGCCATCGGGATCGGCAGCTTCCCGACCTCGCGGATGATCGTGTCGAGTGGCCGTCCCTCGACGAATTTCATCACGAAGTAGAGCAGCAGCTCCGTGTCGCGCACCGCGAAGATCGGGATGATGTGCGGGTGACTCAACCCGGCGGCGGTCCGCGCTTCGAGCTTGAATCGCTCGGTCATGCCCTCCCCCTCGAGCAACGAGGGGAGCATCACCTTGATCGCGACCTTTCGATCGAGTTGGAGGTCATGCGCGAGGTACACGCTCGCCATGCCGCCGCGCCCGAGTTCAGTGAGGACCTCGTACTCGCCGAGCGTGGCACGCCGCAGTCGCGTGAGGAGGTCGTTCTGCATGATCGCCGTCGCGCTGTTGTCGAGCGGCGTCATCCGGCGCGTGGCCGCGAAACCCTGCTCCGACGAGACATCGTTCCCGCAGTTGGCGCAGAACTGCGACCCCGCGTCCACCGCGCGACCGCACCGCCCGCACCCGCTCAGCGCATTGGTCGACATCACGCACCGTCCACGGCGGGGGGCACATACCGATCGATGATGAATTCGATGCCGGGCGAGACCGACCGCTTCCACGCGTCTTCGACCGCAGCATCGAACTTGGGGTCGAACTCCCGCACGGTGTGCAGCAGGCTCTCAACGAAATGCGGATAGTACGACGGCGCGACGTCGAGGTCGCGCTGGTCGTGCCGCACCGCGATGCGCTCGAGCAGCGCTGGGTTGCCGTGCTTCGCGTACGTGAAGAGCAGCCCCAGACCATGCTGGAGCACCTTGTTCTGTCGGCTGAAATCGGTGTGCGAGAACTTCTCGCGCGTGGCCGCATCCACCGCCAACAGACGGCGGTAGAACGCCTGGAAGAACGCATCGCCCGCACACCGTCTAAGACTCTCCTCAGCCAGCTGGATCGTCTCGGGGGGAAGGGCGTCGAAGGCGGCCACTCGTCGAACTCCGGATCGGGTTGCGTCGCCACCCCTCGCTCTAATGGAGAGGCGGAGGGTTCAGCTTACCGCCCAGCCTCGCGGTCGGCAATAGCACCGCCTGCCCGGCGGGCCTCGGTGTCCTCGAGCACGCGCCGCAACGCGTAGCGCATCGCCGCCCCAAGCAGCGGCGCCGGATGCGACTGCAGGAACTCGTCCGGCGACTCGACGTAGAGCCAGAAGATCTCCATGCACTGCTCGTCGGAGAGCTCGTCGATCCAGCCCGGTCCGCGTGGGATCGCTGGGGTGATGGTCACGGGCGAGGGCGATTGAGGGGCGCGAGAGCAAGCACGTTTCAGTTCCGGATCAGTTACCGGTCAGTTGCCGGAGATGCCCAGCAGCCGGCGCAGCCGGCCGCCGAGCAGGTGCTTGGCATAGTAGCCCGTGAGCCGCCCGCTCGCGAGCGGTGTCGCTCGTGCGATCAGCTGCGCCAACTCCGGTGACGGCACGAGGTCCATCACGAGGTGCACGCGATCCGTCGCGCCCAGGTTGGCGACCTCATGAGGGAAGCGCACATCCACATGCCAGGTCTCCCCCGCCGCGAGCGGCACGCGCACGTCGTTCACCGTGAAATGCACGTCGGGGTTGGTGACCACCGGCACGTGCAGCCGTACGAGATCCTTGGCGATGGTGTGCAGCGGGTCCGAATGGCGAAGGATGCGGCCACCCGCGCGCAGTCGCATGAGCCGCACTCGATTCCGCTCAGCAGGGAACTGCTCGATCACCTGCGCGATGTAGGGGCAGAAGCTCAGCGCTGGCGTAGCACTGAACGCGCCACCGCGACTGGTCTGCTCGCGCAGGTCTCCGCGCGGTGCCCAGAGCGACACCGACTCCCACGTACCGTCGTGGTACGGTCCCTGATGCGCGCCCCACCAGCTCTCGTGCACATGCGCGAGGTCGGCCGCGAGGCGCGCAGGATCGAACTGCGGCGCGAGCCGGCGTGCGACCGGGTGCCGCTTCATCGCATCACGTAGCAGGGACATCGCGCGCGGGTCTGGGGGAGAAGTCGGGAGCTGGTCGCGTCTGGCCAGCGGTCCAGCGCAGGTCGGATCGTGCGTACGCCGAGAGCGCATCACGCAGGCCGAGCGGCGCGACGAATCCTGTCGCGGCCACACGGGTCGACACGAACCTCGAGTCGGCGACGAACCGGCGAATGCGTGCGATGGTCCACTCGGGTGCTGGGCCCCCGAATGGTGCAAGACACTGCTCGACGGCGGCGCGCACGTAAGCCTCGGCGGGCACGCGCGCACGGCCGGGAGAGTCGAGTTGTAGCGCCGACCTGATCACGGTCGCGAGCTCGAGCATGGTGAGGTCAGGCCCGTCCGCGTAGTTGAACAGATGCGTGCCCCGGGGGAGCGCTTCCGCATGGGCAGCCACGTGAGCGTGGAACTGAGCGAGATTCTCGACCTGCGCGAACGATTTACGGTTGCCGCCGTCGCCGATCAGGCGGAACCCCGGTGCCGCGAGTTGATGGAAGAGCGCGCGCATGCTGCCGCGGACCCCAGGACCGAACACCACGGTCGGTCGCACGATCACCAGCGTCCGTGCCGAGTCCTCCGTGGCCCACGCGCGAAGGATCTCCTCGGCCGCGAGCTTGGTGCGTCCGTAGTCGTTGATCGGCCGGCAGGGCGAGTCCTCGGTGACGGTCGTGCCCGGCAGTCCGTAGACCGCGACCGTGCTCGTGAAGACGATGCGCTGCAAGCCTGTGCGGCGCGCGGCCGCGGTGACCGCGTGCGCGCCTCCGACGTTGGTCTCCTCGAACCGCAATCGTGGCCGCGGTTCGAGTCCATGCTCTGCGGCAAGCAGGTAGAGCGTGTGAGCGTCCGCGATCGAGGCGGCGACCGCATCGGCGTTGCGCACGTCGCATCGCACGAACGCCTGCGGCATCGCGGCGCTCGGTTGCACGTCGGCGATGCGAAGGCGC
>JANOWT010000394.1:0-3073 GCA_031418115.1 Gemmatimonadota bacterium
GGCGCGACCGACGTGAAGGTCATCGCCCGCCGCGGCCGCAAGAACTTCAAGGCATCGCCCTGGGAACTCGAGGACGCCGAAGAGGAACTCGTCGAGATCATCGAGAACCACGCACCCAAGCGGTTCGTGATCGAGAACGGCAAGCTCGTCGGCATGGAGTTCGAGAAGCTCGAGTGGACCGAGGACGCGAACGGCCGCCAGTCTAGCAAGATCGTCGAGAGCGTGATCATCCCCTGCGACACGGTGATCCTCGCGATCGGGCAGGACAATGCCTTCCCTTGGATCGAGCGCGACTTAGGGATCGAGTTCGACCCCAAGTGGGACATGCCGCTCGTCGACAAGATCACGCACCAGAGCACGCGCCCCAACGTCTTCTTCGGCGGCGACGCAGCCTGGGGCCCGGAGAACATCATCTGGGCGGTCGCCCACGGACATGCGGCGGCGATCTCGATCCACCAGCATTGCGAGGGCAAGCCGGTCACCGACCGCCCGCCGGTCGGCATGACGCTCGTCTCCGCCAAGATGGGGATGCAGTCGTGGGCGTACGACAACGACTACGAGACGGCCAAGCGCGCCAAGATGACGCACGAGGAGTTGACCAAGCGCTTCTCGGGCATCGGCGTCGAGGTCGAGCTCGGCTACACGCCCGAGCAGACCGCACTTGAAGTGCAACGTTGCCTCAACTGCGACATCCAGACGCACTTCACTGCCTCGCTCTGCATCGAGTGCGACGCTTGCGTCGACGTCTGCCCGACCAACTGCCTCACGATCACGACCAACGGCACGCCGATCGACGATCTCCGCATGCGCCTCTCGGCGCCGGCAGCGAATCTCACGCAGGAGATCTACGTCTCCGACGCCCTGCCCCAGACCAAACGGATCATGGTCAAGGACGAGGACGTCTGCCTGCACTGCAGTCTCTGCGCCGAACGCTGCCCCACCGCGGCCTGGGACATGCGCACCTTCGACCTCAAGCTCGCCTACGCTGGCCAGGTGTCCATATGAGTGGCATCAACGACTTCGCCTTCAAGATGGGAACGGTCAACGGGACCGGCTCCGCGAGCGCGAACACGCTGCTCATGCAGGCGATCTTCCGCATGGGGATCCCGGTCACGGGCAAGAACGTCTTCCCGTCCAACATCCAAGGTCTTCCTACTTGGTACGAGATCCGCGTGAGCAAGGACGGCTACACGGCGAGGCCGAGCGCCGTGGATCTCGTGGTCGCGCTCAACCCGGCGACCTACGCCAAGGACGTGGCCACCGTGCGCACGGGCGGCTACCTCGTGTACGACTCCACCTGGCCACTCGATCCCGATCTCGTGCGCGAGGGCATCACGATCCTCGGCATCCCGTTCGGCAAGATGTGCGTGGAGACGTTCGAGGGTGATCGCGACCGTACACTGCTGCGCAACATCGTCTACGTCGGGTCGCTCGCGGCCCTGCTCGACATCGACATGGGCGTGATCGAGCAGATGCTCACCGAGAAGTTCGGCAAGAAGCCCAAGCTTCTCGCGTCGAACCACACGGCGATCAAGCTCGGCTTCGACTACGCCAAGGCCAACTTCACCTGTCCCCTGCCATTCCGACTCGAGAAGATGGACGAGACCGGCGACAGCATCCTGATCGACGGCAACACCGCCTGCGCGCTCGGTGCGCTCTACGCCGGAGCCACGGTCGGCGCGTGGTACCCGATCACGCCGGCCACCGCCGTCATGGAAGCCTTCAAGGGCTTCTGCGAGAAGTACCGCGTGGACAAGGCGACGGGTCTGCACAACTACGCGATCATCCAGGCCGAGGACGAGCTTGCGGCAGCGGGAATCGCGATCGGTGCCGGCTGGGCCGGCGCGCGGGCGTTCACGAACACGTCGGGCCCGGGCATCTCGCTCATGCAAGAGTTCATCGGGCTCGCGTACTACACCGACATCCCCACGGTATTCATCGACGTGCAGCGGTGCGGCCCTGCGACCGGCATGCCGACGCGCACGCAGCAGGCCGACCTGCTCACGCTCGCCTACGCTTCGCACGGCGACACCAAGCACCTCCTGCTCTTCCCGGCGAATCCCAAAGAGTGCTTCGAGATGACCGTCGCGGCATTCGACCTCGCCGACCGGTATCAGACACCGGTGTTCGTGGCGAGCGATCTCGACATCGGGATGAACGACTGGATGGTGAAGCGCTTCCAGTGGGACGACAGCTACAAGCCGGATCGCGGCAAGGTGCTCGACGCGGCCGCGTTGGAGAAGATCAAGAAGTTCTCACGGTACCTCGACGTGGACGGCGACGGCATCGCCGCGCGCACCCTCCCAGGTGTGGGTGGCAAGGGCGCCTACTTCGTGCGCGGCTCCGGCCATGACAAGCACGGGCTCTACACCGAGGACTCGGACGCGTATCAGGAACTCGTCGACCGCCTCAAGCGGAAGTTCGAGCACGCGGCCGAGCATGTGCCAGCGCCGGAGATCTCGCATCAACCCGGCTCCGAGGTGGCGTTGGTCACGATCGGTGGATGCGACGCCGCCGTCCACGAGGCCGCCGACCTGTTGCGCGCCGAGGGGATCCACACCGACTACATGCGCATCCGCGGTTTCCCGTTCGGCGAGGATGTCCGCAAGTTCCTCGGCCGGCATGAGCACACCTTCGTGATCGAGCAGAACCGCGATGCCCAGTTGCGCTCGCTCATTGGCATAGAGCTCGGATTCGCGCGCGACCAGATGATCCCGATCCTCGACTACGGCGGCATGCCGCTCTCTGCGCAGAAGGTGGTGGACGCCGTGAAGACCCATCTCGCCGGAGTGCCCGTATGACGTCGATCGCCAAACCTCCCGTCAGGCATCCCAGCTCGCGCGTGAACGGTCTGGGGCTGAGCATCCGCGACTACGAGGGGGCCATGAGCACCCTCTGCGCGGGTTGCGGTCACGACTCCGTGACCGCCGCACTCGTGCAGGCCGCCTGGGAGCTCGAACTCGAGCCGCACCGCGTGGGCAAGATGAGCGGCATCGGTTGCTCGTCCAAGACGACTGCGTACTTCATGAAGCAGTCGCACGGCTTCAACTCCGTGCACGGGCGTATGCCCTCG
>JANOWT010000395.1:0-4572 GCA_031418115.1 Gemmatimonadota bacterium
GGCAACATCGGCGTGAGCCCGATCGCCCGCGGTGGCATGACGGGCTTCTCGGAGACGATGGACGGCACGAACGCCTTCTCGACCGCGACGCAGGTCATCGGCAAGCTCTTCGCGGCCGATTATTCCTCGACCAGCCCTTCGATCCTCGGCGTGGCGGTGCTCGATATGCAGGCGGCGTACACCGATGCGGCGGGACGCGCACCGGACGTGACCGAGTTGGGCACCGGCATCATCGGCGGCATGACGCTCTCACCCGGCACGTACAAGTGGAGCACCGGTGTCTTCATCCTGAGCGACGTCACGCTCAACGGCGGACCCAATGATGTCTTCGTCTTCCAGATCGCCGGCGGCATCACGCAGGCGTCCGGCACGCGAGTGACCCTGACCGGTGGCGCGCTAGCCAAGAACATCTTCTGGCAGGTGGCCGACGTCGTGGCGATCGGCACCACCGCGCACATGGAAGGCATCATCCTGGCGCAGACGGCGATCACCCTCGCGACCGGCGCCAGCGTGAATGGCCGGCTGCTCGCCCAGACGGCGGTCACGCTGCAGATGAATGCGGTGACGCAGCCGTAGTCCTCGCCTGACCTGAAGGGATGGATACCTCGGTACGCCCTGACAACACGGGGCGTACCGAGGTGCTTTGCATCCTGATGGCCGTCAGTCCCGGTACGGCGACCCCTTCTGCCAAGGCGCGAGCGCCTTCACGAACCCCTCGCCCATCTCCGCGATCTGCCACTTCCGGAACTCGGGGATCCGCTCGATCACCGACGTCTCCGCCGGCAGCAACCGCGCGAGCTGTTCCATGCGATCACGCGAACAGAGCACACCCGGATCGAGCTCGAGCCGCGACGCCGCGTCGTCGCGCACCGCCTTGAGCGCGCCGACTTTCTGATCGAAGTCGGGGTCGCGATCCCAGCGTGCCGATTTCGGGAAGCGCGGCAGGTCGGCTTCGGGAACGGCCTGACCACGCTCGATCGCGGCGAGGAGTTCGTCGCCGGCGCGCTCGAGTATCCCGCGTGGCATTCCCTTGATGCGGCCGAGTGCATCCTTGCTCGTCGGCGCGGTCTTCACGGCCTCGAACAGCACTTCATTCGACACCACGCGGAAGGTCGCGCGGTCGAGTTTGAGCGCCGCACTGTCACGCCAGTCAAAGAGTTCTTTGAAGATCGCGAGCTCGCGCCGTGTGAGATCGCGCGCGCCCTTCACCTTGAGGAAGCCCTGCCCCGGCTCCTCCTGACCCCACCCGATGCTCTCGAGCCGGAGGAACTCCTCCTTGGCCCAGTCGAGGCGTCCCTTCTGTTTCAACTCGTCATGCAGGATGTCGCGCAGGCCGAGCAGGTGCATGGTGTCCTGCGCGGCGTAGTCGAGCATGTCGGCGGTGAGGGGCCGCATGGACCAGTCGGCGCGCTGGTGCTTCTTGTCGAGCTTGAGCCCGAATGAGCGTTCCAAGAGCGCCGCGAGTCCGAATGCCTTGAGACCGAGCAACTGCGCGGCGATCCGCGTGTCGAAGACGTTTCGGATCTGCCAACCGTAGTCCTGCCGCAGGAGCCGCAGATCATAGTCGGCGTCGTGGAACACGATCTCGACCTTGGGGTCCTGCACGATCTCGCCGAGCGCCGCGGGCGCGCTGATCGGAAGCGGGTCGATGATCGCGTGGTCGTCGCGCGTGCTCAACTGCAGCAGGTAGATCCGGTCGACGAACCGGTGGAAGCTCGCGCCCTCGGTGTCGAGCGCCAGGATCGCCGATTTGCGGATGGACGCGAGCCACTGCCCGACGGCGGCATCCGTGTCGAGATAGGTGGCGGTCGGCGTCGTGGTTCTCTGCAAGTCTGGTCCTGGATCGGGAGCGTTCGAGTGGCCGCAATCTAGCCCCGGGACGGGCTTCGCGTCTCGGGGCTAGATTGCACGTACCCAACCTCCACGCCTGTGCCGAACCTCTCCGCCCCCAAGTCCGTCACGCAGTCCGAACTCATCAGGGCTGCGCTCGTGGTTGTCGCGACCCTCGTCGGCCTCCAGCTCGTCTGGCAGGCACGCTTCCTCGTGCTCACAACGTTCTTGGGGGTGCTGCTGGGGCTGGCGGCCGGTCAGGCCGTGGACTGGATCCAGACCAAGGTGCGCATCAAGCGCGGCTTCGCTGCCCCGATCGTTGTGTTCGGCACAGTCATTCTGATCGCGCTCGTGGGTGCTTGGGCAGGTCCGACCCTGGCGTCACAATCGCAGGAGCTCCGCGCCAAGCTCCCTGAGGCGGTGACGAAGCTCGAGGTCTGGCTCGCGACCAATCAGCCGAAGATCCTCGATGCGATCGCGCCGCCGGACTCGACGCTCAGGCAGCGACGACCCACTCCGGCACTGAACGAACCGACTCCCGAGGACGGAGCCAGTACACTGAAGTCGCCCGCACCCGCGCCCAGGCGACTGATGGGGGCGCTCTCTCGCCAATCGCCAAAGATCACCAGCTTCGCGTTCGGCGTGCTGCAGTCGACGCTCGCCGTGGCGGCGGCCGCCATGCTCGTGATCTTCCTCGCTATCTACATCGCCAGCGATCCCGACATCTATCGGCGCGGGCTCCTTGCCCTCGTCCCTGACTACCGGCGTGCCCGCTTCTCCGAGTTGCTCGCGCTCCTGAGCAAGACCCTCAAGACCTGGTTCGCCACGCAACTCATCGCGATGCTGGTGATCGCTGTGATCACCACCTCCGCGCTCGCCCTGATCGGCGTGCGCGGGGCCCTGCCACTCGGTGTGCTCGCGGGGATCCTCGAGTTCATCCCCAACGTCGGCCCCACGCTCAGCGCCATTCCGGCGATCCTCATGGGCTTTGCGGACTCACCGCGATTGGCACTCATCGTGGTGGGCGTCTACGCGGTGATCCAGTTCCTCGAGAACAACCTCCTCATCCCGTTCCTGATGAAGGAACAGCTCGACCTGCCGCCGGCACTCACGCTCGTGACGCAGGTGATCATGGCGTACGTCTTCGGATTCCTCGGGCTCTTCGTCGCGATCCCATTGCTCGCCACGGTGGTCGTCACGGTCCGCATGCTCTGGGTCGAGGACGATCTTCCGACGGTGCAGACGATGGAGTTCCTGACCATCCCTGCGCTCGCCGGTGACGACACGAATGAGCCGGGAACCGGCGCAGCGCAATGATCGTCCACACCGCGCTCGGCGCCGTCGGCCTCGATGACTCCGGACCCGGCGTGCCGGTGCTCTGGCTGCATGGATTCCCGCACGACCGCTCCGCGTGGGCGCCGCAACTCGCGAGCCCGGCGCCGGGATTCCGATACCTCGCTCCCGATCTGCCGGGCTTCGGCGAGAGCGTTCAGCTCGCCGACCCCTCGCTCGACGCCTGGGCCGACTGGGTCGCGACGCTCCTCGACACCCTCACGATCGACCGCGCCGTGATCGCCGGTCTCTCAATGGGCGGGTATCTCGCATTCGCGGTCTGGCGGCGTCATCCGGAGCGCGTGCTCGCACTCGTGCTCGCCGACACGCGCCCCGGTGCCGATTCCGACGAGACGCGCGGCAAGCGACGCGAGATGCAGAGCCTTGTCCTCGCCGAAGGCCCTGGAGCGATCGCCGATCGGATGATCGCGGGGATGGTCGGCAAGACCTCGCACGCCGAACGGCCCGCCGCCGTCGCCACGATCGACGCGGTGATGCGCCGCGCGAGTATCGGTGGCATCACCGACGGACTCCAAGCGCTGATCGACCGCGAGGACTCCACCGCAACGCTCTCGACGATCACGGTGCCCACACTCATCCTCTGCGGTGACGAGGACACGCTCACGCCCGTGGCCGAGTCGCGTGCGATGGCCGCAGCGATCGCCGGGAGCCGTCTGGCCCTGATCCCCGCTGCCGGACACGTGAGCAACATCGAGGCGCCAGAGGTGTTCAATGCCTTGCTCTCGGACTTCTTAGCGGCGACCATTCGCACTGCCAAAACCTGACCGGACATTCCCCTGAGCAAAGACACCTCTCCCGCCTCGCCGAGCGCTGCTGAACAGTCCACGGAAGCCCGCATCGGCGCCGTGCTGTTCCGCAATCGTGGTTGGCTCCCCATCCCGTTTCTGCTCGTCCCGCTGCTGGCCCCGGGGACGATCTCCCCGCGGACCATCACGGTCGGCCTCCTACTCATGGTGCTCGGCGAGTGGTGGCGGATGTGGGGCGTCGCGACCGCGGGCACGGTGACGCGCCGCCGCTCGCGCGAAGTGCAGAAGCTCGTGAGTCACGGCCCGTTCTCGTGGAGCCGCAACCCGCTCTACGTGGGCAACTTCCTCATCTGGATCGGCGTGATCGCACTCTCGGGCGTGCTCTGGTTCATCCCGCTGGCGATCGTGCTCTTCGCGGTCGAGTACTTCTACATCGTCCGCTACGAAGAAGGCGTGCTCGAGACGATCTTCGGCAAGGAGTACCTCGAGTACAAGTCGCGCACCCCGCGCTGGATCCCGCGCCCGCCCGCAGGCGGGCATGCCGGCGAGTTCTACTGGGCCGAGGCGTGGCGGAGCGAGGTCAGCACCTTTCTGCAGTACGCGATCATCCTCGGGCTCTTCTACGCGAAGCACCGGTTCTACC
>JANOWT010000396.1:0-3557 GCA_031418115.1 Gemmatimonadota bacterium
GATGTGTTTGTAGCGAGCCATGGGCGAGGCGGGAGGAGGAGAGGCGGCGACACAGCCGACGCAATCATTCTCCGTGCATTCCTTGCATCAAACGTGCCGCCGCACCAGAATCACCCGAGAGGTTTTTCTACACCCTCGTTATGCGTGCGGAACGGCATTGGAGTACATTCAAGCATGGACTCCGGAGGATTCGATGAATTGGCGCGCACACATCTCGATTGACGCGGAGCGAATGCACGGGACCCCGTGCCTGCGCGGTACGCGCGTTCCCGTCTATGTGATTCTCGACAATCTTGCCGCGGGTGAGACGGTGGACACGATTCTTGCCGAGTATCCGACAGTCCGTCCGGAGCATATCCCAGCGGCGCTCGCCTTCGCAGCCGAGCTCGCGCACGAACGCGTCGTTCCCATTCCCGCGTAGCTTGTGCGCTTCAAGCTCGACGAGAACATGCCGCGGCTCGCCCGCGCGCCACTTGAATCGCGCGGCTGGGATGTCCATGAAGAAGGACTCGGCTCGGCCCTCGACCAGCCGATCCAAGAAGCCTGCGAACGCGAGGGACGGATTCTCGTCACGCTCGACACCGATTTCGCGGACACGCGTCGATACAATCCTGGGAGCTCACCCGGCGTCATCGTGTTGCGACCACGAGATCAGTCCATCCAAGCAGTGTTGCAGTGCGTCGACGGCGCGATCCGCGCGTTGGCCACGGAGCGGATTGAGGCGACTCTTTGGATCGTCGAACCGGAGCGACTCCGGATTCGAGATCATCCGACCGACGCATAACGGCAGTTGGTGCTGATGGCCGGCTAGGGTAGCGGGTTGCGACGGGGGAGACTTCGGATGGAATTACCGCGCTCTGCCGTCGCCGTGGCATCGACGCCGTTCTTCCTTCCGTCTCATACTATCCGCTGACCGAAGCCCTGCTCGCCGACATGCATCGGCATTGGTTTGAGAAGTAGAAGGGGTCCACTTCCGGTATGTCTCGCAAACGGCCGAGTTGCCCGCCAGCTGAGGAGAACTAGCCATGCCCTACGATCGCGACCGCGCTGCCGACTTGGTTCTCGCCCTCATGCAGCTCACCATGCACGAAGGCGTTCGTACGTGGAAGAGTTACGACTGGGAAGTAATGAATGATCTGTTCGAACGCGGCTACATTTCGGACCCGAGAAGCAAGGCCAAGTCCGTCGTGCTAACCGAGCTGGGAATGGATCGCAGTCGCGAGATGTTTGCCAAGCATCTCGCGCCTGCGGTATTACGTGCGTTGCAGCAGTGCAACTCGTGGACCTTCGACAGCCACCAGGCAATCGACTGGAGAAGCTACGCGGGGATCGTGGTGGGCAGCACAGTATCCGCGTGAACGACCAATGGCGCATCTGCTTCCGCTCGGTGGACGGCAACGCGGACGACGTCGAGATCGTCGACTATCACTAGGAGGACCTATGGCCAAGAAGCTTGACCCTATCCATCCCGGCGAAGTCCTGCTGGCGGACTTCCTGGAGCCGCTCGACGTCTCGCAGTACCGGCTCGCGCACGGTATCAGCGTACCGCCGCGGCGCATCAACGAAATTGTGCACGGCAAGCGGGCGGTCACGGCGGACACCGCGCTGCGCCTCGCGCGCTATTTCGGCACATCAGCGCAGTTCTGGTTGAATCTGCAGGCCCGCTTCGACCTCGAGAGCGAGCGCGACCGCCTGGGTGCGCGCCTGAAGAGCGAAGTTGAAGTGTTCGCCGCGGCAAGCTAACGGCAGTTGATGACCGACGGCCGGTCTAGTGAAGCAGGTGGGCGGCCGTAGTCACGAGGCCGACGAACAGTATCACATCGTCGGGCATTCACATCTCGTGGCGCGCGATCCCTCGCTTGAGCTCTCGTGGCAGCTCGCCGAGGGACGACAGCTCGAGCGAGTCGCGGTCGGTGCGCCGTGGGCCGAGGCGCCACTCGAGTAGTGCGCGGCTTCACTTACATGGATCAAGCGCGGGTATCCGAGACGACGCGCTCGACGCGGTGCCCGAGGGCGGTCACGTGACGGTCCGCATCACGCGGCGGATCCTCCACCGGCTCGAGGGGGAGATCACGGTCGAATCGGAACCTGGGCACACGGAGTTCCGGGTCACGCTGGCGATGGCGAAATGAGGACTGTGAGATCGTGCGGACTGCCCGCGTCGACGGACCAACGAGCAGTGAGGATGGGGGCACTTCCCGTTCGGGTGTACCACGGAACGCCCTCGTCGTGTGGACCGTCCGCGTCGGCGGACCGCCGGAGAGGCGCAACGCGCAGACTGCCCGTGGCGGCGGACCACAGGACGGCCTGGTCAAGCGGACTGCCCGTGTCGGCGTACCATCGGACAGCCTGATCGCGCGGACTTCCCGCTTCGACGTACCGCGGGACAGCATGATCGCGCGGACCTTCCGCGTCGGCGAACCAGCTCGCAGGCGAGTCATGTGGACTGCCCGCGAGGGCGTACCACCGGGCAGTCAGATCGTGCGGACTGCCCGCTCCGGCGTACCGCCGGCCAGCCTGGTCGGGCGGATTGCCCGCGTCGGCGGATCACCGGACAGCCCGGTCGCGGGGGCTTCTCGCTCCCGCGTACCACCGGAGACTCTCGTCGGGCGGACTGCCCACTCCGCCGTACCACCGAAGACGCGCGTCTAGCGCAGTGCCAGCGCGTTCGCGCATCCTTCACTCCTCTCACGAGGTGCGACGATGCGAGCGAGGCAGTGGAGGTCGTTCGAGTCCTTGGCGCGCGTGCGCGTGTTCCTCACCGAACTGGCGCCGCGGGGCACGCTGAGTTTCGACCACGCGCTGGGCAAGCTGGACGAAGCGATCGCCACCCTCAGTGGGTTCGCGGCGAACCAGTACTCGGCGCCGGCGCGGACCCGCGAGGAGGCTGCGCGGCAGAAGGAGCTGATCAGTCGACTCCTCGTTGACCACATCGCACCGATCGTGACGATCACGCGGTCGCAGATGGAGCCGGTAATGGACGTGGCGCTGCCGACGATGTTCCGCATGCCGCGTGGGCGCGTGACGGTGGTGCGCGCGATCGTCGTCTCGGACGCGATGATGGTTCAGGCCGCGCCGTTGAGCGACCTGCTGATCGCGGAGGGGATGCCGCCGGATTGGCTCGCGCAGTTCAAGGAGGCGCGCGACGCGCTCGTGCGCAGCCAGCCGCGCCGTGCGAGGGCGTCGATCACCGGCAGCAAGGCGACGGCGGGGATCGAGGTCGCGCTCAGGCGCGGCCGGCTCGCGCTCGGGCGGCTCGACGCGCTGATGCGGGCGACGTATCGGAGGGACGAGGCGATGATGGCGGCCTGGCGGCAGGTGAAGCGGGTGCATCTGGGTTGAGTGAACCACGTCCCGGATATCGCGTGGCCTCCCCTCCGGGCGCGCCGGCTGACCGTACATTATCGAGGGTCAGCGGACTTCCGACTCCCAGCGTACAGCCTCCAGTAGCCAGCCGCCCGTTCGCCCCGTCCCCCCCCATCTATATGATTGCGCCACCACGGAGCACCCCTTGAGATCTTCGCGCACAGTCCCGGCCCTCGCCCTCCTCCTCGCCG
>JANOWT010000397.1:0-2227 GCA_031418115.1 Gemmatimonadota bacterium
CGCAACGGCACGCGCCGTACGGAGCGAGATCCCCGTGCGTCTCGACGGCCGCGACGACGACGCGGTCTGGCGCCGCGCGCCGGTCACCGACGAGTTCCGTCAGTTCGCGCCCGGTGAGGCGGTGCCTGCGCGCTTCCGCACTGCCTTTCAGGTCGCGTATGACGACCGGACACTCTACGTGCTCGTTCGCGCATACGACCCGCGTCCTGACTCGCTCGTCGCACTGCTCAGCCGGCGCGACGTGCGCACGCCGTCGGAGTGGATCAAGGTCGTGATCGACGGCTTCCATGACCGACGCAGTGGTCTGCAGTTCATGGTGAACCCCGCCGGTGTGAAGCGCGACGCGACGATCTTCTCCGACGTGCAGGAGGACGCCGCCTGGGACGGTGTGTGGGATGTGGCGGTGCAGGTGGACACGCTGGGCTGGACGGCCGAGTTCGCGATCCCGTTCTCGCAGTTGCGCTACGATCCCGGCGAGGAGCTGACCTTCGGGTTCGGCATCTGGCGCGACGTCGCACGCTTCGGTGAGCGCGACGCGTGGCCGGTGTATCGCACCTCACTGGGCACCTTCGCGTCGCAGCTCGGTGACCTCACGGGCATCTCCGGCATCGGTCGCAACCGCCGGCTCGAGGTCATGCCGTACGCGGTGAGCAAGAACATCACGCAGCCGACGGTGACCGGCTGGACGCATCCGCAGCAGCAGGCGTTCGGCCTCGACCTGAAGGCGGGGCTCACGAGCAACATCACGGTCGACGCGACGATCAATCCCGACTTCGGGCAGGTCGAGGCCGATCCCGCCGTGCTCAATCTGAGTGCGTTCGAGGTGCGGTTCGAGGAGCGACGTCCGTTCTTCCAGGAGGGCGGCAACCTCTTTCGGTGCGCCGGCCCGTGCGAGGGGATCTTCTACACGCGGCGACTGGGGCGCTCTCCGCAACTCGCGACGAGTGTCCGCGACCCGAGGACGAGCACGATCCAGGCGGCGGCCAAGGTCACCGGACGTTTCACGAGTGGCACGCAGTTCGGGGTCGTCGCAGTGCAGTCGGCGCGTGAACTCGGTGTGGTGGGCCAGACCATCGAACCCGCCACGACGACACTCGTCGGCCGGCTCGTGCAGGACTTCCGCGGCGGGCGCTCTCAGCTGGGGACGATGGTCACCGGGCTCAGGCGCGACCTCGACACCGGCACCGAGCCCTTCCTGCGACGTGACGCCTACACCTTGCTGCTGCAGGGATATCACCGCTTCGCGCAACGTTGGGAGGTGTCGGGTTACGCTGGCCGCTCGACGGCCCGTGGCAGCGCGGCCGCGATCTCGCGCACGCAGCTCTCGAGTGTGCACTACTACCAGCGTCCGGATCATGATCAGCGGTACGACCCTGCGCGTACGTCCATGGCGGGTGGAGTCACTTCGGCGTCGATCAAGCGATTCGCAGGTCGAGTGAGGTGGGAGACGACGATGCGGTACGCCGAGCCGGGGACCGAGTTGAACGATCTGGGCTTCGTGACGCTCGTGAACGACGGCTCGGTCAAGAATCAGATCTCCGTCTCGTCCGTTGTGCCGACGTCGTGGTACCGCCGCGGGAACGCGGTGCTCTCGCTCGAGAATCACTGGACGTCGGGTGGCTTGCCGACCGGTGCGGTGGCGTTGGCGCACGCGGCCGCCGAGCTCGCCAACTTCTGGGGGGCGTCGTTCACCTATACGCTCTCGAACGCCGGCAACACCATGTGCGTGAGTTGTGCGCGCGGGGGGCCGTTGCTCCGAGTCTCGCCGTATCACCGGATCTCGGTGACGCTCGACGGCGACGGTCGCAAGGCGATCACGCCGGAGCTCGACTTCCGCATCGCGAGCGGTGACGAGGGACGGTCGTGGGCCGCGCAGGTCTCGGGCGGCGTGCTCGGGCGCGTCGGCTCGCGTACCTCGCTGGAGTTGAAGGGCAGCTTCGAGCGCCGCTCCGACGACACGCAGTGGGTGCGCAACTACGGAGCGAACTTCAGCGACACGGTGCACTATACGTTCGCGGCGCTGGCGCAGGACATCTTCGTGCTCGAGACGCGTGCGAACGTGACGCTCACGCCAGCCCTGAGTGTGCAGCTGTACGCCCAGCCATTCGTCGCGAGCGGGGCCTTCGACGACTGGCGCGAGATGGTCGACGCACGGAACGTGTCGTACGCCGCGCGCTACGCGCCCTACGGTGGTGGGGCGACGCCGCCGGGATTCAACCAGAAGCAG
>JANOWT010000398.1:0-12698 GCA_031418115.1 Gemmatimonadota bacterium
GTCGCTCTACCCGGACCAACTCGACTTCCGCAACTATCAGTTCGGCGACGTCTACGCCGATACCAACGCGTTCGTCCGTGCCGATGGCTCATGGCTGCCGCGCGAGATCCCATCGAGCCGCAGTCCCGAAGGACTCACCGATCTCACGGTCCGCGAGGAGAACCAGGCCGAGGCCGTGATCGCATCAAAGGGACGCTCGGGCGGACAGTGGGACGGATGGCAGGCCGCTTGGGCGCCTGTCGGCGCCGATGGGTACCCGCGACCGCTCTGGGACAAGCGCACCGGACGCATCGATCGCGCAGTCGCAGAGTCGATGCGCACCAACGGCTACGACCTGCGCGCGTACGTCGAGCGCAACTGGAGTACGGTGGGCCCGCGACTCGTCGGCAAGCTCAACGTCGCGGTCGGTGACATGGACAACTACTTCCTGAACCTTGGCGTGTATCGGTTCGAGACATTCTTGGAGAGCACCAGGGAGCCCGGGAAGGGGCCATACTACGCGGGCACGTTCGAGTACGGGCGGCCGCTCAAGCCGCATGGATGGCAGCCGTGGACGAATCAGGAGTTGTTGAGGAAGATGGCGGAGCAGGTGGCGAGGAATGCGCCGCGGCAGTGAGCCTGCCGCGATCGCACTGCTGAAGAACTCATGGCGATGGTGGCAACGCAGCCCATCGCCGCTTGAGCGCCGCATACGCCGACATCCGCTCAGTGGCATTCCGCACCACCACATCCGTTGCCGGCGCATCACTGCCCTGCAACACATCGATCAACGCCGCGTGACGCACTGCCACCCCACCGAAGCCTTCCGGCCCCGCGAACTCGGTGAGCCCTCTCGTCCTCGCCTCCACCACGAGACGCTGCGCTTCGATCATGGCATCGTGGAGCGCGATCGAGAGATCGTGCTGCTGGCGTAGTGACGTCAAAGGCGTCCGCACCCGCGGATCCATCCGCACCGTGAACGTCTGCGATTGCACCACACCATCGACCGTGAGCCGCGCCGTGTACGTCCCCGGCATCACCCACGGTCCTTCCGGCTCGCACTTGGTGTTGAAGGGCGTCGCCGAGATGGGCAGCGAGCACTGATCGGTCGGTCGCGCATAGTGCAGGTCCCACACGTACCGCTGCAGCCCAGCCTGCATCGACGGATTCACCTGCGGCCTGAACCAGTACCAGGGCACATTGCCCTGATCGGTCGGAGCGGGCGTGGCATCGCCGCTCGAGTATCGACGCAGCACGCGCCCCGCGGTGTTGAGGATCTCGAGCGTCACGACGCGCGCATCAGCC
This sequence comes from Gemmatimonadota bacterium, assembly GCA_031418115.1. Lineage (GTDB taxonomy): Bacteria > Gemmatimonadota > Gemmatimonadetes > Gemmatimonadales > Gemmatimonadaceae > Pseudogemmatithrix. The sequence goes on from JANOWT010000398.1 coordinate 1,285, forward strand.
GCAAGATGATAGTCGATGATCGCGCCATCGGGCGGGTTCTCCGCGCGCGGCTCGTCCGGCGGCACCGGCGTGTCGGTATACATCGAATACGTCACGCGCGTCGCGAGCGCGGGTCTGAAGAGCGTCACCGGCGCAGAAGCGGTCGTGGCGGACCACTGCCGCAGCGCCGAGACGCCGTCCAGGATCCAGAAGCCGCGCCCATGCGTCCCCACCGCGATGTCGTCGTCCTTCACGATCAGGTCGCGGATCGAGATCGCCGGCATGTTCGCGCGCAACGAGTGCCAGTGATCACCGTCGTCGAGCGAGAACCAGACCTGGTTCTCCGAGCCTGCGTAGAGCAGCCCGCGCCGCTTAGGATCCTCCCGTACGACATTGATCGGCGCATCCACCGCGATGCCGTTCACGATCTCGGTCCACGTCCTGCCGCCGTCGCGCGTGCGATAGATGTGCGGGCGCAGATCGTCGAGCCGCAGCGTGTTCACCGCGGCATACGCGGTCCCCGCATCGAAGTGCGACGCATCCATGATCGACACCTTCCACCACGGTCCGATCTGCGGCGGCGTCACGTTCGTCCACGTCTTCGCACCGTCGCGTGTGACGTGGATCAAGCCGTCGTCGGTCCCGGCCCACACGGTGTTCGAGTCCACGTAGCTCGGCGCGATCGTGTAGACCACGCCGCGCCGGGTCGGTCGCGCGGCCGGCGTGCCGATGTATTTCCCGACACTCGCGGGCACCTCCCACGTCTCGCGCGAGAGATCACCACTCAGTCGCGTCCATGACTTCCCACCGTTCACCGTCTGCCACACCACGTTGGTGCCGTAGTAGAGCTTGCGCGGGTTGATCGGTGAGAAGAGGATCGGCATGGTGCGGACGCCGCGGAAGTAGTCGGGCGCTGCCAACGCTGCCGCCGCGCCGAACACGCGCGCACGCCCTGCGTTGGGACTCACGTTCTGCGTCTGTCCCGTGCGTCGATCGAACCGCGTGACCGTGCCGCCGTACAGGATGTTCGGATCGAGCGGATCGGGCGCGACATAGCTGTACTCACTCGCGCCCACCGGTCGCCAATCGCGGTACGTGATGCTGCCGTCGTCACCGCGGCTCGCGACGCACGCCGAGCCCGACTCCTGCTGCCCGCCGCAGAGCCGGTAGGGCCAGGCATTGTCCGCCGTCACATGATAGAACTGCGCCGTCCCCTGATTGTACCACGAGCTCCAGGTCTCGCCGCCGTTCACCGTGATGACCGCACCCTGATCCGCGACGAGCAGCATCACGTCCGTCTGCAGCGGATTGATCCAGAGCCGTTGATAGTCGTCACCACCGGGCGCGCCGCGCAATGACTTCCAGGTGCGACCCGCGTCGGTGCTCTTCCACGCGACGACGTTCATCGAGAAGATCGTGTTCGGGTCGGTCGGGTGCACTGTGATCGCAGCGAAGTCGTCACCGCGACCGAAGTAGCGCTGGTCGGTCGTCGTGCGCGTCCACGACGCTCCTGCGTCCACACTCATATAGATGCCGCTCTTCTCGCCTGCGGTCGCCGTCACGTAGATCCGCTTGGGATCGCTGGGGCTGATCCCGATGCCGATCCGACCGAGGCCGTCGGCCGTCGTCGGCAATCCACCGGTGAGTTGCGTCCACGTCGCGCCGCCATCGGTGCTCTTGAAGAGCCCGGAGTTGGGCCCGCTCCACGCTGCGTTCTCCCACGGCCCTTGTCGCGCTTCCCAGAGCACCGCGTACACGGTGTTCGGATCCTCCGGCGACATCACCACATCGGCACCGCCGGTGTTCTCGTCCTTGTACAACACCTTCTCCCACGAGCGCCCGCCATTGAGGCTGCGATAGATGCCGCGCTCCGTGTTGGGTCCGTACGGATGTCCCAGCACCGCGACGAAGAGCCGGTCGGGATTCTTGGGATCGATCGCGATGCGCGGGATCTGCTGCCCGTCGCGCAGCCCCAAGTGCGACCAGGTGCGGCCGGCATCGTTCGAGCGGTACATGCCGTCGCCGGTCGAGAGGTCGGGGCGCTGCAGCCCTTCACCACTGCCAACGTAGATGATGTTGGGATCGGACGGCGCGACCTCCACCGCGCCGATCGACCCAGTCGCGAGCGCATCGGTGAACGGCTTCCAGGTGCGGCCAGCGTCATTGGTCTTCCAGACGCCGCCGTTGGTCGCGGCCATGTAGAACACGTTCGGCTGCGACGGCACGCCGACGGCGCTCTTGGTGCGCCCCGCGCGGAAGGGGCCGATGTGGCGCCAGCGTGGGCCCTGGATGGCGCCCGCGGGGAACGTGGCCTGCGCACCGGCGCCGGTCGGCGTACACACGATCGGAAGAGTGGCGGCGAGCAATGCCGCGGCGAAGACGAGTCGGCTGGAGCGGAGCACGGGGATCTCGGGCTGAGTGGTACGCGAGAATCTCGCGTCCGCTCGGCGATTGTCCAGCGGAGTTCGGTCGCATGCCCGTGCCGAAGCGCATCGGCGCGCACAAAACGAAATCACCGCCCGGCGCGTCTGGCGCGCCGGGCGGTGATCGGTCGAGAAGTGCTACGCCGTCGCTTCGGGCGCCGGCGTCTCAGCCGCCGCGAGCGCCGGATTCACCGCCGGCGCACCCGGTCGCTTGCCCCAGTGCGCGCCACGGCGCGTCGGCTGGGAAAGCTGGAACAGGCGGTTCAGGTAGAACGCGATCACGCGCTCCTGCACCGTGGCACGGGTGTCGCTCTTGGCCGCGACGAACGGAGCGTACCGCTGCCCGTCGCCCGAGACCGCGAACCACCACCACGACTCGCCCGCTCCCTTACGCTCTTCGACCGTGCAGCTGTAAGCGCGCCCGGCATCGTTGAATTCGAATCCCTGGATCATGTACCGCCCGATTGTGAGTTACTGAATCTAACCCAGTTCGCCCCTCGAAGTTGGATTCCGGTGATTTTCCTCCATCAGGTGGCGCGTCGTCCGCCGGGTGTTCCCCACGCGGCCGATTCCCGTATGTTCCCCGGATCGAATTCCACGGGGCATCGCATGCCGGGCTCTTCCATCATCACTCACGTCTCCGACACCGCCCGCTGGGTGGCGGTCTACCGCGCGCTCGAGACCGAACGCCCCGACGCGATCTTCCGGGACCCGTTCGCACGACGCCTCGCGGGCGAGCGTGGCGCCGCGATCGCGAAGGCGATGGACAAGCGCAGTCGCGCCGACTGGCCGATGATCGTCCGCACCGCGGTCATGGACGAGATCATCCTGCGCGCCGTGCGCGACGACGGCATCACGCAGGTGCTGAATCTCGCGGCCGGCTTCGATGCGCGTCCCTGGCGACTGGCGCTTCCGCCGACCCTCCGCTGGATCGACGTGGACCATGCGGTCATGCTTGACGAGAAGGAGCAGACCCTCGCAGGAGAGCGGACCGCCTGCCACTATGAAGGCGTGCGGCTCGACCTGGCCGACTCGACGGCTCGACGGGCTCTCTTCGCCCGACTCTCCGCCGACGGCCGACGCACGCTCGTGGTCTCCGAGGGACTGCTCGTCTATCTCGAGTCCGATCACGTCGCATCGCTCGCGGCGGACCTCGCCGCCACGCGCGGCTTCGACCGCTGGCTCTTCGACCTCGCCGGTCCGGGCTTGCTCAAGATGATGAAGCGCAGCTGGGGCAAGGCAGTCGACGCGGGGAATGCGCCGTTCAAGTTCGCGCCTCCCGAGAGCACCGCGTTCTTCGCGACCGCCGGCTGGAAGGAGCGCGAATGGCGGAACACGATGGACGAGGCCTTCCGCCTGAAGCGGACCTTCCCCATCGCCGGCTTCTTCCGGTTCATGGGCCGCTTCATGCCGAAGCGGAAGCGCGCGGAGTTCGAGCGCTTCTCCGGCATGGCGGTGCTGGAGCGCTCGGGGCGCTAGCATTCCCCGATGGCCCTCACCGCCACTCTCTATTCATTCGACGTCGCCCTGAGCAACGTCGACTGCGGCGTCTACGAACAGCTCGCGATCAAGGCCGCCTGTCATCCGAGCGAGAGCGAGGAATATCTCCTCACGCGCGTCCTCGCTTACTGCCTCGAGTACACCGACGGCATCGCCTTCTCCAAAGGCGGCATCGCGGACGCCGACGAGCCCGCGATCACCATCAAGGACCTCACCGGCGCTTGGAAGAGTTGGATCGAGATCGGCTCGCCTGACGCCGCTCGACTGCACCAAGCGAGCAAGGCAAGCCCGCGCGTCGCCCTCTACACACACAAGGAACAGCGCACGCTCTTCCGGAACTACGAGGGCCAGCGGATCCACAAGGCCGAGAAGGTCGAGGTCTACTTCATGGACCGTGAACTGCTCGGCTCGCTCGCGTCCCACCTCGACCGACGGAACGCGTGGACGCTCTCGGTGACGGAGGCGCAGCTATTCATCGACGTGGGTGGTGAGTCGTACAGCGGGAGCGTGGAGCGAGTGCCGCTGCCGGGCTGACCGCGCGGGGGAGTGTCACTGCGGCGGACTCGCCGCGTTGGCCACCGCCGAGGACCGCTCGACAGCTGCGTACGACCATGCGACTTTAGGTGGTGCACAACGCCACCGCACCATGCAGCGTATCTCTGCGAACCCTAACTTGCTGAGGCTTCACGCATGCGTCGATCACTCCTGCTCGCCCCGCTCGCCGCTGTCCTGGTGCTCGCTGGCTGCGCCAAGGCCACCACTTCCGCTGCCGCAGCCGCCCCCAAGGGCCCGGTCATGCCCGCCGGCGTCACACCAGCGAGCATCGCGATGGGAGACTCGATCTTCAACACGGGCGCCTGCCAGCGCTGCCACGGCCAGAAGGGTGCCGGCGGTCAGAACGGCCCGAGCCTGGTCGCCGGCCCGTGGCTGCACAGCACCGGGAAGTACGAGGAGATCGTCGCGACGATCACCACCGGCGTGCCGCGCACTGCACTCAAGGACCAGACGCGCCGATTCCCGATGAACCCGCGCGGCGGTCCCATGAACCTCACCGACGATCAGGTGAAGGCGGTCGCGGCGTACGTCTACTCGATCTCGCGCGACCGGAAGTAGCGCGCGTCCCCTCGACGCCGGCGCACGCGGTCAGTCCCCCGTGCGCACGGTGCTCGCTGGTTCGAAGAGGATCAACTCTGCCTCTTCGTCCGCCACCGGTCGGTGTTCCGTGCCCGCCGGGACGACGATGAACTCCCCCGCGCCGAGTTCGACGTTGCGGTCGCGGAACTCCATGCGGAATCGTCCCCTGTGCACGAGGAAGAGCTCAGCCTCACTCGTATGCTGGTGCCAGTGGAAGGCCCCGAGGATGCGCACGGCCTTCACCTGCTGACCGTTGAGTTCGGCGATCACGACCGGAGACCAGGTCTCGTGGATCGTCGCGAACACGGCGTCGAGATTCACCGCGAGCATCAGAGTTCGTTCAGCGCCATCGTCCCCGCCGTCCCGCTCTCGGGAGCGACCACTCGGCGATGATAGTCGATCTGTCCGAGATGATAGGCGAAGTGGGAACAGAGATGCATGAGGAAGCGTGCGGTCGGCAGCTGCACTCCCATGATCGGAATGGGGAACGGCGCCGCCATCGTCGCGTCCGTGATCGTCGGCATCACGCGATCCGCCTCAGCGATGGCGAGCTCGATCTCGCGCACGACGTCCCCGCGCGCGATGCCGCGCGCATTGAACTCGCGGTCGCGATCACGCACCCAACCGCTCGCGCCGAGCACCGCGCCGAAGAAGTGGCGCACGTTGCCCGCGAGGTGCAGTGCGAGCGTGCCGCCCGTGTTCGTGATCCCCGGCATCTCTTGCCAGAGCAACGCATCGCTCGGATACGCGGAAACCTCGCGTGCGAGCGCGCGTAGGTCACGTACCATCACCGCGTGCAGATCGTCAGCATTCATATGGCCTCCATTGAGACGGGAAACGTCTCACAAGAATAGGGCCTTGCTCGCTTCGCGCGCGACCTCCCCCACCGAGGGCCGACCGATGCTCCTCACTCCGAGTCCCATCAGAGTCGTCCGCACACTCAAGGTGCACGCCGGAGTGCTCGGCGTCTCCGTTGCGTCGCTCTGGGCGGTCTTCGCCGTCAACACCGTGCTCGGTGGCTCGCTGCTCCAGTACGGCGTCGTACCGCGCACCGTCGACGGACTCCGCGGGATCGTGCTCGCGCCGTTCCTCCATGCCAACCTCGCGCACCTCACCGCGAACACGGCGTCGCTGTTGATCCTCGGTTGGCTCGTGATGCTGCGCGATGCTCGGCACTTCGGGATCGTGGCACTGCTCGCGATGCTCGGCGGCGGGCTCATCGCCTGGCTATTCGGCGCTGGCAACTCGGTGCACGTGGGCGCGAGCGGCGTGATCTTCGGGTTCCTGGGGTTCCTGATCTTCGCCGGCTGGTACGCGCGCTCGTTCGGGAGCATCGTGCTCAGCCTCACCGTGACGGTGCTCTGGGGCGGGCTCGTGTTCGGTGTGCTGCCCGGGGAGGCGGGGATCTCTTGGCAGGAGCATCTCGGGGGGTTCGCCGGGGGCGTGCTCGGGGCGCGGTGGTTCGCGCGGGATGCGTCGAGGGTGGCGCGGATCGCTCGGATGGCGGGGCGGTGAGCGGCTGAGCGGGATCGGCTTTTCACCACAGGGGCACAGGGGACACAGGGGAACGGCTTTCGGGTGTCGTTTGAGGCAAGCTGCAGTTCCTCGGAAGAACCCCGGCCAGCGCGCCCGCGCCAAAGCGATAGTTGTGCCCCCCGTGCCCCCTGTGCCCCCTGTGGTGAAAGCAGTGAGTAGTTTGTATCCGGCTAATATTGACATTAGATATTACCATGGTAATATCCGCTCCATGCACACCAGACCCACAATCGCGTTCGCCGGCCCAAGACTGATCGCCGCCGGCCAACTCTCCGACGTCGCCCTCGCGACCCAGGCCGCCGAGTCCGCAGGCCTCGACCGCACCCCGATCATCTTCGACGCGGTCACCAGCGAGCCGATCGAGCTCGATCTACGCGGCACGCCTGAGGAGCTTCTTGCGCGGGTGCTCGCGCTCAGGCCGACGCCGATCGGCCCGGACACCGGCGACGGAGACGCGCACCGCGGCCCCGGCCGCCCGCGCCTCGGCGTCGTGGGCCGCGAGGTCACGCTCCTCCCGCGCCACTGGGACTGGCTCGCCACGCAGCCGGGTGGTGCCTCGGCCGCGATCCGCCGGCTCGTCGATCAGGCCCGCGTCACACATGCCGACCGAGATCGCACGCGACGCGCGCAGGAGTACGCATACCGCTTCATGACCGCGATGCTCGGCGACCAACCCGACTTCGAGGAGGCGACGCGCGCCCTATTCGCCGGTGATCGCGAGCGGTTCACTGACCTCACCTCAGGCTGGCCGTCCGACCTGCGCGATCACGCGCGCCGGCTCGCCGACGATGCCTTCTCACCGGAAGCAGTCGCACATGCATGACCTCACGCAGGGCTCCATTCCGCGGCACATCGTGCGCATGGCCATCCCGATGGCGATCGGCATGATCTTCCAGACGCTCTACTATCTCGTCGATCTCTACTTCGTCGGTCGACTCGGTGATGCCGCGATCGCCGGTGTGAGCGCCGCGGGCAACATCCAGTTCATCGTCATGGCCCTCACGCAGGTGCTCGGCGTAGGCACCATGGTGCTCATCGCGCATGCGGCTGGTCGCAAGGACAAGGCGGACGGCAACCTCGTCTACAACCAGAGCCTGTTGCTCGCTGGGATCGCCGCCGCGGTGGTGTTCATCGGTGGCGCGCTCTTCTCTGCGAGCTACATCGGCACACTCGCCGCGGATCCGGAGGTGCTCAAGGCGGGCACCGACTACCTCTATTGGTTCCTCCCCGCGCTCGCACTGCAGTTCGCACTCATCTCAATGGGGTCCGCACTGCGCGGCACCGGCATCGCCAAGCCGACGATGATCGTGCAGGTGATCACGGTGGTGCTCAACGCGATCCTCGCACCGGTGCTGATCGCCGGCTGGGGCACCGGTCGCCCCATGGGTGTGGGCGGCGCCGGTCTCGCTAGTACGATCTCGGTGCTCGTGGGCGTGATCGCGATGTTCCTGTACTTTCGCCGCCTCGAGCACTTCGTGGGTTTCGATGCGGCGCTCATCCGACCGCATTTCGCGACCTGGAAGCGACTGCTCCGGATCGGGGTGCCTGCGGGCGCCGAGTTCGGGCTGATGTTCTTCTCGATGTTCGTGATCTTCCTGATCATCCGCGACTTCGGTGCGGCGGCGCAGGCCGGGTTCGGCGTCGGGTCACGGATGATGCAGGCGATCTTCCTGCCGGCGATGGCGATCGCGTTCGCCGCAGCGCCAGTGGCCGCGCAGAATCTCGCGGCGGGAAAGCCAGAGCGAGCGCGTCAGACCTTCTTCGATGCGGTGAAGATCGGCAGCACCCTCATGATCGCGTTGACGCTGTTCGCGCACTGGCGTCCCGAGTGGTTGATCGGCGTCTTCACCTCGGACCCGGAGGTCGTCGCGATCGCGGTGCAATACCTGCGCACCATCTCGTGGAACTTCGTCGCGTCGGGGATCGTGTTCACCTGCTCTGGCATGTTCCAGGCGATCGGGAACACGGTGCCGTCGGTTATCAGCAGCGGAGTGCGCGTGGTGGTGTTCGTGGTGCCGGCGATCTACATCTCGCGGCTGCCGGGCTTCCAACTGCACTGGCTCTGGTACGTGTCCGTGGTCTCGACGACTGTGCACGCACTGTTCGCGGTCTGGTTGCTCAGGCGCGAGGCGGGGCGACGGCGCGACATCGGCTTCGGGACGGCGCCTAAGCAGTAGCTCGGGGACAACGAACTGCTTTCACCACCGGGGCACCGAGGGCACCGGGAACTGCTACTGCTTGACCGCAACTGCATTCACCACGGGGGCACAGGGAACACAGGGGGCCTCGGCAGCCGATCCGGCATGCCGAGGCCCCTGTGTCGATCAGTTCGCCGTTGTCGTTCCCGGTGTCCCCGGTGCCCCGGTGGTGCACGCCGTGGCAGTTCCCTGTGCCCCCTGTGCCCCTGTGTTGAACGCAGTTCGCCGTTTCAGACCACCACGTTCAACAACCGCCCCGGCACCAGGATCACCTTCTTCGGCTCCCCCGTGATGAACTTCCCGATCACCGGATCCGCCCTCGCCGCCGCCAGCGCCTCATCCTGCGTGATCGACTTGGACACCACGAGCTTCCCACGAGTCTTCCCGCCCACTTGCACCACCAGCTCGATCGTGTCACTCACCAGCAGCGACGGATCGTACGCCGGCCAGCGCGAATCGAATACACTCTCGGAATGCCCGAGCATCTCCCACAACTCGGCCGCGATGTGCGGCGCGAACGGCGCCACCAACTGCACCACCGGCTCCACCTCAGCGCGATGACACACGCGTTCGCTGCGCCGCAGCGTATTCATGTACTCCATCATCGCCGCGATCGCGGTGTTGTAACTGAGCGCCGGCGTGTCCTCACCGACCTTCTTGATCGTCGCCGCGAGCTTGCGCATCACCTCAACGTCGGGCGTGCCGTCGCTGCTGCAGTCGCGCACCGACGCCCAGAGCCGGTCGAGGAAGCGCTTCACGCCACTGATGCCGGCGTCGCGGAAATCCCCGCCCTCCTCGAACGGGCCGAGGAACATCAGGTAGGTGCGGAACGAGTCGGCGCCCCACTGGTCGATGTAGTCATCGGGGTTCACCACATTCCCCTTGGACTTCGACATCTTCGCACCGTCGCGGATGATCAACCCGTGCGCGCGGAACTTGGTGAACGGCTCTTCGAAGTCGAGCAGCTTCATGTCATGCAACACCATCGTGATGAAGCGCGAGTAGAGCAGGTGTAGCACCGCATGCTCGTTGCCACCGATGTACGTGGTGACGGGGAGCCACTTCTTGGTGGTCTCCTTGTCGAACGCCACATCGTCGCGACCAACGCTCGGGTAGCGCAGAAAGTACCAAGCGCTGTCCAGAAAGGTGTCGCTCACGTCGGTCTCGCGCCGTGCCTTGGCGCCGCAGCTCGGGCACGGCACGCGGTACCACTCCTCGTGGCGCGCGAGCGGTGACACACCCGAGTCGTCGGGCTTGAAGTCGGGGATATTGGGCAGCACCACCGGCAACTGGTCCTCGGGGACGGGCACCGTGCCGCACTTGTCACAGTAGATGATCGGGATCGGCGGGCCCCAATAGCGCTGCCGCGAGATGCACCAGTCATGCAGGCGATAGTTCGTCACCGCCTTGCCGGCATGCATCCCTTCCAGCCACTCGGTGAGCACACGCTGCGCGGTATCGACCGGCATGGCGTCGAACTGTCCCGAGTTCACGAGCTTCCCGTCGCCGACGTACGCCTCGCCGGCGAATGGCGTGTGCGCATCCTGCCCCTCACCCGCCACGACGCGGACGATCGGCAAGTCGAACTTGTTCGCGAACTCGAAGTCGCGTTCGTCATGCCCCGGCACCGCCATGATCGCGCCGGTCCCGTACTCCATGAGCACGTAGTCGGCGACCCAGATCGGGATCAACGCACCCGTTGCCGGGTTCACCGCGAACGAGCCAGTGAACTCGCCCGACTTCTCCTTGGTCGTCTTGCGGCTGATCAGGTCCTGCTTGGATGCGCGCGCACGGTACTCGTCCACGATCGACTGCTGCTGCGGCGTGGTGATCGCCTGCACCAGCGGGTGCTCGGGCGCGAGCACCAAGTAGGTCGCGCCGAAGATCGTGTCGGGACGTGTGGTGAAGACCTCGATCTCGGCCGCGTCGTCCGGCGTCCGCATCTCGGTCGTGACTGCGACCGCCGAACTCCCCGCATCTGAGAACGGGTCGAGTACGCGGAAGCGCAGCCGCGCGCCATCCGACCGACCGATCCAGTTCCGCTGCGCCTGCTTGGTGGTCTCCGACCAGTCGAGGCGCTCGAGGTTGCGCAGCAAGCGCTCCGAGAAGTCGGAGATCTTGAAGAACCACTGCTCGAGGAAGCGCTGCTCCACGGTCGTGCCGCAGCGTTCGCACGTGCCGCCCTCGACCTGCTCGTTGGCGAGCACGGTCTTGCACGACGGACACCAGTTCACGGCGGCGGCCTTCTTGTACGCGAGCCCGCGCTTGAAGAGCTGCAGGAAGACCCACTGCGTCCACTTGTAGTACGCGGGATCCGTCGTCGAGAGCTCGTGCCGCCAATCGACCATCAAGCCGGCGCGCTGCAGCTGCCGGCGGAAGTTGTCGATGTTCCGCGGGATCAACTCGTTCGGATGGACGCCGACCTTGATCGCGAAGTTCTCGGAGTGGATACCGAACGCATCGTAGCCGAGCGGCTCGAAGACGGTGTGTCCCTGGAGCCGCTGGAATCGTCCATAGATGTCGTTGCCCGTGAACGCAAACAGGTTGCCGACGTGCAGCCCCTCGGCGCTCGGGTACGGGAACATCATCAGCGCATAGAACGGCTTCGGACCGTTTGCCAGGTCCGGCGCATTCACGCCCGCCG
>JANOWT010000399.1:0-3994 GCA_031418115.1 Gemmatimonadota bacterium
CGTCGGTGTCGCCGGGCCGAACGGATCGGGGAAGTCCACCATGGCGCGTGTGCTGTTGGGATTCTCCTTGCCCGACAGCGGCAGCGCGACGGTCGCCGGTCTCGCGCCGGCGGCGTATCGCGAGGCGCACGGGGTCGGCTTCGTCCGCGAGGACGGCGCGCGCGGGTGGGACCGCCTCACGCCGCGGCAGTTGCTCTCGCTCTGCGGCGATCCCGACGCCACCACCGTGCAGCAGGTGGGGGAGATCCTCAAGCTCGCGCCGCTCATGGATCGTCCCATCGCCGTGCTCTCCAAAGGGCAGTGGCGCACCTGCCAGCTCTGGTTCGCGCTCGCGTCGGACCCGCAACTTCTGGTGCTCGACGAACCCGAGGCGGGACTCGATCCCGCCGCTCTCGACCGCCTTCGCATCGTGGTGCGCTCAGCGGCGGATCGCGGTGCCGCGGTGCTGATGCTCAGTCATCATCTCGATGAGATGGCGCTCACCGCCGACACGGTGCTGTTCATGGCGCATGGCAAGGTGCGTGGTGCGGTGGATCCGCGCGGCATGGCTGCCACCGACCTGAGAGCCGACTACCGCCGACTCGTGGAGGACGCGTGACTGCCAAAGAAGTGCTGGTCCTGTTCCGCGCGACGCAGGATTGGCGCGCGTTGGTGGGGACGGTCCTGCTCGCTGCGCTCGCGGCGGCGGCCTTGGGCAGCGGCGGCGAGAGTATCATCGGCTTCGTCGGCTACTACGGCCCGCCGTTGGTCGCGATCTCGGTCATGGGGCGGACCTTCGAATTTGCGCAGCGATCCTCGGTGTGGGTGATGCTCGCGCAGCGGCCCGAATCGGATGTGCGCCGCTCGTGGACGATCCTCGGCGTCGGGGCCGCGGTGTATGTCGCGCTGAGCCTGATCCTCATCGCCGGTGCGATGGTCGGCATCCTCCGCAGTACTGACCTCCCGCCGAACGCGTTCCGATCGCACCTCATCGCGATGCCGCTCTGGATCGCGATCGTCGGCTGCACCGTGTCGGTCGCGAGCACGGCCGCCCGCTCCGGAACCGCAGGGATCGCGATCGGCTGGCTCGTGTTGCCGTTCCTCATCGCGTTGATCAAGGCAGGCGTCGGGTTCTCAGACGGCGTGCAGGTCGCCCTGCAGTTCCTCGCTCCGCCGTTCGACGCCGTGTTCCTCTTTCCGGCCGTCTTGCGAGGGGAGATTCCCGACCAGGCAGCTCTCCGTACTGCCCAGCTCGTCTCGTTCCCTCTCCTGTGCTTCATTCTGCTGCGCTGGCGCCTTCGCGTCCTCGCCCGACCCGACCAGCAGCGCATCGACTAGCCAGACGCTGACACATTCGTCATTGCACGAGGCGATCGCATTAGCTATGCTGACATAGCTAATACAGGAGCTTCTCATCAAGACCGTCACCATGCACAAGGCCAAGTCCACGCTGTCTCAACTCGTCGCCGAGGTCGAGGCGGGTGGGGAGATCATCATCATGCGCGGGAAGGTGCCGGCGGCTCGGCTCGTGGGACTCGTCGCCGAGTCGACGCGGAAGTTCGGTGCGCTCGCCGGTCAGGTGGCCGTGTCGCCGGCATTCTTCGAGCCGCTGCCGACCTCCGAGCTGCGCGCCTGGGAGGAGTGAGCGCGTGCGACTGCTGCTTGACACGCATGCCCTTCTCTGGTGGCTGGCCGGGGACGAGCAACTCTCCCTCAAGGCGCGAAAGGCTCTCGCGGACCGGCGCCACGAGATCGTCGTGAGCGCCGCCTCCGCGTGGGAGGTCACCACCAAGCACCGGCTCGGCAAGCTGCCCATGGCAGGTCCACTCGCCGTGGACTTCGATCGCGAGATCCGGCGACAGGGCTTCACCATCCTCCCGATCTCCGTGGTGCACGCTCAAGTAGCGGGCGCGATGCCAGGGAGCCATCGCGATCCGTTCGATCGCGTGCTGATCGCGCAGGCGCGCGAGGAGCGTCTCGCGATCGTCTCCAACGAGTCGGTCTTCGACGACTACGGCGTCTCGCGCTACTGGTAGCACGCGCGCGGCGGCGTGAGCCGGCACGACTTCGCGTCCGCGCGACACGTCCGCGCGACACGTCCGCGCGACGACTAGCCGCGCGACGCAGTGGAGCCGTATCTTCGCGCTCACTCCCCACCAAGGACCGCGCCCTGTCCGCCTGGCCGATCTCCGACCGCCTGCGCGATTATCTCGCCGTCCAGTACGAGCTCGTGCGCGTCCTCGGGACCGGCGGGATGGGGACGGTGCTCCTCGCGAACGAACGCGCCCTCGATCGGATGGTCGCGATCAAGGTCCTCCACGCCGACAAGGCGGCCGACGCCGAGGCACGCGAGCGGTTCCGGCGCGAGGCGCGGTCGGCGGCCAAGCTGACGCATCCCAACATCGTTCCGCTGCTGACCTTCGGCGACGTCCGTGGCGACCTCTACTTCGTGATGGGCTACGTCGAGGGTGAGACGCTCGCCACGCGCCTCGCGCGCGTCGGGCGGCTCTCCCCCGATGAGACTCGCACGCGGCTCGCGGAGTTGGCCGACGCCCTCGAGTACGCACACAAGGCGGGGATCGTCCACCGCGACCTGAAGCCCGAGAACATCCTGCTCGACGCCGCGACCGGCCGCGCGATGCTCACCGACTTCGGGATCGCACGCGATCTGGGGCGCGAAGCCTCCATGACGTCGACCGGCATCATCGTCGGGACGCCCCACTACATGTCGCCCGAGCAGGCGAGTGGCGACCGCACCATCGACGGGCGCAGCGACATCTACTCGCTCGGCGTCATCGGGTACCGGATGGTGAGCGGCACGCTACCGTTCGGCGGCGCCAACGTGCGCGAGGTGATCACGCAGCATCTCACGGCGAGTCCGGCGCCGCTCCCGCAGGCCGTCAGCGAGTCGTCACCCGCACTGGCGGCGGCGCTCGAGCGTTCGCTGGCCAAGTCGCCGGGTGCACGTTGGGCGACGGCCGCGGACCTGCGCGATGCACTGCGCGCCGACGGCGCCGAGGAGCTGCTGCCCGACGATCTCGAAGCGATCGACGGGGCGTATGCGCGGATCCTGTTCATCTTCGCCGCGACCGGCGGGGCGGTGGCCCTCGCGCCCATGGCCGGATACACGATCGTTTCTACGCTGGGAAGCATCGCCGCCGGCGCGGCGCTTCCCGCCATCACCGCCGCGGCGCTCTGGGCGTTCACGAAGTTCGATCGCTGGCGCCGGCCGGAGGGGGCCGAGCGCCGCGAGCGGGTCGGCCTGCGGCCGCCGCGTTGGTGGTCGGGGTGGTGGCCGCGACGGTACCGTCGCCCGGGAGACATGTGGGACCGCATGCCGCGCGAGATGCGCCTGCTGCGTTCGATCAACGTCTTCGCACTCGGCGTGTTGCTCCCCGTGCAGCTCGCCGGGATGATGTGGCTCTTCAGCGACACCGGCATCAGGACACTCGCCCTCTTCCGCGTCGCACATCGGCCGCTCGTGAACGGGATCTTCGCCGGGATCGGCGGGCTTGCCTTCTCGATGGTCGCGAGCATCGGCTTCCTCGCCTGGCGGTTGCGGCGTCGGATGACGATCGACACCGCGCACCTCCGACAGCTACAGGCGCTCGCCAACGCCGATCCCAAGTGGCGGCATCCGCGCTACGCGATCCTGCTCGATGCGCCCGCGCAACCCAAGGACAGCGCACCGTCCACGACCGAGTTGATCCGTACGCTGCGCGCTGCGGCCGTCCCGCTCCCCGATGGCCTGACGGAGGCGCTCGACGCGATCTCCTGCGGCGACGCGGTGCTGGAGCGCCAGCTACGCGAGTTGCGCGAGATGGTCAATGCCGAGGAGATCGAACGGGTCGAGAAGCGGCTCGCCGCGCTCGGCAACAGCGACCCGAGCCTGCGCGCGATGCTCGAGTCGCAGCGGTCGCTGCTGGCGCGCGCCGAGGCGCGGATCGGTGAGCTCGGCGCGCTCCGGGCGCGCTTCGATGCGCAACAGGGGCTGCTCCGCCAGCAGCTGATCGCA
>JANOWT010000400.1:0-2293 GCA_031418115.1 Gemmatimonadota bacterium
TCCTCGAGGACCAGGATCTGGTCGGCATCAACGATGCTCGAGACCCGTTGGGCCACCATCAAGACAGTGGCGTCCAGAATCGTGGGGCGCAGCGCTGCCCGAAGGCGGGCGTCGGTGGTCAGATCAAGGGCCGAGAAGGCGTCGTCGAACAGGTAGATCTCCGGCTTTCGGACGACCGCCCGAGCTATCGCCAGGCGCTGTCGCTGCCCGCCGGAGAAGTTCGTCCCGCCTTGGGCCACCGGAGCGTTTAGCCCCTCGCCGAGGGCACGGACGAAGTCCTCTGCCTGGGCGGTGCGCAAGGCCTCCCACAGCTCGTCCTCGCTCGCGTCGGCCTTGCCGTAGCGCAGGTTCGTGGCGATCGTGCCGGTGAACAGGTAGGCCTTCTGGGGCACCAGGCCGATCCGGTCGTGCAGGAGTTCAGGATCGAGCTGAGTGACATCGACGCCGTCGACGAGGACTGAGCCGCCCGTGGCGTCGAACAGTCGTGGGATCAGCGACAACAGGGTGGTCTTGCCGGAGCCGGTGCTTCCAATAATTGCGGTCACCTGGCCCGGACCCGCAGTGAAGGAGACGTTGCGCACGACCGGCTCGTCGGCGCCCGGGTAGCGGAAGGACGCAGCCTGCAGCTCGACGGTGCCCCGCGAAGACACCGACGTGAGCGGGCTCTCGGGCGGGACCACCGACGAGCTGGTCGATAACACCTCGGTCAGTCGCTCGGCGCAGACCGCCGCGCGCGGGACCAGGATGAGCATGAAGGTGGCCATCATGATCGACATAAGGATCTGCATCAGATAGCTCAGGAAGGCTGTGAGTGCGCCGACCTGCATCTGCCCGTCCGCCACGCGGATTCCGCCGAACCACAGCACAGCGACGCTGGACACGTTGAGGACCAGCATGACCGTGGGGAACATGAACGCCTGCAGGCGCCCGACCCGCATCGCGGTCTCGGTGAGATCGTTGTTCGCGGCCCTGAAGCGCTCCCGCTCGACCGGTTCGCGGACGAACGCGCGGACCACCCGGATGCCCGTGATCTGCTCCCGCAGCACCCGGTTGACGACGTCGATGCGTCCTTGCATGAGACGGAACTGCGGAATCATCTTGGACACGATGAGAGCGATCGCGGCCACCAGGACCGCGACGCTGACCACGATGAGCCAGGCCAGCCCGAGGTCCTCGCGAAGCGCCATGATGATGCCGCCCACGCACATGATCGGCGCCGACACCATCAGGGTGCACGTCAGCAGGACAAGCATCTGTACCTGCTGGACGTCGTTGGTCGTGCGGGTGATGAGGGACGGTGCCCCGAAGCGGGTCATCTCTCTCGCCGAGAAGGAACCCACTCGATGGAAGATGGCGGCGCGGGTGTCACGGCCGAAGCTCATGGCGCTGCGAGCGCCGTAGTAGACGGCCGCGATCGAGGCGAGAACCTGCACCAGAGTGACGCCGAGCATGACGGCACCGACCCGCACGATGTAGCCGGTGTCCCCGGTGGCCACCCCGTTGTCGATGATGTCGGCGTTCAGGCTCGGAAGAAGTAGCGCAGCCAACGTCGCCACCAGCTGGAACGCGACGACGGCGGCGAGGGGGCGGGCATAGGGGCGCAGGTACTCGCGCAGTAAGGCGATCAGCACGAGCAGGTCCTTGCAGAGTCACGTGTCCGGGCTGGGTCAGCGGAGTCCGATCGAGCGACACCGTACAGAAGGACATCAGCGATCTGTTCCGCAGAGATCTGTTGACCATCAGAGATGGCCGGATGCGTCGCGGCGAAGGTGAGCAGCCGGAGCAGCGCCGCGCTTTCCGCGGGTGGGTAGCGCAATTCGCCGCGCTTTGCGTCGAGGGAGTCGGCGATCGCCCGCAACAAGGTGGCCTGCGCGGCCCGGTGATCGTGGTGCCCGCTCGCCGTGGGCGGACGGCGCATCCCGACCGCGGTCATCAACTCAAAGACCGAGCCGTGGCGCCGGCGCAACGGGAACTCGCGCAACGCGGCTGAAATCCAGGGGCGACGCCGGCACGAGCATCTCGCCGATGCCCGGCTGGTGCAGCATGGCGAACATGGGGTTGTCCACGGACAGGTCGGCGTCGTGTCGAATCGCCTGGCGCACCGTGCGATACGGCGCCCAGGTGACGCGCGCCGCATCGAGTGCCGCCCCTGCATCCCTCAGCGTGCGCGCGGCAAACCATGGCGCGAAGAGCTCCGCGATCTCCTCGCGCGCCCGGAACCGGTTACCCTCATCGTCGAGGTCGAGCGCCAGCCGCGTGCCAAGCGCCGCGATTGCGTCGGCGCTGCCCGTCG
>JANOWT010000401.1:0-1519 GCA_031418115.1 Gemmatimonadota bacterium
CCGGGACCCTGATCGGGAACGGATTCGGGACCGACACGGTCGCTACCGGCACGCTCAATCTCGGCGGGCTCGCCGTGGGCTCCCAGTACGACCAGATTTCGGTTAATGACGCAGTCACTCTGGACGACAGCCTCGCGGCGCCACTCGGGCCCGACTCGCTGCACGGTGCTAGCTCAGTGATCTTCTCGGTTCCCTGATCCTGCGCCTAAGCGTAGGAGCACCACCTCACGACCGCATTGTGACGCGGGAATTGGTCCACAGGTAGAGCGTTTCGTATTTAGCACTCCTAAGACTTCCTTCAATTCACAATGGGGCTCGCATGCGGACGACGAAGCTAACCGGACGGACCAGTCGCATGCTGCTCACGTTGCTCGGCCTCACCGCCTGCGGCGGCGGAGGCGACGGCGGAGGCACCGCACCGCCAAGCGTCGCATCAGTCGCAATCACCGCACCGGCGATCGCGCCCTCGTTCCAGACGCTTACCCGCACCGCGCAGTTCACCGCGGTCGCGCGAGACGCCGCGTTAGCGACGGTTGCTGGAGCGACCATCACGTGGAACTCGAGCAACATCGCGGTCGCGACCGTCAGCGGCAGCGGACTCGTCACCGCCGTTGGCAACGGGACGACGCAGGTCACGGCGACCGCGAGCGGGATCCCCTCACCGGCATTGGCCGTTACCGTCGCGCAGGTTGTTGCGACAGTGAACGTGACCCCGGCCGCTGTCGCCTTCGGTGCGATCGGATCGACGCGACTGCTCACGGCCGCTGTGGTCGATTCATCGGGTGCCGCAGTCTCGGGCGCGCCAGCAGTCACTTGGACGCGCGCGGGGACAGGCGCGACCGCGAGCGTGAGCGCCGGCGGCCTCGCCACGGCCCTTGCGGTGGGTGCGGCCGACACGGCCGTCGCTACCGCGGCGACCAAGGCGGGACGCGCGCCGATCTCCGTCACGCAGGTCGTCGCCTCGATCGTCGTGAGTTCCACCGGCTCCGACACGCTGCGCACGACTGGCCGCACCAAGCAGTACTCCGCCGTCGCGCGCGACTCTCAGGCGAACATCATGGGCGGCACGACGATGAGCTGGTCGAGTTCCGTCCCAGGCGTCGCAGGCGTGGTCGCGGGCAGCGGACTCGCCACGGCACTCACCGATGGGACGACGAACATCATCGCCACCGCGAGCGCCGTCACGAGCCAACGCGCGATCACCGTGCGCCGCTTCGCCTCTACCTTCACCTTCTCGCCGCCGTCGGCCACGATCGTCACACCGCTCGGCACTCAGATCTTCCTGGGCACGGTGGAGGACTCGGTCGCGACTGCGCTTCCGATCACGTGGACGTCGCGCACGACGGCGACACTCTCACTACTTGCGACTACCGGACCGCAGATCACCGCGCGCGCGGCAGGGAACGGGACCTCGTACGTGGTGATCCAGGGCGGGAGCCGTAGCTACTCAAGCTTGGTGACGGTGAGCGGCCAGGCGGTGGCGCCGCTCACGGCGACGGTGCTCGTGGGCCCGACGAAT
>JANOWT010000402.1:0-28498 GCA_031418115.1 Gemmatimonadota bacterium
TGGTATCCGCGTTCGCGCCCGATGAACCGCGTCCGTTGCGGCTCGCCCCGCGCGATGTGATACGCGAGCGCGATCTTGAGCGCGCTGTCCACCGCCTCCGACCCGGAGTTGGAGAAGAACACCTGGTCGAACCCGACGGGCAGGATCTTCTTGAGCGCCTGCGCGAGTGCGAAGCTCGCAGGGTGTCCCATCTGGAACCCCGGCGCGAAGTCGAGCGTCGACGCGGCCTTGGTGATCGCCTCGATGATCGGCGGTCGGCAATGCCCGGCATTCACGCACCAGAGCCCTGCCGTGCCGTCGAGGATCGACCGGCCATCGTCAGAGGTGTAGTGCATCTCCTTCGCGCTGACGAGCATTCGCGGGCGCGCCTTGAACGCCTTGTTCGCGGTGAAGGGCATCCAGAGTGCGTCGAGCGCGGGATCGTGCGGAGCGATGGTCGTCATGGCGGGCGGGGATGCGGAGCGGACTCCCTCGACCAGCCGGATCAGCCGCCGCTCAGAACGCGAGCATCCGCGTCACCTTCAGCGCCAGCGTCCGCTCGCCGAGTACGTCCGTCTCCTGGTTGCGACGATCGGTGTACACGAGGAAGATGTCGCTCAGCGGCGCATACCGGAAGTTGATCCGGGCATTCGTCACCATCGTGTTCGACTGGGCGTTGTACTGCACGAAGGCACTGCCGAAGAGCCGCGTCGACCACGCGTACCGCACGCGGAGACGCCCGACATCGGCCTGGAATGGTCCACTCGCGAGCGTCACGTCGTTGCGCGTGTAGTTCGCTTCCACCAGGAAGTCGTAGCGCGCTCGCCAGGTGACGGTCGTGCCGTAGCTCTTGCGCGACCCGTCGTAGAATCCGCCCGCCGTTGCATCCGCCTTCCAGAAGACCGGTCGCGCCCGCGACGATTCCCACGTCATGGTCGCCTCACGCCAGCCGTACGCCCCGGCCGGGATCGCGCGCCCCGACACCGGAGAGAAGGGCGCGTCGAGCCGGTCGAACTGGTCCTGCACCTCGAGCGTGATCTTCCCGTCCGGACGGAACTGCACCTCCACTCCGGCCTCCACCGTCCGCGTGTCCATCTCGCCGCGCTCGTCCGCGATGTGATCGAAGCTCACATACGGCGCGATCTCCTGGATCCCGCTCCACGTCGGCCGTGTGTGCACGCCAAGTGTCGCGAACCCCTGCTGCATGCCGCGCCGACGCACGAAGCCCAATCCCGGATCGAACGCGTCACTCACCTGCTTCACCAGTGCCGACGTGTTCCAGAACGCATCGCGATACGCCACCGAGACGCGCTCGGCGTGACCGTCCGACAGGCGCCCCGCCGCTTCGCTCGCCGCCGCGTACGCGTTGATGACCAGATTCCCCACCGGCCGGAGGTTCGCGTCCACGCCGTAGCTGACATTCTCGGCGCCACTCCCGTCGATCGCACCACGACGCTGCACGAGCGCTCCCACGTCGGAGCCCCCCCACAGGTTCCGCCGCGCGCGCAGCACGCCGAAGTTCTCCGCCGAACCACTCGGCGATCGCTGCGTCTGCATCTCCAGCAGCCCGAGCTCCCACGGACCGGCGCGCCCCGAGAGCCGCCCACCTCCGACGATCGGGATCGGACGTCCGTCGGGGGTGAGTCCGATCCGTCGCGAGTTGAACAACGTGAAGTCACGCAGCGAAGCGCCGACGCGGTAGTTGCGCTCCTCGACATCGCCGAACGTGAACGACCCTGCGTTCTCGATGAAGAACTCGCGCCGCTCGGGAAAGAAGAGCGAGAAGCGCGTGAGGTTCACCTGCTCCTGGTCGACCTCCACCTGCGAGAAATCCGTGTTGTACGTGGCGTCGAGCGTCATCGACGGGGTGACACCGAACTTGAGGTCCAATCCAGCATCTTGGCTCGTGCCCTGAGCGCTCGCCGGCACCTGCGCGCCACGCGAGTCGCCCCCCACCACATACGGCTTGATCTGCAGGTTGCGCCCGGAGCGCAGCCCTTCGAACCCTTCCAGCGTGCCGGCCTTCGACATCCGGTGCAGACGGTACTGCCGCTCCAGCGGTGCCCAGTACGAGGACTCGTTCACGCGACGCACGCGGCGAATGAAGTTCGCGCCCCAGTCCTGTACCGGCTTCGATCCGTCGAACCGCAGCGAGCGCAGCGGGATCGCGATCTCGGCGATCCACGAGCTGTCGGTCATGCGCGTCTTCACCTGAACGATCCCTTCCCACGCGTCGACCACGGTGCGGCTGTCGTTGAACACCTGCTCGTCGCGCACCGCCCCGTGTGGATTCACCAGGAAGAGGAATGCGTTGCGCCGGTCGAGGAAGGTGTCGAACACCATGCCGAAGAGGTCGCTGTCGCCCGAGTTGAAGTCACGCTCGAGGCCTGCGGTGATCGCACGTTGCGGCTCAGGGTCCATGTTCTCCGCGCCGATGTACAGCTTCTCGTCGTCGTAGAGCACACGCACGATCGTCTGGAACGTCGCGGGCATCCCCGTCCGAGGGAGTTGTTGCCGGAAGCCCGTGATCAGCTCCGCTCCCTGCCACTCCACTTCGTCGAGACGACCGTCGATCACCATGGCGCGCGTCACTCGCGTTGGGTGCATGGCGGGACGCGGCGAGATTTCCGGATTGATGTAGCCGTCCACGGCCACAGGCGTACCTGCGGGTTGCGCGACCGAGACCGGGGCTACGGCACGTTCCTGCCCCTCAGCGCTCGATCCCGCGAGCGCGACAACGGCCGACGCGACCAACGCGAGCCACCACTCGGAGCGGTTCATTCGCGCGTGGGTCCAGTCGATGGTGGAGCGTAGCTCTGAGACATCCATGAGGTCGAGTACGCAGGGGCTGCGGTCAGGGTTGAGCTCACGCTCAACCAGAGCCAGGTCGCAGACATCATCGCGAACCTCGCCGCGAACGCGCCCCGGTCCATCTACGCGACAGCACTCCCGCTCACGACGAAGCGCCCGACCAAGAGGCCGGGCGCTTCGCTGGATGGCCAGGGCCGGAATCGAACCGGCGACACGCGGATTTTCAGTCCGCTGCTCTACCAACTGAGCTACCTGGCCGAAGCCCTAATATTAGTCCCCTCACTTCCCCTCGCCAACCCCTCTGACCCACACGCACAACGGCCCCAACCCATTGCCCCCGCACCACTTGCCGCCCTCTTCGGCCCCGCCGTCAGATCGCCATCTCCGGGAAAGAGAGGAACGCGCTAGACTTCCCCGAGTTCGCCGGGCGCTAAGCGCCCGCACTCCGTGCGCTCCCCGAGAGGTTCTTGCATGCAGCGTGTTCGCCCGCTCCTCGCCCTTGGCCTCACCGCTGGCCTGACCGCTGGCCTGACCGCTGGCCTGACCATGAGCCTCGCCCTTCCGGCCGCGCTCAGCGCGCAAGGCACCCCGCTCCGCGTCCCTGTCACGGTCGACACGCTCCCCAACGGCCTCACGCTGATCATCCATGAGGACCGCACGGTCCCCGTGGTCACGACCAACGTCTGGTATCACGTCGGCTCCGGCGATGAGAAGCCCGGCCGCACCGGCTTCGCGCATCTCTTCGAGCACCTCATGTTCATGGGCTCCAAGAACGCACCCTACCCACAGTTCGATCGCCTGCTCGAAGCCGCCGGTGCCAACAACAACGGCTCCACGAGTGGCGACCGCACCAACTACTACGAGTCCGGTCCCGCGAGCGCACTCCCACTCATGCTCTGGCTCGAGGCCGACCGCCTCGGCTGGATGCTCGAGACCATGGATGTCGCCAAGGTCGACCTGCAGCGCGACGTCGTGAAGAATGAACGTCGGCAGGGTGTCGAGAACCAACCCTACGGACTCGTCGAGGATCACCTCGCACCAGCACTTTACCCGGCTGGGCATCCCTACTCGTGGAGCACCATCGGTTCCATGGCCGATCTCTCGGCCGCTTCGCTCGACGACGTGAAGAGCTTCTTCCGTATGTACTACGCGCCCAACAACGCGAGCATCGTCGTCGCCGGAGCCGTGAATCCCGATTCCGTGCGCCGCGCCTTCCGTGAGATGTTCGCCGAGATCCCGCGCGGCCCGGCCATCACGCGTCCCTCGCCCGCCCCGTTCACCGTGCGCGATACGCTGATCACGCTCGAGGACCGCGTGCAGCTCCCGCGCCTCTATCTCGCGTGGCACGGCGTCAAGGAATACTCCGCCGATGATGCCGCACTCGACATCGCGGCCTACGTGCTCGCCGGTGCGCGCAACTCGCGCCTCACGCAGGCTCTCGTCTACGAGCGCGAGATCGCCACGTCGGCCAGCGCCTTCAACTCCTCGCAACGCCTCGACGGTGACTTTCAGATCGTCGCGACCGCGCGGCCCGGCTTCGCGCTCGACACGCTCAAGGCCGTGATCGACGCCGAAGTGCGACGCCTCGCGGCAGGTGGCCCCACGGCGCGCGAACGCGGACAGGCCATGAACTCCATCGAGGCGCAGTTCCTCAATCGCCTCGAGTTCTCATCCGCCAAGGCCGATCGGCTGAACGCCTACTACTACGCCACCGGCACGCCGGACTGGTTCCAGCAGGACCTCGAACGCTATCGCAAGGTGACCGTCGCCGACGTGCAACGCGTCGTGCGGAAGTACCTGAACGCTGGTCGCGTCACACTCAGCGTCGTTCCGCAAGGCAAGAAGGAACTCGCCGCCACGCAGAGGATCGTCCAGTGATCCGCCATCATCTCGCGATCGCCGCGATTCGCCTCACGGTGCGCGCAGCGGCGTTCATCGCACCGCTCGTCACGCCGCTGGCCGCACAGGTCGCAGCACCCCAGTCGTTGTTCGACCGTGCGCGCGCACCCGCACTCGCAGAGAGTCCGCCGCTGATCGTACCCGTCGTCCTCACCAGCCGCCTGCCCGACGGACCCGCACTGCATGTCGTCGAGCACCGCGAACTCCCGCTCGTTCAGGTGACGCTGAGCATCGCCGGCGGCGGACGACTCGATCGCGACCTGCCAGGGCTGGCGACATTCACCGCGAACCTCCTCGACGAGGGCGCCGGCAAGCGCGACGCGAACGCACTACAGTCCGAACTCGCCTTCCTCGGCGCCTCGCTCTCCACCGGAGCGAACTGGGACGCCACGACCATCTCCCTCAAGGTCGCGCGTCGCAATCTCGAGGCTGCACTCGACCTCATGGCCGACGTCGTGCTGCGTCCGACCTTCGCGGCCAACGAAGTGCGCCGCCAACGCGACCTGCGCCTCGCCTCGCTCATGCAGCAGCGGGACCAGCCCGGCGCGCTCGCGAATCTCGCCTTCAGCCAAGCACTCTTCCCAGCCGGCCATCCGTACCGCAACGCGCTCGGCGGCGACTCCGCGAGCACGGCCCGTCTCGACTCTGCCGTCGTGCGCGAGTTCCATCGCGGCAGCCTGCGCCCCGAGCGCGCGACCTTCTATGTAGTGGGTGATCTCTCCGCCGCCGATGCACAGCGCCTGCTCAGCACGCGCTTCCGTGGCTGGGTCGCGAGCGGCATCGAACGTCGTCCCGCTCCGGTGCTCGTCACGCCAACACAACCGCAGGGCATCCAGGTCATCCTCGTCGACAAGCCCGGCGCCGCACAGTCCGTCGTCATCGTCGGGACCACCGGCCTCGAGCGCACCAACGGGGACTTCGCCGCAGCCGAGGTCATGAATACCATCCTCGGCGGCTCGTTCTCGTCGCGCCTCATGACCAACCTGCGCGAGACCAAGGGCTACACCTACGGCGTGAACTCGGGTTTCGCGTATCGCCCGCTGCCGGGGCCGTTCAGCGCGAACTCCGGCGTTCGCACCAATGTCACCGACAGCTCGCTCGTGGAGCTCTTCAAGGAGTTGCGCGCGATCCGCGAGGCACCGGTGAGCACCGAGGAACTCGTGCGCGCCAAGGCCTACATCACGCTTGCCATTCCCAGTGATCTCGAGAGCACCTCACAGATCGCCGGCGAGATGGTCACGCTCGCCAACTGGAATCTCCCTCTCGCATACCTGCGCGAATATGTCGAGCGGGTGAACGCTGTCACCGTCGCCGATGTCCAACGCGTCGCCAAGCAGTATCTCCCGGCTCAGAGCGCGTATGTCGTGATCGTCGGCGATCTGACGCGCATCAGGAGCGACATCGACGCGCTCGCGCTCGGCACGGTCACCGTGCGCGAGGTCGGCTCCATCGTGCGCGAATGAGGCAGTCGTGACCGATCGGCCGCTGCGCATCGCACTGCAGGGCGAACTCGGCTCCTTCAGCGACGAGGCGATCCAGCAACTCTGGGGTGCCGAGGCCGTGCGTCTGCCATATCGTGACTTCGCCGATGTGACGACCTCCGTCGCGTCCGGCATCGCCGATCGCGGCATCCTCCCGATCGAGAACACGATCGTCGGATCGATCAGCGGGAGCCACGACGCGATCAGTGCGACACCCGGGCTCTGCGCTGTGGCCGAGACCGTCGTGGAGGTGCACCACTGTCTGCTGGCGGCCAAAGGCACGACGCTCGCGACGCTCACGACCGTTTTCAGTCATCCGGTGGCGCTCGCGCAGTGCGGTCAGTTCTTCGCCGCGCACCCCGAGCTCAGCGTGCAGGCGGTCTACGACACGGCCGGCGCGGCCATGGACGTCTCGCGCGTTCACGACCCGAACCTCGGCGCCGTCGCGAGCCGGCGCGCCGCGCATCACTACGAACTCGACGTCATCGCGGCCGACATCGAAGACCGCCCCGACAACCAGACGCGATTCCTCGCGATCGCGATGGCCCCTGCGTCACTCCCCGCGGGCACGCCCGCGCGCACGATGCTCACACTCACGGCCGAGGACCGTCCGGGCGCGCTGCTGCACGCCCTCGCGCCGCTCGCTGCGCACGGCGTGATCATCCGCCGACTCGAGTCGCGTCCCACCGGTGAGCCGTGGAGCTATCGCTTCTTCATCGAGTTCGACCATCAATCGGGCGATGCCGAGGCAGATGCGGTCGTGAGAGAGATCGCGGCCGCGGCCGCGGACATGCGGCTGCTTGGGACCTATCCGCGCTGGAGTCCAGGGCGGCGTGGGAGCGTGGGATGGAAGAAGAACGGGTGATCGATCACCGAGCGTGACCGCCGGAGTTACGATGCCGGCTTCTCTACCGTGATGATCGACTTCAACCCACCGCGCACATTGAAGTCCCCGACGACCTTCAACTTGCGCGGCTTCGCCTTGGCCATGAGGTCATCGAAGATGCGGTTGACCACGCGCTCATAGAAGATCCCGTCGTTACGAAAGCTCCAGAGGTAGAGCTTGAGGCTCTTCAACTCCAGACAGTCCACGTCGGGCACATACGAGATGTTGATCGTCGCGAAATCGGGAGCGCCGCCCTTGAGCAACGCGAGCTCCGCCGCGTCCGACTCGATCCCGCCCAGCGGGCAGAGCGAGGTGAACTCGGGCGTGGTCATGAAGATCTCGTAGTCCCGGTCCGCGTATGGGTTCGGGAACGTCTCGAGCAGTTCAGGTTGTGGCATCGGTTGTGGTTGGGGGATCAGCTCTCGCGCAAACGGCGCGCCTGGTCTTCGAGCGCGCGTCGTTCGTCGGCCGTGAGCCGTTCGATCCCTTCGGCGGAGATCTTCTCCAGGATCGAGTCGATCGACGGCGGTGCCGACCGCGGTTCCTGCTCCGGTTCCTTCTGCGCCCGCCGCGGCGGTGTCGTGCGACGCGACGCCGCGGCGTTCGTGCGCGACAGCACGTCGTCGATCGTCTCCCGGTCGCGCGCACGCGAGCGCGGCAGCGTCTTCGGGATCGCGCGGGTCGGTTGATCTTCCGGCGGTTCGTCCGGCAGCGCCGACACACCCTCGCGCAGTCGTTCCACCATCAGCACCGGCGTCGCGCGCACGAAGATCCATCCGGCAGCGATCCCGCCAAAGTGCGCGAGGAACCCCGTGCCACCGCCCTCTCCGGCGCCCAGACCGACAAGCAGGATCATCGCGCCCACGAAGAGCGTCACCCAGCCGCCACGCGCTTCGAATCCGCCGGCCAACGTGTGCGTGGCGCTCCCCCACCGAGCGGTGTACGCTATGAGCACGGCGAACGCCAACGCCGACGCGCCAAGCAACTGACCCGTGTTCCCCGAGACCAGGTGTAGCATCCACCCGCCCACCGCCCCCACCGCGAGCAACGCGCTGAACCGACCGGTCCCCCACTCCGCCTCGAGTCGCGGACCGAACAGCACCAACGCGTAGACGTTCAGCAGCAGGAGCGTGACATCTGGATGCACCAAGGGGAACGTGAGCGTCGTCCACCAGCGCCCCAGGTCGACGTCACCGCGGCGGAATCCCAATGCCGCTTGGACGTCGGTGGGCTGTACCACCGTCCACTGTAGGAACTGCACGATCCCGAGCGCGGCCACCGTCCAGAGGACCGCGCGCGAGATGCGCGGGATCCTCTGTCTCTCGATCGGTGTCGGGCTCGCAGGCGACATCGGTCAGCGCAGACCCGTCGGCGGCGGGACGCGCAGGACCAGACGGGTGTCTGCATGCGTCGTCGTCGCCTGTTCGAGCAGCGTCGCCCAGCGGCGATCGAGCATGTTCATGCTGTCCGTCGTCTGGAATGGATGGATGACCACCTGCGTGAGCGCGCTCACGCCCCGTGCGCCCTCCACCAGGCGCAGGATCTGCGAGTCCGGCGTGTCCTCGCGCGACACGATCGCGAGCGCGTGGGCACAACCGGCCTGCGCCGCGATGCGAAGCGTCGCGATCGCATTCTCCATCGACGCGTCACCACCACCGAACTCCACCGTCACCTGCACGAGCGCGAGGTACGGCAGCAACGCCGCGAGCTCCGTCGGACGCTGACCGTCCGTGTCGAGCATCACCGGGATCGTCGGCTTCGACAATGCGAATGCGGCCAGCAGGAACGGAACGTTCCCCAGCGCATCGCGCCCCCCGACCACGATCGAGTGGAACTGCGAGCGCGACTGTTGCCGCGCGAGTTCTCGCACGAGCGCCGTCGCGACGTACATCGTCGCCGTCTCGGCCTCTCCCGCGAATCGCACGAACAGCTGGCGACGGCCCGACCATGGCCCGAGCGATTGCACACCTGCGGGCACGCCCGCCAAGGCCGCAGCCACCACATTTGACACATCCGTCATGCGTTCTCCCAAAGTGACCCGAGTGCGTCGAGCGCGATCCGCTCGCATAACACGGGGAAGCCGACCCCATCCGCTTGCGCCGCCTGCGGCACCAAGCTCGTACCCGTCATTCCCGGAAGCGTGTTCGCCTCCAGGCAATAGAGTCCACCGTTCGGGTGCAATCGAAAGTCGATCCGCGCACACCCGCGCAACTTGAGCGCATCGTACACGAGCCGCGTCAGTCGCTGCGCTTCGTCACGCACCGCAGTCTCGATCGGCGCCGGGAACAGCTCCTCCGCCATTCCCGGCGTGTACTTGCACTCGTAGTCGTAAATCTCACGCTTTGGGATGATTTCGCCAACCGGCATCATCCAATCCCCGAGCACCCCGACCGTCAGCTCCCGCCCGGGCACGAACGCCTCGAGCATCACCTCGTCGTCGTGACGGAACGCCTCGTGGACCGCCGGTCCGAGCGATTGAGTCGCTTTCACGATGCTCAGGCCCACGGTCGACCCCTGCTTCGACGGCTTGACGACGATCGGAAGCCCGAGCGACTGCGCCGCGCGCTGAGCGTAATCCGGCGTCCGCCACTCCTCGTCGCGACCCGCACGCGCCATCCACCAGTCCGCCGTCTGCACCCCGGCCGCTCGGAACAGATGCTTGGACAAGTCCTTGTCCATGGCCAACGCGCTCGCGAGGTGACCGCTCCCCGTATACCGCACCCCGGCGAGGTCGAACAACGCCTGGATCGTCCCGTCCTCTCCGGTCCCGCCGTGCAGCGCCATCCACACCACATCCGCGGCCCGTGCCGCCGGCAGCACCGCGAGCGGGTCGCCCGCGGGGTCGGCCTCGGTCACCTGATGCCCGCGCGACGCGAGCGCCGCCGACACCCGACTCGCACTCGAGAGCGAGACCTCCCGTTCCGACGAGTCGCCGCCTTTGAGGACGAGGATCTTGAGTGGCTTGATCGGCGCCACGTCAGCGCGCCATGAGGAACTGGAGCAGGTCGGATCGCGTGAGGATCCCCTGCACCGTACCATGGTCGCGCACGAGCACCGCCGGGTTGTTGCGGCCGAGCATCTTCACGGCCGCATCCACCGGCATCGCCGTATCGACCACCGGGAACGGTGGGTCCATCACGTCGCTCACTGTGCGCTCGAGCACCTTCGTGTCCTCGAGTCCGCGCACGCTCAGCACGCTCTCGCTCACCGACCCCACGCAGTTCGCACCATCCATCACGGGCAACTGCGAGACGTTATGCAGACTCATGAGTCCGAGCGCCTGACGCACCGAGGCGCCGGGACCGGTGCTCACGAGTGCGGGGATGTCGCCGCCCTTGGCCGCGAGCAGCTGGCCGAGTGTCATCTTCTCGGCATCGAGCATCTGATTCTCGCGCATCCACTCGTCGTTGAACAGCTTCGAGAGGTATCGCTCGCCGGTGTCGCAGAGCACCGTCACCACGCAGGCCTCTGGGTCGTTGATGCGCCGCGCCACGCTCAGCGCCGCATGCGCGATCAGCCCCGCCGACCCACCGACGAAGATCCCTTCCTCACGCGTGAGCCGACGCGCGAGCGCGAACGCGTCGCGGTCGCTCACTGTCTGGAACTCGTCGATCACCGAGAGGTCGAGCGCGCCCGGGATCTTGTCCTGGCCGATCCCTTCCACCTTGTACGGCGCCCCTTGCGGCTTGTTCGCGCCGTTCGATCGCCAGACCTCGGCGAGGATCGAGCCCACGGGGTCGGCGCCGACGATCTGCACCTTGGGGTTCTTCTCCTTCAGGTAACGCCCCACACCCGAGATCGTGCCGCCCGTCCCCGCGCCCGCGACGAAGTGCGTGATCTTGCCGTTCGTCTGCTCCCAGAGCTCGGGACCGGTCGTCTCGTAGTGCGCCTTAGGATTCGTCATGTTGTAGAACTGGTTCGCGAGCACCGCATTCGGCGTCTCGGACGCGATCCGTTTGGCCATCGACGTATAGCTGTCCGGATGATCCGGTGGCACCGCCGTCGGCGTGATGATCACCTCAGCGCCGAACGCCTTGAGCAACCGCACCTTCTCCTGCGACATCTTGTCGGGCATCGTGAAGATGCACTTGTAGCCCTTGAGCCCCGCCGCGATCGCGAGCCCGACGCCGGTGTTGCCGCTCGTACCCTCGACGATCGTGCCGCCAGGCTTGAGCTGCCCCGACCGCTCGAACTCCTCGATCATCGGGAGTCCGATCCGGTCCTTCACGCTCCCACCCGGATTGAAGAACTCCGCCTTGCCGTAGACCGGCGTGAGGATCCCCTGCGTGACGCGCGTGAGACGGATCAATGGCGTCCATCCGATCGTGTCGAGGATGTTCGCGTACGGCTGGCGATGACGTGTATGCTCGGTCATGGTCGGTGCGTGAGAGGGTACCACAGGACCGCAGTGGAACGACTGCCGATCTGCTGCGAATCTACTGCCGCGCCCGGGCGTCGGCCGCGAGTCCGGCGAGGAGCGCGAGCGCCTGCAACGGCGTGAGCCCGTCCGTGTCGACCGCCTTGAGGCGTTCGACCAGCGGATCGGGTGCGGCCGCCGCGAACAGGCCGAACTGATCCACGGCAGATTCCACGCGGCGCCCCTTCACGCGACCGGCGCCATGCGCGGCACCGCCCGCAGCACCGACCGCGACACTCCCCAACGCTGGCACGAGTTGCTCGCTCTCGAGCACCCGCAGCAGCGCCCGCGCGCGCGCGATCACCGGAGCCGGCAGTCCCGCGAGCCGTCCGACCTCGATCCCGTACGAGCGATCGGCACCGCCCGGGCGCAGCCGGTGCAGGAAGAGGATCCGCTCCCCGACCTCCTGCACGGCCACGTTATAGTTGCGCACTGATACGAACTCGTCGGCGAGCTGCGTCAGTTCATGGTAATGCGTCGCGAAGATCGTCTTGCACCCGACGTGTTCGTGCAGGTGCTCGCTCACCGCCCACGCGATCGAGAGCCCGTCCCACGTCGCCGTACCCCGTCCGATCTCGTCCAGCAGCACCAGACTCCGCGCCGTCGCCGTGTGCAGGATCGCGCTCGTCTCCGACATCTCCACCATGAACGTCGACTGCCCGCGCACGAGGTTGTCGCTCGCACCCACACGCGTGAACACCCGATCGGCGATCCCCACCCGCGCCGACGCCGCCGGCACATAGCTCCCCATCTGCGCCATCAGCACCAACAGACCTATTTGTCGCAAAATGGTACTTTTCCCGGCCATGTTCGGGCCGGTCAGGATGATCATCCGCGCGTCGGGCGCGAGCGTCACGTCGTTCGGGATGAACTGGTCGCGCGGCATCATCCGCTCCACCACCGGATGCCGCCCACGCACGATCTCGAGCGTCGGCCCGTCGTCCACCACCGGCCGCACATATCCCTCACGGGCCGCGACCTCAGCGAGCGCCGCCAGCACATCGAGCTGCGCACACCGCTGCGCCACCCCCTGCAACCGCGCGACCTGCGCTCCCACACGCGCGCGCAGCCCTTCGAACAACTCGCGCTCGAGTGTCTCCATCCGCTCCGTCGCGTGCAGCACCTTCTCCTCGAACTCCTTCAGTGCCGGCGTGATGTAACGCTCCGCCCCGGTGAGCGTCTGCCGCCGCTGATAGTCGCTCGGGACGAGATCCTTGTTCGCGTTCGTGATCTCGATGTAGTAACCGAACACCCGGTTGTAGCCGACCTTGAGCGAGTGGATCCCGGTCCGAGCACGCTCCTCCGCCTGGAGCGCCGCGATCGCATCCTTTCCGCCGGTCGCTATGGTGCGCAACTCGTCGAGCGGCGCGTCCACACCGGGAGCGATCGTCTCGCCGTCGCCGAACGCGAGCGGTGGCCGCGCCACGAGCGTCGCCTGGATCTCCGCGCTCAACTCCGCCGCGTCATCCCAGGTCGACGCGATCGCGCCGAGCCCGCCGGAGAGTGTCGTGCGCCGCACGGCCGCCGCCACGGCGGGGAGGCGTGAGAGCGAGTCGCCCAACGCGCGCAGGTCGCGCGGAGTGGCGCGTCCCGCCGCCGTGCGGCCAGCAAGGCGCTCCACGTCGCGTACGCCGTCGAGCGCCTCACGCAGCGCAGCGCGCGCGAGCGCCTCGGTGAACAACGCTGTCACCGCATCGAGTCGCGCCATGATCGCCGCTACGTCAGTGAGCGGCGCGAGGATCCAGTGGCGCATCAACCGCGCACCCATCGGGGTCTGTGTCCGGTCGAGCACGCCGAGCAGGGTGCCGCTCGTGAACGTGCCGTTCGTGTCGGTGCTCGTGCGCAGCGACTCCACGAGCTCGAGGTTGCGCCGCGTCATCTCGTCGAGCGGCATCGTGCCCCCGGGACGCTCCACCACCGGGCGCGCGAGATGCGGCAGTCCACCCGGCTGCAGTTCACGCAGGTAGCGCAGCAGCGCACCGGCCGCGCCCACCACGATCGCATCCGCTGTCCCGATGCCGAACCCTTCGAGCGATTGCACCCCGAACTGCGCCGCGAGCGCGTCCTCGGCGAGCGAGGGCTCGAACTCCCACCCTTCACGCGGGGTCAAGAGCGCGCCGGTCGTGGCCGCGAGACGCTCCGCGACCGACTCTCCTGCGATCAGCACCTCGCGCGGGGCCAGGCGCGCCAGCACCGCGTCGGCATCACCGGTCGCGCAACGAATGAGGCGCAACTCTCCGGTCGACAGATCGGCCGCCGCGATCCCCACCTCGTCCCCCACCGACTGCACCGCACAGAGGAAGTTGTTGCGCGTGACGTCGAGCAGGTCGTCGCTGAACGCCGCACCGGGCGTGATCGTCTCGACCACCGCACGCTTCACGATCCCCTTCGCGAACTTCGGATCCTCGATCTGCTCGCAGATCGCGACGCGGAATCCCTGCTGTACGAGCCGGCGCAGGTACTCGGAGGCCGCCTTCACCGGGATCCCCGCGAGTGGCACCTCGGCCGCACCACCGTTATTGCGCGAGGTGAGCGTCAGGTCGAGCGCGCGTGACGCCGTCTCCGCGTCCTCGTAGAACATCTCGTAGAAGTCGCCCATCCGGAAGAACAGGATCGCGTTGGGATGCCGCGCCTTGATCTCCCGGTACTGCGTCATGAGCGGCGTCATGAGCGGCGGCGCGGCGGAACTCACCCGCGGGGGACCTCGACCAGGAAGGCCGCCGCCTTCTCTTTCGTCTTGTAGCCCTCGAGCGCTGCGGTCGCTGCCGCGCGCGTCGGGAAGCGCCCAAAGCGCACGCGGAACGGTGCCGCGCTGCCATCCACGCGCGCGTCGTACCCGCGGTCGCGCAGCCGCTTGACCATTGCGGTGGCTTCGGTGGTCGTGCTCACCGCCGCGACCTGCACTGACCACATCGGCGCGCCAGGCCGCGGAGTGACGACTGCGGTCGCCCGAGGTGCGGCAGGAGATGCGGCAGAAGGCGTAGCAGTAGGTGCCGCAGGAGGTGTAGCGAGCGCTGTGGTGCTTGGAGTCGCGACCGACGGCGATTCGACCGCACTGAGCTCCGGGCAACCGCGGATCAGATACTCGTACTGATTCTCCAACTCTACCTGCCCCGTACGCACGAGCGCGCGCCCGGCCCGCAGCACACCGCACCCATTGGCACGATCACCGCGCTCGAGCAGGAAGCGGCCATGCCAGAGCGCGCCTTCGGCGCGCGCATCGCTCTCCGGTGCCTCGCGCGCGAGCCGCTCCAGGTAACGCACCGCTTCGTCGCGATCCCCGCGCGCCGCTTCGCCCTGCGCGAGCCGCAGCATCGCGTCGCCGGCACGCGACGACCGATCGTGCTCCAGCATGATGCGCAGGTAGTCCCGCTGTGCGCTCTCCCACGATTCGGCGAGCGTCGCACGCCAGAACAACGCTTCCGCTTCGTCGGGGGAGCGCGGTTCGGCCGCGTTGAGCAGCGAGTCGACGAGTGCGCGCCCCTCCGCGCCCTGCCCGTCATTCACGAGTCGCTGCGCGCGACGATAGCTCGCTTGCAGCGAGTCGGCGCGCGTCGCTACAACGACCGCCTGGGCGACTACCGTGCGCGCACCGGCAGCGAGCAGCGCGACCGCGAGCAGCGCGATCGCGACGAGCGTTCCGAATGCCGAGCGCCATGTTGACCTCATCCGCACCGCCATCATGCTGCCCTCCGTCGCGAGGCGACCGGTGTGATCGCCAAGAGCAGCGACGTCACGGTCTGTTCCTCGCTCGAGACCTTGGTGTCCTTGAGCGCGCGATCCGCAGCAAGCAGATGCGGCAGCGCATGATCCACGTCGGCGGGGGTCCACTTGGGTACGGCGCGCGCCCAACACTTGACCGCGTCGCCCCATGAGCGGCCCGTGTACGCGCTGCCGCCTTCCTTGAGGAGCGCGAAGAACTCGCCTTCCAGTCGCGAGGCGCTCAACCCTCGCGCACGAGCCGCCAAGCCCCATCCGATCGCCAACGTCTGTGCCGTCAGCGCGAGTACCACCACCACTCCCGACATCTTGGGTTGCCCGATCACCTCGTCCACCAACGCGATCGCTTTCGTGGTCTCACGCGCAGCGGCCAAGTCGAGCAGGTCGCCCAACGTGTGGCCCGGACGTACTCCGGTCACCGCTTCGACGGCCGCCACCGTGATCATCCCGCCGTTGCTGAACGCTGAGAGCTTCTGCAACTCGCCGCTCAACAACGCGAGGTCATTGCCACCGTAACTCGCGAGGAGCGCGGCCGCGTCGGCCGCGATCGTCGTGGCACAGACCGTCTGCGCCTGATGCGCGATCCACTGCAACAACTCGTCATCCGTGAGCGCTCGGAACTCGACAGCACTCGTCAGTCTGATCAGGTCGGCGTCCGCCTTCGTGCCCGACGGAAGCACGAGCACGAGGCAGGTGTCGGTCGCGGGCGAGGCGAGATAGCGCTCGAGGCGCTCATACACCGGCTTCTTGAGCGCGTCAGGATCGCGCAGGATCACCACGCGACGCTCGGCGAGCATCGGCAACGCCTCGAGTGCGCCCGAGAGTCGAGCCCCGTCGCACTCGGCGCCGCGAAGCAACTCCAGATTGAAGTCCCGCGTCGAGGCGTCGGTCGCGCGCGCGATCAGCGCCCGCACCTTCTCCTCCTTCAGGAAATCATCCGTGCCGTGGAACAGGTAGACGGGATCCAGCCGAGCGCTGTCGAGCGCGGACTTGAACGCCTTCATCGTCACGGGAGCCATAGACGCGCAATATAGCCGCGTCCGCTCCCCCCGTCTCTGCGGCCAGCCGTGCCGAAAGTCGCGCCGCGAGGGTGCGCCGGAATCCCGGCGATGGACGGACCGGCGCGAGATGGCGCGCGAGCAGCAGCCCGGCGCGGACCAGGCTGTCGTACTCACCGCACGCGCGACAGCCGTCGGCGTGAGTGCGCATCGTCGCCGTGAACGACGGCCCGTGATCGGCGTCGAGCCAGGCGAGGTGCTGGGAACGGAACTCGGAGCAGCGCATCGGATTGGGGTGGGGGAATCCCGCGACCGATCAGGGAACATCAACACGCAAGAACGTCGAAACGCCCTCCCCATACCCCGGGAGGACGTTCCGCGTTCCGGCCTGCAGCCCTTCGGAGGTCCCACCCCCCTTCACGAGACTGCTACTGCAGGGCCGGCTCGATGATCTCGGCGAACGAACTCCGCGCCCGGTTCAGCCGCGACTTCACGGTCCCGAGGTTGCAGTGCGTGATCTCGGCGATCTCCTCGTAGGAGCGCCCCTCGAGCTCTCGGAGCACGAACACCTCGCGGTGGTGCAGCGGCAACTTGGCCACCGTCTGCTCGACCAGCGATCGCACGTGGCGCTTGCGGAAGAGGTCGTCGGGACGCGATGCCGTATCCTCGAACTCGAGCGGCCGCTCCTCGTCGTCCCACCCCGCCGTCATCGTCTGGAAAAGCACGATTGGATTGCGCGAACGGTTGCGCAGCTCATTCTTCGCGAGATTCGACGCGATCGTGTAGATCCAAGTCGAGAACTTCTTCGACTGGTCGAAGCGCGCGAGGTGGCGATGCACTCGGATGAAGACCTCCTGAACGAGGTCCTCCGCGCGCTCACGGTCGCCGACGGTACGGTAGATGAAGTTCAGTAGACGCGACTGATACCGGTCGACTATCGCGTCGAAAGCGCGCGACTGACCGGCAATGTATTCAGTCACCAAGGCGCCATCATCAAGCGTCTTGAGGTCGTTTAGCGTCCGATACTGTAACTTCTTCGCGCCCGACTTCATTGCGGCGGTTCCCATGAGCTCCTCCGTCTACGTGGAGTTCGGTGACCATTCCCCGATTGATATTGAAGCAGGGGTCGTGCCAACCCAAGGACCGCTATAAGTCTATGTAAATCAACGTGTTAATCTAATCTCAATCTCTCTGTGTGTCCGTGCTATTGGAGTTTCCCGTCCTCATTATAGGACTCCTCTGCCTACACGCGGTGTCAGGTCCTGAACCCCGCCGCATACAGGATCCCGATGATCGTCTTCGCGTCGGAGATCTCCCCCGACTCCACCTTCCGCAGCACCTCGGCGAGCGGCAGCGCCACGACTTCTATGAACTCGTCGGCCTCGGGACGCGACTCCCCTCGCGTCAGCCCCGTCGCCAGGAAGATGTGGATCTTCTCGTTCGTGAATCCTGGCGTGGTCCACATGGTCGTCAACGGCGTGATCGCCGTGGCGGTGCACCCGGTCTCCTCGAGCAACTCCCGGTGCGCGCATGCGAGCGGCTCTTCGCCGGGCTCGAGCCGCCCGGCCGGGATCTCCCAGAGCTTTCCTCCGGTCGCATACCGGTACTGATGGATCATCAACACCTGCGGATCATCGCCTGCGGGATCGTTGAGGAACGGCACCACGGCCGCCGCCCCGGGATGATGGATCAGCACCTGCTCGCCGATCGACCCGTCCGGGTACCGCACGCGATCCAGTTGCGCGTCCAAGAATCTGTTCTGCCAGATCCGCGCGCCGTCCACACGCCCGATCGGTTCGTTCATCTCGGCATCTCCGCTGGGTCGTCGTCGCTCGCATGCCGCTCCGCCGCACCGAAGCCGAGCGCGGCGAGCGCCGCAGCGAGCGGCGCTTCGATCACACCGGCATCGCCCACCGCGAGTACCAGTAGCCGAGTGGGGTCCAGGTGCGTGCGCGCGGCGGCATGCACCGCGGCCGGTGTGATCGCACGGATCCGGTCCCGGTACCGCGCGAACCAGTCGTCGGGCAATCCGAACATCGTAGCACCCGCGAGTGCTCCCGCCACCGCCGACGTGCTCTCGTAGCGGATCGGGAACACTCCGGCGAGATAGTCGGTCGCGAGTGCCACCTCTGCCGCCGCTGGCGCCTCCGCGCGCAGTCCGTCGATCTCGCGCAGGATCTCTTCCACTGCGCGCGCCGTCACCTCGCTCTTCACGGCCGTGCTCACCACGAACGGCCCTGCACCGCGCCGCCAGTCGAATCCCGACGACGCCCCATACGTGAACGCATGCTTCTCGCGCAGGTTGAGGTTGATGCGCGAGGAGAAGAGTCCACCGAGGATCGCGTTCATGACGACGATCGCCAGGTAGTCCGCGTGCGAGCGCGGGACACCGACGTGCCCCACGCGCAGCTCCGACTGCGGAGCGTCGGCTTTCTCCACGATCACGATCCGTTTCGGGTCGGTGCCGCTGACGACTCGCATCGGAGCGGCCGGTCGCGCGTTCCCCTCCCAACCCCCGAACTCTGTTTCAACGAGCGCACGCGCCTGGTCGGCGGTGATGTCGCCCACCAGCAGGAGCGTTGTCGTGCTCGGGCCATAGTGATCGGCGTAGAACGCGCGCACGGCATCCGCGTCGAGCGTGGCGACACTACGCGGCGTCCCCGACGCCGAGCGCGCGTAGCGGTTCGTACGTGGATACAGAAAGCCGGCGAAACGCTCATCGGCGAGACCACGCGGCTCGGCGAGCTGCTGCGCGAGATCGGCCAGCCGCTCGTCACGACGGCGTGCGACGTCGGCCGCCGGAAAGGTCGCGCCGCGCAGGACGGTCGCGAAGAGCGCGAACGCGGCGTCGAATCGCGACCGCGTCACCGTGAGCCGCGCCACACTCGAGTCCCAATCGGCTGACGCGTCGAACGCGGTGCCAAGACGCTCGAACCGCGCCGTGATCTCGGCGCCATCCAGCGCACCGGCTCCTTCGGAGAGCGTGCGTGTCACGAGCGACGCCACGCCTTCTAGACCCGGTGCCTCGCTCGCCGCACCCGCGTCGATGAGTGCGAGCACCGTGACGAGTGGCAGTCGCGGCATCGGCGCGACCACCACTCGCAGGCCGTTCGCCAGCGCGAAGCGGTGCACGGCAGGGAACTCGTACGCGCGAGGGACGCCCGCAGCAGGGCGCGGCGGAAGCTCCGCAGTCTCGCTCATGCGGCCTCCTCGTCAGCCTTCGGTACATAGAGCAGTGAGGCGCGGTTCTCGGCACCGAGCCATGCGCGGGCGAACTCGTCCATCACCTCCACTGTCACTGCGGCATGCCGTGCCGGCTCCTCGTTCACGAGCGCAGGATCTCCCTTATAAGTAGCGAACTGCGACAATTTGTCGGCCCGCGCTCCCGCCGACTGCAGTCCGGCGATCCACGACGTCTCGAGCAGCGCGAGTGCCCGCTCGCGTTCCTCGGCCGTCACGCCCTCCGCGATCAGTCGGTCCACCTCCGCGACGACCTCGGCCTCGAGCCGCTCGGCGCTCACCCCGGGCCGCGCCGTCACGTCACAGATCAACAGGTCGCTGCCCTTGGAGAGGTCGAACGTGTAAGCCCCTGCGTCGGACGCGACCTGCAGCTCGCGCACGAGGCGCTTGGGCAGGCGACTGCCTTCGCCCAAGCCGAGCACCGCACCAAGCATGCTGGCCGCATACCACCCGTGCTCGCCGGCCGGAGGCACACGGAATGCGAGAAAGAGTCGCGCCGCGACCACTGCGTCGGGCACGACCTCGCGGCGCCACGCGCCGAACGTCGGGGACACCGACATGTCGCGCAGCGGCGGTCGCCCGCTCCCGCGCGGGATCGCACCGAAGTGGCGCTCGATCATCGTGCGTGCCGCCTTCTGGTCGAAGTCACCAGCGAGCGTGAGTACCGCGTTGTCGGGCGTGTAGTAAGTGCGAAAGAACTCGGCCACATCGTCGAGGCTCGCCTCGCTCAGATCCTCCATCGACCCGATCAACGAGTGATGGAACGGATGCTCGCTCGGGAAGCAGAGCGCCGGCAACCGCTCCCACCACGTGCCGTACGGCTGATTGTCCACCGACCAGCGACGTTCGTTCTTCACCACGTCGCGCTGCGTGTCGAGCTTCTCCTGAGTCATCGCCGGGAGGAGCCGCGCCATGCGGTCCGCTTCGAGCCAGAGCGCGAGCTCCAGCTGATGCGACGGCATCGTCTCGTAGTAGTTGGTCCGGTCGAGCCAGGTCGATCCGTTCAACGTGCCCCCGGCGCGTTGCACGAGCTCGAAGTGCTCGTTGGCGCCCACCCGCGCACTCCCCTGAAAGAGCATGTGCTCGAACAGGTGAGCGAATCCCGTGCGCCCGGCACGTTCGTTCGCCGAGCCCACGTGGTACCACAGGTTCACTGCCACGACCGGCGTTGCGTGGTCCTGCGACAACACCACACGCAGTCCGTTGGGCAATGCATACGTCTCGACGGGGATCCGCATCTCAATCCTCATTCTGTCTGAAGGCACCGCGTCAACGCGGCGCGGCGATCACCACTCGAACACGAACGCGGCCGGCGCCTTCACGGACTCTGCCAGGAAGTACCCGGGTTGCCGCACGAGTCGTCCCCACGCATCGTCCGAGCGCGTCGGTGAGGTGCGGATCGCGAGGCCGTTGCGGCGCGCGACCACCGACGCGCGGAACAGGTGGAACGGATCGGAGACGAGGATCACGCTCGCGAGCCCGCGCGCGTCGAGCAGCTGCGCCACCGCGCGCAACGACTGTTGTGTGGTACGCCCCTCGTTCTCGAGCAGGATCGCCGAGTCGGGGACGCCCGCGCGCATCACGTACGTCCGCGCGACCGCCGCCTCGCTCGCGGTATCACCCTCGGCGATCCCACCCGTGAGCACCAGGCGCGGGGCAAAGCCCTGCGCGAACAGCGCCACCGCATGATCGAGCCGTGCGCGCAACACCGGCGACGGTCGACCACGGTATTGCGCCGCACCGAGCACCACGATCGCGTCGGCCGGCGCGGCCCGATCGTGCGAAGCGATCCAGAAGACCGTCACCGCGGATCCTGTCCAGAGCAAGCCGATCATCCCCAGGAGGGCGACGACCACGCGACGACGACGGGACCAGCCGGAATGCGCGATCATCGGATGAAGCTACCGGGCCGACGGGCGCGGCGGTACGGTCAGCGACCGAGTGCGAGCAACGCCAGCGCGAGGACGTCGAGCTCCGCCTCGAGTGCATCGGTCGTGACGCCGTCACGCGTGGCCGCGGCGGCGAGTCCGTCGAGCTGCCGGAGCAGGAGTCGGCCGAGGAACACCGCCGGCACGCGGGGCGTCAGTTGCAGTTCCGTCAGCATGGCCGTCGAGAGTGTCGCCGCCGCTTCCTCTCGCTCGGCGCGTGTGCGCCGCAGCGCGTCCGCATCGATCTCGGCTTCGAGCGCCAGCGCCGAGAGCAGCGCGAGTTCGCCATGGACCGTCTCGTCGCGCACGAGCGCACGCCAGGCGCGCATCGCGTCGGCCGCAGTGGCCGCCGTGCGGAGCCGAGACTCGCTCGCGTGGCCGAGCGCGCCGACGACCGCGTCGAGCAGCGCCGCCTTTGCTTTGAAGTGATAGAGGAGGAGCGCCTTACTCACGCCGGCGGCGGCGGCGATCCCTTGCAGGCTCATCGCGCCGACTCCCCTTGCCGCCCCGAGCGCGATCGCGGCACGGACGATCCGCGGCGCGGCGTCAGCGCGCGACACTGGTGCCCGGCTCGGGCGTCTGCGCATCGATCCCGCGCGTGGCGAGTGTGGCGACGAACGCATCCTGTGCTGCGCGCTCGCCATGCACGAGGAAGAGATCGGAGAATCGACGAGAACTCGCGCGCACCGCCGCGAGCCACGCCAGTAGCTCGGTCCGGTCCGCATGGGCGCTGTAGCCCGTGAGCACCTCGACCTGGGCGCGCAGTGGGATCTCCTCGCCGAACACCTTGATCCGCTCGCGTCGCTCCACGATCCGTCGGCCGAGCGTGTGCTCCGCCTGGAAGCCGACGATCAAGACAGTGGAGCGCGGATCGCCCGCGCTGTAGGCGAGATGGTGCAGGATGCGCCCCGACTCCGCCATCCCCGAGGCCGCGATGACGATCATCGGGCCATGCTGATGCATCGTCGCCTTCGAGTCCTCGACCGACGGGGTGAACCGCAGTTGATCGAACGCGAAGAGCGCCTCGAGGTCGCGCGCGTTGGCGCGGATCATCGGCTCCGACTGGTCGAAATCGACGGTGTTCTCACGAAAGACGTTCGTCGCTTGCGTAGCGAGTGGGCTGTCGATCACCACCGGCACCCGGGGGATCCGTCCCTCGTTGGTGAGTTGGTGGAGATCGTAGAGCAGCTCCTGCGTCCGGCCGACGGCGAACGCCGGGATCAACACGCGCCCACCGCGCGCGACCGTTTCCGTGACGATCCGCGCGAGATCGTCACGCGCACCAGCGACGCTCGTGTGGTCGCGGTCGCCATACGTCGACTCCATGATGAGCCAGTCCACGTCCGTGACAGGATCCGGATCACAGATGATCGGCAACCCAGACCTTCCGATGTCGCCACTGAATCCCAACCGCCGCCGCACGCTCCCCTCGTCCCACTCCAGCATCACCGAGGCCGAACCGAGGATGTGTCCAGCATCGGTGAAGGTCGCCCACACGCCGGGTACCACCTCGAACCGCTCGCGGTATCGGTGCGGCTGCATCTGGTTGAGTGTCGTTGACACGTCGCGCAGGGCATAGAGCGGCTCTACCGCCGACTTGCGGTGCCGCTTCAGGAAGTCCGCGTCCTTCTCCTGGATATGCGCGCTGTCGGCGAGCATCACTTCACAGAGGTCGCGTGTTGCCGGCGTCGCGTGGATCTCGCCGCGAAACCCTTCCTTCACGAGGAACGGGAGACGCCCCGCATGGTCGATGTGCGCATGTGAGAGCACCACCGCGTCGAGACGGTCCACTGCGCACGGCAGTCGGCGGTTCCGCTCCTGAGTCTCGGCGCGCCGGCCCTGGAAGAGCCCACAGTCGAGGAGGATCGTTCGGTCGTTGACGTGCACGAGGTGCGCTGAGCCGGTCACCTCACGGGCCGCACCGACGAACTGGAGTCGCATGGGTTCGCGGCCGGGGCGCTCAGCGCTCCGGCTCGCCCTCGCGCGCAAAGACCACCGTGAGGCGCGCGCCGTCCTGCGTCATCATCGTTGGGGTCCATCCCCCACGGCTGCGCTCGTTGAGCAGGTCCGTCAGCGCGTCCTCGTCCTCGCGTTGATGCCGCGCGAGCCGGAGGATCACCGCCTGATATTCTTTCATGATGCCGAAGATAGTAGCTTTGCGCGTATGCTGACCACCCCTGTGCTCCCAGGTCTCACCGTCGTCTCGCATCCGCTCGTGCAGCACAAGATCGCCATTCTGCGCGATCAGTCGACGCCCAAGAAGATCTTCAAGGAGCTCGTCGACGAGATCGCGATGCTGATGGCCTACGAGGCCACCGCGGATCTCGCGCTGGAACCGGTCGAGGTCGACACGCCGCTCGAGACGACCACTGGGCTGCGTGTCGCCGGCAAGAAGCTCACGCTCGTACCTATCCTTCGCGCCGGGCTTGGCATGGTCGACGGTATCCTCAGGCTCATGCCCTCGGCGCGCGTGGGACACATCGGACTCTACCGCGACCACGACACACTTAAGCCGGTCGACTACTATTTCAAGATCCCGTCCGATGGCGCTGAACGCGAGTTCTTCCTCCTCGACCCGATGCTCGCCACGGGCGGGAGTGCGGTGAGCGCGGTCAGTTCACTCAAGCGCGCCGGTGCGCGCCGGATCAAGTTCCTCTGCCTCGTCGCTGCACCCGAAGGCGTGAAGCGGCTACACGAGGCGCACCCCGACGTGCCGATCCTCGCCGCCGCGCTTGACCGCGAGCTCAACGAGAACGGCTATATCCTCCCTGGTTTGGGAGACGCCGGCGACCGACTCTTCGGTACGCGCTGAGTCGGGCGGGGCTGCATTCATGATTCCCAAGGACTCGCGACTCGAATTGGTTTGCTTTCACGTCCTCTTGTCCGGAATCACGATGCCCTGTATCGTTCGCCCCGTGACCATCCGCCTCCGTTGATCGCAGCACGCCGCGCCCCTATCGAATGCTGATCAACCTGCTGCCCGACTTCCTCGCCGTCCTCCAGGGCGCCGATCCGGTCGCAGCATATCAACGCTACTTCGAGACGCATCGCGCCCTCTTGGGCGCGTACTGGCACAACTACGTCATCGAACCCACTGGTCCGCACTTCAGTGAAGTCGTGCGCGAGACCGTGCGCGCCGACCGCACCGACCTGCGCGCGATGCTCGAGCGCACTGATGTCGTCGCGCTCGCACGCCAGGCTGAGTCCGCGTGCACCGAGCTCTTCGAAGTCGACAGCGACGTCGACGTCGTGCTCATGGTCGGCGTCGGCGCGGCGAATGCCGGTGAACTCGTGATCAATGGCCGAGGCGTGGCCTTCGTCTGTCTGGAGCACTTCACGAGCGTTGCGAATCAGACCACTCGCGGACTCGGGCTCGACCCAGAGCTCATCCCCATGTGGCTCGCGCATGAGATCGCGCATTGCGTGCGCTATACGTCGCCCACGAGCCGCGCCGACCTGCGCCGTCAGGTCGGCGCCGCCAATGGCTTCTATTCCTATTGGGAGACGGGGCGCCACGCCTCGCTCCGCGAGCATCTCGTCAACGAGGGACTCGCCGTGCAGGCGTCGCGGCTCCTGAGTCCCGGGCATGCGCCCTGGGAGTACTACGGCTTCGAGCGCCGCCAGTACACGCGGGTGCGCGAACTCGAGTCGGTTCTCGCGCGTGTTGTCACGGAAGACCTCGACCGCGCCGGTCTCGGTCTTCGCCTGCGCTGGCTCTCTGGCGGCATGAGCGACGAGGCACGCACGGTGCAGCGTCATGTGCTTCCCGAACGCTCAGGCTACTGGCTCGGCGCGAAGCTCGTGGAGGACGCCATTGCAGAGAAAGGCATCGCCTGGGCTCTCAGGGCACCAGTGCAGGAGTTGATCCACTTCACCGACGCGGCCGCCCGCACAGCATAGCTCTGCGGCGCACTGCTAGGTGGACGCGCGCGACCGGCTCCGGGGCCGGCCGCGCGTCGTCAATTCCCCCACCTCCCACCTTCTACCTGTAGTTCACTTCCCCACACAAAAAGTCCGGAACACGCGTCCGAGCACCTCGTCGGCGTCGATCGCTCCGACCAGTTCATCCAACGCGAGCACGGCTGCACGCAGGTGCGTCCCAGCCACGGGCGCCGGAAGCGAGCGACTGCTCCAAGCGTCCACGAAGAGCGCGATCTCCGAACGCGCCGCCTTGAGCGCACCCACATGTCGCGCACG
Organism: Gemmatimonadota bacterium; assembly: GCA_031418115.1. Classification (GTDB taxonomy): domain Bacteria; phylum Gemmatimonadota; class Gemmatimonadetes; order Gemmatimonadales; family Gemmatimonadaceae; genus Pseudogemmatithrix. The sequence continues at coordinate 25,557 of JANOWT010000402.1, forward strand.
CATCACCACAGGATGCTCCTCCGCCGGCTCGGGCACCTGCGCCCGCGCGATCGCGCGGACCGCGTCGCGCAACGTCGAGAGTCCCGCCCCCGTCGTCGCGCTCACCGCGAGCACATACTCGGCGGGCACTGTGGCCGGCGCTCGCCACCCAGCGGCGCCAGTGGCCAGCAGGTCCGCCTTCGTGCGCACAGCGATCCGCGGCGCGGTGCTGTGCACCGCGACCCTCTCGCACGCGCGCGCGAGCGCTCCGTCGTCGTCGGAACAGACGAGCACGACGTGTGCGCCCGCGAGGCGCCGCAGGCTCACCTCTACGCCCAGTCGTTCCACCACGTCGCTGCTGTCACGAAGTCCCGCCGTATCCACGAACCGGATCGGCAGGGGGTCGTCGTCGACCAAGACCTCCAACGCATCGCGGGTGGTGCCGGGGATGTCGCTTACGATCGCTCGAGCATCGCCGGCGAGTGTATTGAAGAGAGAGGACTTTCCCGCGTTGGGGGCCCCCGCGATCACAACCACGAGGCCGTCGCGCGCGAGCTCCGCCTGTGGCAGCGTCGCCAGCAGTGCGTCGATGCCAGCACCGGCGCGCGTGGCCGCGACGAGTGCGCGCGCGCGCGGGAGCGGACCGTCATCCTCTTCGGGGAAGTCGATCTCATACGCGATGAGCGCCTCGACGTCGAGCAGCGACTCGCGTAACGCGTCGATCCGGTGCGAGAGCGCGCCGCTGAGTTGCCGCAGTGCCGCGCGATGCATTGCCGCAGAACGTGCATCGATCAGGTCGGCGATCGCCTCGGCCTGCAATAGATCGAGCTTTCCATTCAGCACCGCACGCTCGGAGAACTCGCCCGCACGTGCCGGACGGGCACCGGCTTCCACCAAGGCGACCAGCAGGGCACGACTGACGAACGTGCCGCCGTGCACCGAGAACTCCACCGTGTCCTCGCCCGTGAACGACCGAGGAGCGACATGCATGATCACGACCGCCTCGTCGAGCGGCTCGTCGGGTCGGTCTGGGTGATGCAGTCGCGCCCGCGTCGCACGGCGAGGCTCGAGGTCGGCGGGGACGCCCAGGCGCACCGCGATCGCGCGCGCGCCGGGCCCGCTCAGCCGGACGACAGCGAGCGCCGCGCGACCGACCGCTGTCGCGACCGCGGCGATCGTGTCGCCGCGGGGATCAGCGGCGCTTGCGCTCGCTCCCATCGGCGACGACCACCGCCACCGGCTGCTTGCCGCGCTCGTTGGAGATCAGCCACTGCTGCGGGAGCGCTGCGAAGTTCTGCACGAACCAGTAGAGATTCAGGCCGGCGGCGAAGTTGATGCCGAAGACCGTCATCATGATCGGCATCATGTAGGCCATCATCTTCGCCTGTGGGTTCGGCGGCGAGTTGCGCATGCCGATCCACGAGAGGAGGAACATCGACCCACCGGTGATGAACGGCGCGATGTAGAGCGGATCCGCAACCGAGATATCCGGGAACCAGAGGAACGGCACGCCGCGGAACTCGATCGTGTTCTGGAACACGAAGAAGAGCGCGAACAGGATCGGCATCGGCAGGAGCATCGGCAAGCAACCGGCCAGCGGCGCGAACGGACTTATTCCGGCGTCCGCGTAGACCTGCATCACCGCTTTCTGTGTCTTCTCCGCATCACCCTTGTGCTTCGCTTGGGCCGCCTGCACCGCTGGTGCAACGCGCTGCATCGTCACCTGCGAGCGCATCATCTTGCTGTTGAGCGGCCACATGAGCAGGCGGATCGACACGCCGAAGATGACCAGGATCCATCCGTACTCGAGTCGGAAGGTGTGCCGCATCCAGAGCAGCACGCGCATCACGATCGTCGCGAACGGCTGCACCACGCCACTGATCCATCCGCCGTACGGGTTGGTGTGTTCGAACTCGCGTCCGAGGGCGACGAGCCGTTCCCATTCCTGCGGGCCCGCATAGAACTCGAGCGCCACACCCTCTGGACCGATCGGCGAGATCGCCGTCGCCTGCGCGCGCGAGGCGACCTTGTTCGTGCGCAACGCGCCCGTGACCTGTAGCTCGGCGAGCGGCGAGGCGGCGCTGTCGCGCGCCAGGAGTCCGACGAGGAAGTACTTGCTCTTCGCGACCGTCCACGTGAAGGGCCCGGCGTGCACGAGACGCTCGCCGGGATCCGGCTTCCGGAAGTCGACTCGGTCCGCGCCACCCGCCGGCGTGCGCATTGCGTACGCGAGGTGCCGTTGATCGTCGACGGAGTCGCGCTCCTGCGTATCGAACCCCTGCGGCAGGTCGGTGAGCAGGAAGGTCGGCGCACTCACGCCCGTCACCTGCACATCGATCTCCGCGAGGTAGTTGGAGTCAGCGAGCGTATAGATGATGCTCGCGCTGCCGGTGCCCAGCGGTGTCGTGAACGTCAGGCGTCCACGCCCGTTGCTCGTGCCCTCGACGACCGCGAAGTCCATCGCGTCGAGCGCGATCGTGTCGCCGCCGGCGATGAGCCTGTAGCGCAGCAGTGGTCGGCCACCATCACCGAGCCGCACGAGACCCGTCCCGCCGCCGAGCCGCTTGTAGCGCGGCAACTCAGCACCGAGCAGTGTCGCGCCCCGCGTGCTGAACTCATATGTCGCGAGCGCGTTCGTGAGGCGCACCGTGCGCGCCTCGACGACGATAGCCTGCGGGGCGACGACTGCCGCGCCGGAAGCGGTCGCGGGTTCCGCCGCGCTCCTGCCGATCGTGGGTGTTGTGGTCGACGCGGGGGCGGCGCCGACTTCCTGCGCAGGTGCCGCCACTGACGTTACAGGAACGACCACGGGCCGTGCGGCACCGGGGAAGATACGCGGCGTGACCACGATGACACCCATCGTGAGCAACAGCGCGAGGAAGAAGCGCTTATCCATCTCGAGGCGAGGCGGAAGGAGGTTCGGGCACCGGGTCGAATCCCCCGGGGCGGAAGGGATGGCAGCG
>JANOWT010000403.1:0-6957 GCA_031418115.1 Gemmatimonadota bacterium
GAGTTCACGCAGATCGACATCGAAGCGTCGTTCATCGGTCGCGAGGACATCATCACGATGGCCGAAGGGCTCATCAAGTCGCTCTGGGCCGAAGCGGGCATCGCGATCGAGACGCCATTCGCGCGGATGAGCTACGCCGACGCCATGGAGCGCTACGGCTGCGATCGTCCTGACCTCCGCTACGAGCTCGCGATCAGCGACCTCACGCCGACGTTCGCAGCGAGCGAGTCGGGGATCATCCAGTCGGCGATCGCGGCTGGTGGGAGGGTGCGAGGCATCGTCGTGCCGGGCGGCGGCGCGTGGAGCCGCAAGCAGGTGGACGAGCTCGAGGCGATCGCCAAGAGTGCGGGTGCCGGTGGACTCGTCCGCCTCAAGTCGGCGGGGGGGAATGTCGAAGGACCGCTGGCGAAGTTCCTCGCGCCCGAGGCACAGGCGGCATTGGGACTGCGCGAGGGAGATCTCCTCCTCGCCGTCGCCGGTCTGGACCGTATCTCGAGCCCGGCGCTCGACCGCGTCCGTCAGGAGTGCGCCCTGCGGCTCGGCCTGGTCGACGCGAACCTGCGGCGGTTCCTGTGGGTGCTCGACTTCCCGATGTTCGATCAGGATCCGGAGTCTGGCGCACTCGCGGCCGTGCATCATCCATTCACGGCCCCCAACGCCGACGACATGGTCGCGCATCCCGACGCGCCTGCTCGCTGGCGCGCACTCGCCTATGACTGCGTGCTCAACGGCACGGAGCTCGGCGGCGGCAGCATCCGCACCAGCGATCCGGCGGTGCAGTCGCGCATGTTCGGCCTGCTCGGCATCGGTGATGTCTCCGAGCAGGAGCGTCGGTTCGGCTTTCTGCTCGAGGGTCTGCGGGCGGGCGCGCCGCCGCACGGCGGTATCGCGTTCGGGTTCGACCGGATCGCGATGCTGCTGGCCGGCGCGACCTCACTCCGCGATGTGATCGCGTTCCCCAAGACGACGGCCGCGCGCGCGCTATTCGAAGGCGCGCCGAGCATCGTGCCCGCGCAGGATCTGGCGGAGCTGCACATCCGCACGGTGGAGGGCGCGTGAGCGACGGGACCGTGGCCGGCGAGAGCACGACGCTGCGGCTGTCGACCGAGGGGGCCGACCTGCTCGCGCTCGCCGGCGCCGGCGACACCAACCTCGCGGAGTTGCAGAAGATCTTCCCGGTGCGTGTCACGCTGCGCGCCGACGCGATGGTGATCTCGGGCGCCGCCGAACCGGTCGAGAAGGCTGGTGCGGTGGCCACGCGCATGATCGAGCAGGCGAAGCAGCGTCAGCCGATGGACCCCGACGACGTCCTCCGGTACTCGATGGAGGGGCCGGTGCGCGAGGGTTCCGCTCCGGGCCGGTTCGTACTCCCCGGCGTGCGTAAGGTCGTCCAGCCCAAGACGCAGGGGCAGGGCGAGTACATGCAGAAGATGGTCGACCACGAGATCGTCGTTGGCATCGGACCGGCGGGTACGGGCAAGACCTACCTCGCCGTCGCGGCGGCGGTCGACGCACTCGCGCGGAAACGCGTGAAGCGGATCGTGCTCGCTCGTCCGGCGGTGGAGGCCGGTGAATCGCTCGGGTTCCTCCCGGGAGACATGCAGGCGAAGGTCGATCCCTACCTACGCCCGCTGTACGACGCACTCGACGACCTCATGCCGCCTGAGCGCGTCGTACGCGCGCTCGAGACGCGGGTCATCGAGATCGCACCGCTCGCGTACATGCGCGGCCGCACGTTGGCCGACGCCTTCGTGATCCTCGACGAAGCGCAGAACGCGACCAACGCCCAGATGAAGATGTTCCTCACGCGCCTCGGCCTGAACTCGCGCGCCGTGATCACCGGCGACAAGACGCAAGTCGACCTGCCGAAGCGCGAGGAGAGCGGCCTGTTGCAGATCGAGCGGATCCTGCCGGGGATCGAGGGCATCGCGTTCCACTACTTCACCGAAGTCGACATCGTCCGGCATCGGCTCGTGCGCGAGATCGTGAAGGCGTACGCTGCGGACTCGGGCGCATGAGCGCGCGCGCGAGTAGGAGTGCGCGTGCGGGTATGAGCGCGAGCGTGGCCGTCCAGGCCGAGGGCGTGCGCTGTCCCGTCGCACTCGCGCGGCTCGAGTGTGTCGGCGCGCTGGTGCTCCGCGCGGAGAAGGCCGGAGCAGCGCTGCTGTCGATCACGCTCGTGACGCGGCGTCGCATCGCCGCGATGAATCGTCGGCATCTCGGCCATGCCGGTGCGACCGACGTGATCTCGTTCGGCTTCCGGGATCCCGCGGGCGCGGTGATCGGCGACGTCTATGTCTGCCCCGAGGTCGCGTCGGCCAACGCGAAGCGGCTCGGGGTACCGGTGCGCGCGGAGATCATGCGCCTGGTGGTGCACGGCACGCTGCACGTGTTGGGGCATGACCATCCCGACGGCGAGGCGCGCACGACGTCGGCGATGTGGAAGCGGCAGGAGCGGTTGTTGGCGAGGGCGCTCTCCGCGTGACCATCGCGCTCGTGGCCTTCGCGCTCGGCGCGGCCCTGGTGGCCGCGCTCTGCGTGTTCGCGGATGGCGCGCTCCTCGGACTCGAGGACGACGAACCGCCGTCCGACGCGCGCGTGGGCGCATTGCTCGCGCGCCGCGAGCGGGTGCACCGCGCGCTCGCATTCGGCCGGATCATCGCGCAGTTGCTCGCCGGTGCGGCGACGTCGGTCGCGCTGCTCGGCAGTCGGTGGGTTCCCACGCCCTGGCTCGCACCAGTGATCGTGCTCGCCGGCATCGCGCTGGTGATCCTGTCGGAGTCGGCGGCGCGTTCGGCTGGGGATGCGGCTGGGGCGCGCGGCCTGGTGGCGGTGATGCCGGTCGTCAGACTCGTCGAAGCGTGCACGGCGCCCGTCGTCTCGCTGAGCGCATGGGGCGAGCGGATGCTGAACTCGGTCCTGCCGCCGCCTCCGCCCGACGAGGAGGATCGCGAAGATGCCGTGGAGCGCTTCCGAGAGGTCGTGGCGGCCGAGACCGAGGTGGAGGGTGCAGGCGAGGTGATGTTGCACGGTGTCTTCTCGCTCGGAGACACGCGGGTGCACGAGATCATGGTGCCGCGAGTCGATATCGTCGGCATCGAGCGGGAGACGCACTGGTCCGAGGTCGCCGATCGCGTGCGCAGCGCGCAACACGCGCGACTCATCGTCTTTGACGGCACACTCGACGAGGTCGTCGGTGTGCTCTACGCCAAGGACCTGCTCGCGGCGCTGCTCTCCGACGAGGAACCGGCGGGAGGTTGGCAGGCGCTGGTGCGTCCTGCTCTCTTCATTCCCTCGTCCAAGAACGTGGAGGCTCAGCTGCGCGACTTCCGCGCGACGCGCCGCCATCTCGCGGTCGTCGTCGACGAGTTCGGTGGCACCGCGGGACTCGTGACGCTTGAAGATGTGCTCGAGTTGATCGTCGGTGACATTCGTGACGAGGGCGACGTGGAACGGCCCGACGTCGAACGCGCGAACGGAGGCCGTCTCTGGCTGGCGTCGAACGTGACGCTCGAGGTGCTCTCCGATCTCACCGGCGAGGACGTACGGCGCGGCGACGTGTCGACGATCGGTGGCCTCGTGATGGACCTGCTAGGCCGCGTCCCGCGCGCGGGTGAGGAGCTCGTGATCGGGAGCTATCGACTCGTGGTCGAACGCGTCGTGCGACGGCGGATCGAACGCGTCTACCTCGAACCCCTCGTCGCAGTCGCCGCAGCGGGGGACGAGCCATGAGTTCGTTCACGCTCACCGTCCTCCTCGTGACCGTTGTCGGTGTGCTCACCGGTGCCGCGACGGCGCTGCGCAGTGTGAGCCGCATCTGGCTCAGGCACTGGGCCGAGCGACGGCTCGCCGGAGCGGGCACGGCCGCGCTGTATCTCGAACGGCCGCAACGACTGCTCCTGGCCGCTGGCACGGGGATCGCTGGAACGGTCTTCGCGCTTGGGGCCGTGCTCGGTCTCGAAGTCGGGGACCAGCCCGTGGCGCTCGCGCGCGCGTTGCTCGTAGCGGTCGTGCTGCTGCTGGTCATCGGACAACTGCTGCCGCGAGCGATCGCCCGACGCTGGCCGTCGGAGACACTCCCGGTGCTACTCCCGCCATTGCGTGCAGTCGAGCGCCTGACGGCGCCGCTCGCCGCGGTGGCGTCGCGGATCGTGGACCGTTTTCGCGGTACGGCGGCAGCCGTCGCGCCGACGGCGGCCGAGTCGCTCGACGATCTCCTGCGCGAAGGCGAGGTCGAGGGGTTCGGTGTCGCCGGCGAGCGTGCGATCATCAGCGGCGTCGTCGAGTTCGGCACCAAGCGCGTGCGCGAGGTGATGACGCCGCGCGCCGACATCGTGGCGATCGAACGCTCGGCGCCGCCGGACGAGGTCGCGCGCGTGGTCTCGCATTCGAAGTTCAGTCGGGTGCCGGTCTATGAGCGGACGCTCGATCACATCGCGGGCATGCTCACGTCGTGGGATGTGATCGCGCAGCCGGAAGCGCCGCTGCGCAGCCTCCGTCGTGTCGCCGTCGCCACGCCAGAGGAACCCTGCCACGCGCTGATGGGACGAATGCTGCGCGACCGCAGTCATCTCGCGATCGTGCGCGGCTCCGCCGGCGAGACTCTCGGCCTGGTGACGCTCGAGGATCTCGTGGAAGAGTTCGTGGGCGACATCAACGACGAGCACGACGACGTCGCGGTGGGGGAGCGGTGAGCCGGCTGACACTCGCGGCCCACGCGCCGGCGGTGCTGCACGCGTTGCTCGTCGACTTCTCAGCCGGCAAGAAGGCGGCGCTTGCGCGCGCGGTGAGCATCGTCGAGAACCATCGCGATGGCAGCGATCAACTGCTCGCGGCCTGTCACCCGGTACTCGGCCGGGCGCGCCGCATCGGTGTGACGGGGCCGCCGGGAGCGGGAAAGTCGACGCTCACGACGCTCCTCGCGGACGCCTATCTGAGCGCCGGACTCACCGTTGGCATCGTCGCCGTCGACCCGACTTCGCCATTCACCGGTGGCGCGCTGCTCGGCGACCGCGTGCGCATGGAGCGCGTGGCACTGCATCCCAATGTGTTCATCCGCTCGATGGCCACGCGAGGCTCGCTCGGCGGTCTTGCGTCGACGACGCGTGAGGTCTGCGACGTGCTCGACGCGTTCGGCATGGATCGTATCCTGGTCGAGACGGTCGGGGTCGGACAGAGTGAACTCGACATCGCGCGCCTCGCCGACACGAGTGCGGTAGTGCTCGTCCCCGAGTCGGGTGACTCGATCCAGACGCTCAAGGCGGGGGTCATGGAGATCGCCGATCTGTTCGTCGTCAACAAGGCCGACCGTCCGGGGGCCGATCGTCTGCGCAACGACATCGAACTCATGCTCGGCCTCCGCAGTGGCGCGACCATGAAGGACGTTCCCGCGCATCATGGTGTGGACCTCAAGCATCTGAACCCAAAGCGCATCGCTCGTGAGGCGGCGTCGCGCGACGATGCCGAGTCGTGGACACCACCGGTGCTGCGGACCGTCGGGGCCACGGGGGAGGGCGTGCCGGAGTTCCTTTCATCGCTCGATCGGCATTTCGCGTATCTTGAACGCAGTGGCATGCTGCAGACCCGTCGTCGCACGCGGCTGCGTGAGCGCGTGATCGACGCGGTCGAATACCGGGTGCGTCGTCGGCTCTGGCGCGACGCGCCCACGTTGGAATGGTTGGAGTCGCAGCTCCCCGCGCTCGAGCGCGGTGAGATGACGCCGTTGGCCGTGGCCGAGGCGCTGCTCGTGCGCAGCGTTGCGGCCGGTACCCTCACCGGGAACGCCCCGTGACCTCGATTTCCGATCTCGATCCGACCGTCGCCGCCATGCAGCAGGAGCTCGAGGAGCTCCGCGCCGAGGTCGACGCCTGGCGCGCGCGCTACGACAAGGGCGAGAAGCGCGACACCGCGTACACGAACTCCGAGTCGGAGGTAGCGCCACTTTACACGGCGCTCGACCTCGAAGGCTCGGCGGGCACCGCGTTCGAAGTGCCTGGCGTGTACCCGTTCACGCGCGGCATCCATCCCACAGGGTCTCGCGGCAAGCTCTGGACGATGCGCCAGTTCGCCGGTTTCGGATCGGCGAAGGAGACCAACGAGCGGTACAAGTTCCTGCTCAAGAACGGGACCACGGGCCTCTCGGTCGCGTTCGACTTCCCGACGCTCATGGGTTACGACTCCGACCACGCGCGCTCGGAGGGCGAGGTGGGGAAGTGCGGCGTCGCGATCAGCTCGCTCGCCGACATGGAGGCGTTGTTCGAGGGGATCCCGCTGGACCAGGTGTCGACGTCGATGACGATCAACGGCCCGGCGATCATCCTGTGGTGCTTCTACATCGCGGCGGCGGAGAAGCAGGGTGTGAAGCCGGAGCAGCTCCGGGGGACGGTCCAGAATGACATCCTCAAGGAGTACATGGCGCAGCATGCCTGGTGCTTCCCGATCGAGCCCGCGCTTCGCTTGATCGTGGATGGTTTCGAGTGGAGCGCGCAACACGCGCCGCTCTTCAACACCATCTCGATTTCAGGTTACCACATCCGGGAAGCGGGATCGACTGCGGCGCAGGAGCTCGCCTTCACCCTCGCGGATGGCTTCACATATGTGGAACGGGGAATTGCGCGAGGCCTGGACGTCGATGCGTTTGCACCGCGACTCTCGTTCTTCTTTGACATCCACAATGATTTCTTCGAGGAAATCGCCAAGCTGCGTGCCGCCCGGAGGATCTGGGCGCGTGTCATGCGCGAGACGTACGGTGCACGGGATCCGAAGTCGTGGATGTTGCGGTTCCACTCCCAGACCGCGGGCGTCACGCTCACCGCGCAGCAGCCGATGAACAACGTCGCGCGCGTCGCCTATCAGGCGTTGGCGGCAGTGCTTGGCGGCACGCAGTCGTTGCACACGAACTCGATGGACGAAACGCTTGCCCTGCCAACGGAAGAGGCGGTGCAGGTTGCCCTGCGG
>JANOWT010000404.1:0-7084 GCA_031418115.1 Gemmatimonadota bacterium
AGCCGCTCGACCGACTTCGCGAGCGAGTCCACCACCACGCGCTCGCGATTCAGTTGCCGGCGCTGACGCAAGAGATCGGTCGTCCCGTACTCCCCGCCCTGCACCGCGAACGCCACCACCGCGATCGCGAAACACCCCACCACCACGCGACCGATGATCTGCTTGTCGGTCATCGGTTCCCCGGGGGCGCGACGGCCTTTCGGCTTCGCAGCCCCCGCCCCCCCGGTTCGCTTGGTCGCCACGCTGCTACCTCGACTCAGTCGTCGAGGCCGTAGATCGCGCCGCCCGGGAACTCAGCGTCAGCACCCAGGTCCGCTTCGATCCGCAACAACTGATTGTACTTGGCCACACGATCGGTCCGGCTCGCCGAACCGGTCTTGATCTGGCCGGCATTCGTCGCGACCGAGAGATCGGCGATGAAGGTGTCCTCGGTCTCGCCCGAGCGGTGCGAGATGATCGAGCGATACCCGTTGCGACCGGCCATCTCGATGGTCTCGAGCGTCTCGGTCAACGTGCCGATCTGGTTCAACTTCACGAGGATCGCGTTCGCGACCTCTTCCTCGATGCCACGGCCGAGCAACTCGACATTGGTGCAGAAGAGATCGTCGCCCACGAGCTGCACGCGATCGCCGAGCTTCTCGGTGAGGTACGCCCAGCCCTTCCAGTCACTCTCGGCGAGACCGTCCTCGATCGACACGATCGGATACTTGTTGAGCCACTTCGCGTACATCTCGACCATCTCTTCGGCGGTCTTGGTGCCGGCGCCGCTCTTCTTGAAGGTGTACTTGCCCTTGGTGTAGAGCTCGCTCGCGGCACAGTCGAGTGCGATCGCGATCTCGGTGCCCGGGTCGTAGCCGGCGGCGACGATCGCCTCCATCACGATCATGAGCGCTTCTTCGTCGCTCTTCAAGTCCGGCGCGAAGCCGCCCTCGTCACCGACACCGGTCGAGAGCTTGCGCTTCACCAGCACCTTCTTGAGCGCATGGAACACCTCGGCGCCCATCTGCAGCGCCTGCGAGAAGGTCTCGGCGCCCACGGGCACGACCATGTACTCCTGGAAGTCCACCGTGTTGGTCGCATGCGCGCCGCCGTTGAGGATGTTCATCAACGGCACTGGCAACGTGCGGGCCATGGGGCCACCCAAGTACTTATGCAGCGGCAGGTCGATGCTCGCCGCTGCGGCGCGCGCGGTCGCCATGGAGACGGCGAGCATCGCATTGGCGCCGAGCTTCGACTTGGTCTTGGTGCCGTCGAGCGCGATCATCGCGCGATCGATGGTGAGCTGCTCAGTGACGTCGAGTCCGATCAGTTCGGGCTCGATGAACTTGGTGACGTTGGCCACCGCTTTCTGCACACCCTTGCCGAGGTAACGCTTGGCGTCGCCGTCGCGCATCTCATTGGCCTCGTGCTCGCCGGTCGAGGCACCGCTCGGCACCGCGGCGCGACCATACGTGCCGTCTTCGAGGATCACGTCGGCTTCGACGGTGGGATTGCCGCGCGAGTCGAGGATCTCGCGGGCTTGGACGCCAAGGATGATTGACATGCGGATGAAGGCTAGAGGATGGAGGATGAAAGATACTGCGAATCGCTCCTGCTACCCGCCTCGGAATGGCGGTGAGGCGATTCCGTACTCCCGCAACAGGCAGGCGGCCATGGACTCATACGCCTTGCGTGCGAGCTCGTCGCGGTCGCTGTAGCCGAGTCCCTCGGTGGGGATCGCCGGGAGGTAGTGCATGTGGATCGTGCCGGGGTAGACCTTGAACTCGCCCTTCCGCTGCCGCTCCAGCGCGCCGTAGACCAGCACCGGCACCACCGGTGCCTGCATCTGGATCGCGAGCACGAAGGGGCCTTTCTTGAATGGCCGGAGCGGATACGCATCGCCGCGGGTCCCTTCCGGATACACGCCCACCGAAGCGCCGCGCTTGATCCGCTCGCTGGCCTCCGCGTAGCTCGCGAACGCCGACTTCCTGTTGGCGCGCTCGACCGGGATCATCCCCGCGCGCGTCATCGCCGGCCCGAGCAACGGCACACGGAAGACCTCGGCCTTGGCGACGAACTTGATCCACGGCAGATAGCCTGCGAGCGCGAACACGTCGAAGTTGCTCAGGTGATTCGCCACGAAGATGTGTTGCGCACCACGCTTACGCTCGACGTCATGTTCCACCACGCGAACGCCGCCCACCCACAGGTGCGAGAGACCCCAGTACTTGGGGGCCCAGGCATAGGGCGACTTCGGATGATCCTTGAGGCGAAGAAACGCCGCGATGATCACGCTGCCACCGAAGACGGTGGTGGAGATGACGAGGTTGAGCGCCACCAGGCAGGCGCGCAGCGTGGCGATCATCTCACCGTGCTCCAGCGAAGTGGTCGTGCGCGCGCGGGAGCGCGACGCGCACCCCGCCCTGCTCTGCCACCACATCAGCACCGTCGCCCAGCGCGGGCGCCTGCACCGTACCGATCGCCGTGAGCGTGAGCCCTCCGTTCGCGGCCGCGAACTCCCGTTCGTCCAGCGACGGAGCGGCGACGAGCAGTTCGTACTCCTCGCCGCTCACGATCGCCTCGCGCGCGCTCACCCCCGCGACGCACGGCACTGCGTCGAGTGAGATCGTGCAGAGCACGCCGCTCGCGTGCGCGATGTGCGCCGCGTCGCCGCTCAGCCCGTCGCTCAGGTCGATCGCGGCGGTCGCCCCATGCGCGGCGAGCCATTGGCCGGCGGCGATGCGCGCCTCAGGATGCGCGAACCGCGCGCGCGCGGCCGCACTCGGTGCACCTCCGCGCATCCACGCCGCGAGCGCCGCGCCCGGGCCGCCGAGTGCGCCGGTCACGTAGAGCGTATCGCCCACGCGCGCGCCAGCGCGTGAGAGCGGCTTGGGCGAATGGCCGAGCACCGTGATCGCCAGCGCGAGCCGGTCGCCATCGGTGACGTCGCCGCCCACGATCGGTGCGCCCTGCGCACTCACCGCTGCCCCGATCCCTTCGGCGAGCGCACCCAACGATTCACGCCAGCGCGCGGGCACGCTGAGCGCGAGCAGCACGCCGAGCGGGGCGGCCCCCATGGCCGCGAGATCCGAGAGCGCCGCCATGGTCGCGCGCCAACCGATCTCCTCCGGGGTGAGCCACGCCGCTCTGAAGTGCACTTCTTCCACGGTGCTGTCGGTGCTCACCACGAGCCGCGAGCCCATGGGCACATCGAGCACCGCTCCGTCGTCCCCGATGCCGATCGCCGACGTGCCCCAGCGCGCGAGCAGATTGCGCACCGCGTCGAACTCGCTTCCGGGACCGAGGGTCAGGTGTCGGCTCATCGCTGCGTGCCCACAGCAGGCAGCGAGGCCAGCATCGGCGCCGGCGCCGACGCATCGTTGAGCGCCCACACATCGCGCAGCGCGTTCACCACATCGCCCAGCGAGCTGCCGCGCACCGACCCGAGCTCGGCCGCACGCTCACCGGCGCGGCCATGGATCCACGCCGCGCTCGTGCCCGATCCGAATGGATCATGCGTCTGCCCGAGTAACGTCGCGGCGATGCCAGAGAGCACGTCGCCGCTGCCCGCCGCCCCGAGCGTCGGTGCACCTGACGCCGACACGGCAACACGACCGTCGGGCGACGAGATGATGGTCGGCGGTCCCTTGAGCACGACCGTCGCACCCAGTGTCTTCGCGAGTTCGGCGCCGATCTCGAATCGCCGCTCGAGCACGGTCGCCACCGGGATCTTCAGCAGTCTGCCCGCCTCCACCGGATGCGGCGTGACGATCGCCGGTCGTGCACCGAGCAGTGCGCCGAGCGTGCGCGGCTCGCCCTCGAACACATTGAGCGCGTCGGCGTCGAGCAGCACCGGGCCACGCCAGGCCACGAGCAATCGCTCGACGAGTGCGCGCGTCATCGCCGTGCGGCCGAGTCCGGGGCCGATGAGCAGCACGTGCGCCCACCCGAGCACGCGCTCCTGATCCTCAGCGGTGACGGGCCAGCGCGCCGCCATCGTCTCGGGCAACGCGGCCTGCACGACCGGCACGTTGTTGGGATTCACGAGCAGCTGCACCATGCCGATCCCGCTGCGCATGGCGCCGCGCGCCGCGAGCATCGGCGCGCCGGCCATGCCGTCGCCACCACCGACGATCGCGAGTCGGCGGCGCACGCCCTTGTGCGCGTCGCTGGGAATGGGCGGGATCGCGCGGCGCACCCAGTCGGCGTCCACGAGTTGCGGCGCACCATCGGTGAGCTCGGCATGGTGGCCGAGTCCGATGTCGAGCACATGGATCGCGCCGGCCTCGTCGCGCCGCAGGAGCAGTCCGCGCTTGAGCGTGCCATACGTGCAGGTGTGCTGCGCGTGTACGACCGCACCGCCACCACCTGTCGTCGCATCGAGACCACTCGGCACGTCGATCGCCACGACCGGCGTGCCGCGCGCGCCCATCTCGTTGATCCGTGCGATCGCCTGCGCGGCCTCGCCGGTCGCCTCGCCGTTGGTGCCGGTGCCAAGGAGTCCATCCACGATCACCGCCGGCCAGGCCGCCCGCGCCGCAGCGTCCACGGCCCCGACCGCCTCGGCGCGTGCACGCTTGGCATCGTCGCTCTTGGGATCACCGAGCGCATCGATGCTCACCGGACAGCCGGCGCGCGCGAGTGCCCCCGCGACGACCCAAGCGTCGCCGCCGTTATTGCCAGTGCCCGTGAACACGAGCGCGCCGCGCTCACGCAACTCGGGGATCCGCCGGAGCAGCAGTGCCGCCGTCGCCTCGCCGGCCGCTCGCATGAGCGCGTACGACTCGACGCCAGCAGCGAATGCCGCCGCTTCACGCGCGACGGACTGCGCCGAGGACGTGATCCGCACGCTCATGAGATCAGGCTCTGGGCATGGAGGTCAGCCTGCCACCGCAGCATTCCACGGATAGTCGCGGTCGAACGCCTGGTGGAAGTCGAAGACCCCGACGAAATCCTCCTTGGAGTCATTCGGCTGGCTCGCGAGCAGCCCGACGTCGACGAGCGCGAAGACGATCTCACCGATGTCGCTCGAGTCGCGCACGCCCCAGTGATCGAGCACGGTGCGCGCCAACACGCCGTACCGCTGCAACGCGAGATCGCGGCACCCAACAGCGAGCTCACGGCCCGTGAGGTGGCGACGCTCGGTGAGTCGCTGCTGGCAGAACTCGAGGGCGGCGAGCACGAACAGGTACGAGCGCTCGTCGTAGCGAGCCTCGCGCAACCTGATGCGGTCCATCACACCATCGCGGAACGCCAACTCGGGCACTGGACTGCGGATTGGAGGTGAAGTGTGCGTCGAACCACGCTACGTCGTACTACGATGCGACGATCACAGATACAACGGGAACTCCGCCGCCAACGCGCGCACGCCCTTGTGCACCTCGGCGGTCACGGTCAGGTCGTCCGGTGCGTCGAGTACGCGGTCGATCAGATCGGCGATCCGCAGCATCTCCGCTTCACGCATGCCACGCGTCGTCATCGCCGGCGTGCCGATCCGGATCCCACTCGTCACGAACGGCGACTGGGTCTCACGCGGCACCGTGTTCTTGTTCACCGTGATCGCCGCGCGACCGAGCGCCTGCTCGGCCAGCTTTCCCGTGAGCGTCGCGCTCTTGGGCCGCAGGTCCGCGAGCAGGAGGTGATTGTCGGTGCCACCCGAGACGATATGCACGCCATGCGCGATCAGTGCATTGGCGAGCACCTTGGCGTTCACCACCACCTGGCGGCAGTAGTCGCCGAATGCCGGTGCGAGCGCTTCCTTGAATGCGACCGCCTTGGCGGCGATCACATGTTCGAGCGGCCCGCCCTGCGTCCCCGGGAACATCGCCTTGTCCACGGCCTTCGCGTGCGCCGCCTTGCAGAGGATCAGGCCGCCACGCGGACCGCGCAGCGTCTTGTGCGTGGTCGTGGTGACGACGTCAGCGAACGGGACCGGGCTCGGATACACGCCGGTCGCCGCGAGCCCCGCGAAATGCGCCATGTCGACCATGAAGATCGCGCCCACTTCCTTGGCGGCATCGGCGAACTGCTGATAGTCGAGCACGCGCGAGTACGCGCTGTATCCGGCGATGATCAGCTTGGGCCGCTCGCGGCGCGCCAGCTCGCGCATCGCCGGGTAGTCGATGATCCCCTGGTCGTTCACGCCGTAGTGAACGGCCCGGTAGTTGATCCCCGAGAAGTTCACCGGCGAGCCGTGCGTGAGATGCCCGCCCTGCGAGAGGTCGAGCCCCATGACGGTCTCGCCGGCCTTGAGGAACGCCAGGTAGACGGCAGCGTTCGCGGTCGCACCCGAATGCGCCTGCACATTCGCGTGGTCGGCGCCGAAGAGGAGCTTGGCGCGGTCGATCGCGATCTGTTCGATCTTGTCCACGACCTCACAGCCGCCGTAGTATCGCTTCCCCGGCAGTCCCTCAGCGTACTTGTTCGTGAGCGACGACCCCATGGCCTCGAGCACCGCCGGCGAGACGAAGTTCTCGCTCGCGATCAGTTCGAGTCCCTCCGACTGACGACGCGTCTCGGCCGAGATGAGCGCGGCGATCTCGGGATCGGTGGCGACGAGCGCCGCACCAGGTTCGCGGCGATCCCATCGGTTGTAGCCGGGCTTCATGCGCTCTCCGATTCGATCTTGTTCACGCGCGTCGCGTGGCGACCGCCTTCGAACTTGGTGTCGAGGAAGTTCTTGAGGATCGTCACGGCGTCCTCCTCGCTCACGAACCGCGCGGGGACGACGAGGACGTTGGCATCGTTATGACTGCGTGCGAAGGTCGCGATCTCCGGGCTCCACACCACCGCCGCGCGCACACCGGGGTGCCGATTGGCCGCATAGGACATCCCGAGACCGGTGCCACAGAGCAACACACCGCGCTGCGACTCGCCACTCTCCACCTTGGCAGCGAGCGGATGAGCGTAGTCGGGATAGTCGGTCGAGGCCGGTGAGTACGTGCCCATGTCCTCCACCTCGTAGCCCATCTTCTCCAGTGCGCCGCGCAGGTGCTCCTTCATCTCGAACCCCGCGTGATCCGACGCGATCGGGATGCGCTCGGCCATGATCAACTCTTCCGCGGGTGCTGCGGCCAGGTGCGGAACATGCCGTGCACCGCGGCGA
>JANOWT010000405.1:0-1645 GCA_031418115.1 Gemmatimonadota bacterium
CTCGTACGCCCCCCGTCCCGTGACCGCCTCGATCCGGCGCACACCCGCCGCGACGCCGCTCTCCGACACGATCCGCAGGAGCGCGATCTGCCCGGTGTTTCGCACGTGCGTCCCGCCGCAGAGCTCGGTCGACAATCCCGCGATCTCCACCACGCGCACCACGGCACCGTACTTCTCGCCGAAGAGCGCCATCGCGCCCTGCGTGATCGCCTCTTGGTACGGCTTCTCGGTCGTCCGCACGTCAACGTTCGCCCAGATCCCCTCGTTCACCGTCTGCTCGATCCGCTCCAACTGCTCGTTCCTGATCGGACCATGATGCGAGAAGTCGAACCGCAGGCGATCTGGCGCCACCAGCGAACCCGCTTGATGGACATGCTCGCCGAGCACCTCGCGGAGCGCCGCGTGCAGCAGGTGCGTCGCGGTGTGGTTGCGCTCGGTGTCGTGGCGGCGCGTGCCGGGGACTCGCGCGCGCACCATCTCGAACTTCGGCTTCCCCGTCGCGACTCCGATCGCCGCCACGCGTCCATCGATCTTTCGCACATCGGCGACGTCCAGACGCCAGCCGCTGCCCACGATCTCGCCTAGATCGGACACCTGCCCGCCCGACTCGGCATAGAACGGCGACTCGCGCAGCATCACGGCCACCTGTCCGTCCTCGAGCGTCTTGACCGCGGTCACGAGCGACTCGATCTCCACGTGATCGTAGCCCACGAAGGCGCCCATCGCCGTCCCGCCATCGGCGACGCTCCACGTGGCGATGTCGCGCAGTTCGTCGGCCGCTACGCTGAGCTTGCGCGACTTGCGGTCCTCCTGCGACATCTTGCGCTGCCCGGCGAGCGCCCTCTCGAAGCCCGCGATATCCACCCGGTAGCCGCGCTCGATCGCCATGAGCTCGGTCAGGTCGATCGGGAAGCCGAACGTGTCGTAGAGCTTGAACGCGTCCTCTCCGCTGATGATGCCGCGCAGCGCCGTGGAGCCCTGCGTCGATCCGGCGGGCGCGAGTTCCTCGAACCGAGTCAGGCCGCCCTCGATCGTCGCGAGGAACCGCTCCTCCTCAGCGCGCGTCGTCTCGATGATATGCTGGCGCCGCGCCGCGAGCTCGGGGAACTGCGTGCTCATCATATCAAGCACCTGCTCGACCACGTGCACGAGCGTCGGCTCGCGACGGCCCAGCAGCCACGCGTGGCGCACCGCACGTCGCAGGATGCGGCGCAGCACGTAGCCGCGCCCCTCGTTGCTCGGGAAGACGCCGTCGGCGAGCAGGAAGCTCACGGCACGCGCATGATCGGCGAGCACACGGTAGCTCGCCGAGTCGGTGTTGGCGTAGACGTACGGCTTGCCGACGATCCGCGACACTGTGTCGAGCAGCGGCCGGAAGAGATCGGTGTGGTAGTTGTTCGCGACACCCTGCAACACGGCTGCGATGCGCTCGAGGCCCGCGCCCGTGTCGACCGAGGGCTTGGGGAGCGGCTGGAGCACGCCGTCCGGCTGCCGATCGAACTGCATGAACACGAGATTCCAGATCTCCAGGAATCGCCCCGCCTCGGCGCCCTCCACGAACGCGTCCTCGGAGAACTCGGTCCGTACGCGATCGGTCCACTCGCCGCTCGCGCCCTCCGGGAACTCGAAGTCCTTCGCCATGTGG
>JANOWT010000406.1:0-3301 GCA_031418115.1 Gemmatimonadota bacterium
CTCCTGTTGATCTCGCATGATCTGGAGATCATCGGTGAGCGCTGCGAGCGCGTGATCGTGCTCGACGAGGGCCGCATGGTCGAGGAGGGAGCGACCGCGCAGATCCTCTCGCAGCCAACGTCCGATGCAGCGCGGCGGCTCGGCGCGGCGCGATTGCCGTTCGCCGTATCGTCGGCATCCGTCACTGCTGTGTCCGAACGATCGGCCGCTGCAGCCGCATCGAACTCGCTGCTCGACGTGATCGACCTCGCGGTGACGTATCCGGAGCGTCGCCGAGGGTTCCGGTCGAGCGCCGCGGTCCCGGCGGTCGAGTCGGTGTCGCTCACGCTGTCACCGGGCGAGGTGCTCGGCATTGTCGGCGAATCGGGGTGCGGCAAGACATCGCTCGCGCTCGCGATCCTCCGCCTGATCCCCTCGCGTTCGGAAGTACTGCGATTCGAGGGTGCGGATCTCGCGACGCTCGACGGTGAGCCGCTGCGTCGAGTGCGCCAGCACCTGCAGTTCGTTCCGCAGGACGCTGGCGCATCACTCTCGCCGCATCTCACCTGCGAGTCGCTCGTGAGCGAGGGGCTCGTGGTGCACGGCATCTGTGACGAGCACGAGGCGAGGCGGCGTGCCCGTGCGCTGCTCGACGAACTCGAACTGCCACGGCACGCCGCGCAGTCGAGGCCCCACGCGCTCTCCACCGGTCAGCGACAGCGGGTCGCGCTCGCCCGCGCGCTCGCGACCGAGCCGCGCGTCCTCATCTGCGACGAGCCGGTGTCTTCCGTCGACCCGCCGACGCGCGCGCGACTGTTGGACCTGTTCTCGGCGCTTCGCGCGTCGCGCGGGCTCGCGATGCTCTTCATCTCGCATGACGTGCCGGCGGTGGCGCGGATCGCGGATCGCGTGGTGGTGATGCAGCGAGGGCGGGTCGCCGAGTCGGGGACCGTGGGCGCCGTGCTCGGCCGACCCACGCAGACATACACGCGCGACTTCCTGGCCGCGGTTCCCACTGGGGCGCCGCGGCGCCGAGTCGTCGCGCCCGGCTGAGGCTGGCGGCCGGCTGCGGACGCTCGATACGATATGGGGTTGGAACGTTCTGTTATAGGGCGACCTACGTCGGTCGCGCGTTAATACGTTGTCAGTGAACGGCTTAGCTCGAACCGTCTGGTTGGTCTCACAGTTGCTTTTGAGGTTGGTGCGTGGCCGCGCAAAACACCGCTCTCCCTCCACTCCCCAGCCCCCAGACTCATGAACATGCGACTGATCGCCCCCGCCGCCCTCGTTGCGGCACTCTCACTCTCTGCCTGCTCCGACAGCCCGCTCTCGCCCGTCGACACCCTGGCGAACTCTGCGGCGTCGAGAGGGACGTCGACCACGCAATCGACGACCGCGACCCGTATCCGCGTCTTCGCCGCGCTCACCGCTCCGGCGGGTGGTGCGTACCCGAGCGCCAAGGGCAAGGCCTCGTGGGACACGCGGAACAACAACACCAAGCGCGAGCTCGAGCTCGAGGTCGAGCATCTTCCGGTCGGGCTCGCCGTGGAGTTCTTCATGAACGGTGTGAAGGTCGGCGGTGCAACGATCGGTTCGTTGGGCGACGCCGAACTGGAGTTCAGCACGGAGCTCGGAGAGCCGGTGCCGGAGTCGGTCGCGGGATCGACGGTCGAGGTCCGCACGGCCGCTGGTGTGGTGATCGTGACCGGCAGCTTCGCGACCTGACTTCCCTGAAGGAGAATCCCGAATGCGCGCCGACGAACAGACTTTTACACTTATCACATCGCCTATCACATCGTCGGCGCCGTTCACTCAATCCTCCGGATCTCACGTGACGCACACATCTGTTGTTCGATGGGCCGCCCTTGGCGGACTGATGCTGTGCGTCGCGTGCTCGGGTTCGCCCAGCGAACCTCGTGTACCGCTCGCGCCGACGGTGGGAGACAGCAGCCTCAACGTCAACGTGCTCGAACCAGCGGCAGGCGCCCCGGCGATCGCGAACCCGGTCGTGACCTTCTACGCCAAGGCCGGCGAGGATCGTGAGGCGTTCATGTACTATCGCAAGCGCCCGACCGGCAACGACTCCACGGTCTTCGTCCGGTTCCGCGTCGACAAAGACGCGCTCTTCATGCGCCCCAACGGGACGCTCTTCGCTCCCGGCGACTCCGTCCTCATCACGATCACGCTCGTCGATCCGTCGCGCCTGATCGTCGGTTTCGCGCCGTCGGGCCTGCGGTTCTCTGCCGCCGATCCCGCCGACCTCAAGTTCAACTTCCTTGAGACCGACGACGATCTCGACGACGACGGTGTCGTCGACACACGCGACACGGCGATCCAGACGCTGCTCGCCGTCTGGCGCCGCGAGAGCGCGTCGCAGCCGTGGGTGAAGCAGCTCAGTCGACTCACCGCCTCGACGCACGAGATCGAGACCGACGTGGGCGGATTCACGGACTACGTGATCGCCTGGTAGTGACATGGTCAGCGGTGCGCCTCAGGCGGTCAGTGAGCGACGTGGCGACGTGGGGCGCGCCATGACGCCGGGCGCGCTCGTGGTGTACGCCCTCAGCGATTCGTTCGGCGATCTCTGGCCGACACTCGCCGCCGAAGTCGGGCTCTCGTTCGAGCTGACGCGCACACTGCCCGCCAACACCGATCCCACGCGCGCAGTGGTCCTGATCACGGCTGGTGGTGACGAGGCCGCACTCCCGCGCGCCGCGCGCGAGCTGCGCGCCGACGGCGACGTCGCGTTCGCGGTGATCGGGGCGCAGGCCGGGCATCGTCTCGCCGCCTCGGTGATGCGTGCCGGTGCCGACCAGCTCTTCGTACTCCCCGAGGACGTCGATCTCCTGCGCTCGTGGCTCAAGGAGGCCGCCGAGCGGATCCTCTCGCGTGACGATCGGCGTGCCTTCGCTGCCGGCGAGGCTGGCAAGTACACCTTCGACGGCATCCTCGGTGCGAGCGGTTCGCTTGCCGCTGCGCTCGAGCGCGTCGCGCGCGTGATCCCGCACAGCAACGTCACGGTGCTGATCACCGGCGAGACGGGCACGGGCAAGGAGTTGATCGCGCGCGCGATCCACTACAACGGACCGCGGCGCGAATCCCCGTTCGTCGACATCAACTGCGCCGCACTCCCGGAGCACCTGCTCGAGAGCGATCTGTTCGGCCATGAGAAGGGCGCGTTCACCGATGCGTCGGCGACCAAGCCCGGGCTCTTCGAGATGGCGCAGAGCGGTTCGATATTCCTCGACGAGATCGGTCATCTCGCGCTCCCGCTGCAGGGGAAACTGCTGCGCGCGCTCCAGGAGCGGAGCATCCGTCGCGT
>JANOWT010000407.1:0-2958 GCA_031418115.1 Gemmatimonadota bacterium
TATATTGACGTATTCCGTTCCAGGAGCCCGTATGCAGCCACGTATCAAGTTCCTCATCGGTGGTGCCGTGGTACTCGGCGCCGCTGGTGTCCTCATGGCCGGGTCCATCAAGGACACCGCGGTCTACTTCCTCACGCCCGCAGAGCTGCAGGCGAAGGTCGTCGCCGACCCGGGCATCCGAGAGACCGGTGTGAAGGTCGGTGCGCGGGTGGTGCACGGCTCGGTGCAGCGTGACTCCAGCGGCAAGCGTGTCGTGTTCGACATGACCGATGGCGCGGCGACGTACACGGTCGACTATCGCGGTCTGATCCCTGACACGTTCAGCGATTCGGTCGACGTCGTGGTCGAAGGGCGCCTTGGTGCCGATGGCGTCTTCCACGCGACGACGCTGCTCGCCAAGTGCGCGTCGCGCTATGAGGCGGCACCCGAAGGCTATAAGCCGGAGATGCGTGAGGCGTACAAGGCAGCGGAGCAGGCCGTTCCCGCGAGCGCTCCGGCCACGGTGCCGACCGCACCCGCAGTGAAGCCGCCCGAGTAACCGATGATCCTCGTCGGCGAGCTCTCCCTGTGGATCGCGCTGCTCATGTGCGCCTGGTCCGTGACCCTCTCGTTCGCTGGCGGTGCGATGCGCCGCTCGGACCTCATCGCATCAGGGGAGCGGGGCCTCTACGCAGGCTTCGGCTTCATCGTGCTCGCCTCCGCCGGTCTCTGGACGGCACTCGTCACGAGTGACTTCTCGCTGCGGTATGTGGCCTCGTTCACGAGCGCGAACCTCCCGTTCGTGTACAAAGTCTCGGCGTTCTGGGGTGGCCAGGCGGGCTCGATGCTCTTCTGGTGTCTCATCCTCGCTGGCTATGCGGCGCTCGCGACCTTCGCGAACCGTCGGAGCGTGCGCGAGTTGATGCCATGGGTCACGGGCACCAACGCGCTCGTCCTCCTGTTCTTCATCGCCACCACGGCGATCGCGAGCAACCCGTTCGAGCGACTCGACTGGGTCCCCGCCGACGGCCGCGGGCTCAACCCGCAGCTGCAGAACCCGGCGATGGCGATCCATCCGCCGATGCTCTACCTCGGGTATGTCGCCACCGCGATCCCGTTCGGATTCGCGATCGCGGCGCTCGTCACGCGCCGGCTCGACGCGGAGTGGCTGGGCGCGGTGCGGCGGTGGGCGCTCGTGAGCTGGGTCTTTCTCACGATCGGCATCGTGCTCGGGATGTGGTGGGCGTATGTGGAGCTCGGGTGGGGCGGCTATTGGATGTGGGATCCGGTCGAGAACGCATCGTTGCTCCCCTGGTTGACCGGGACGGCGTTCCTGCACTCGATCATGATCCAGGAGAAGCGCGGGATGCTGCGCAAATGGAACGTCACGCTCGTCGTCGCGACGTTCATGCTCAGCGTGCTCGGCACATTCATCACGCGTTCAGGTGTGATCCAGTCGGTGCATTCGTTCGCGCAGAGCGCCGTCGGCAACTGGTTCGCGGCGTTCATGATCCTCGCGCTCGCCGCGACCGTCTGGCTCGTGAGCATGCGCTTGAGGGATCTCGAGGCGCAGGCACAACTCGAGGCGATGATCAGCCGCGAGGCCGCGTTCCTCTACAACAATCTCGTGTTGGTCGGCATCGCGTTCAGCGTGCTCTGGGGCACACTCTTCCCGATCATCAGCGAGGCGGTGCGCGGCTCGAAGATCACGGTCGGCGAGTCGTTCTTCAACTCGGTCAACGTGCCGCTCGGTCTGCTGCTGCTCGCGCTCACGGGGATCGGACCGCTGATCGCGTGGCGCAAGGCGAGCGTCGGGAACATCCAGCGGCAGTTCGCGGGGCCGGCCGCATTCGGCCTGATCACCGGCGCCGCACTCTTCGTGCTCGGGGTCCGCGGGCTCTATCCGCTCATGACGTGGACGCTCTCGGCGTTCGTCACCGGCACGATCATCCAGGAGTTCTGGAAGGGCGTGGGTGCGCGACGGAAGATGTACGGTGAGAATGCGGTGGTCGCGCTCGCGCGTCTCGTGGCGCGCAACCGCAGGCGTTACGGCGGGTACGTGGTGCACGCGGGCATCGTGATGCTCTTCGCGGCCTTCGCGGGAATGGCGTTCAAGCTCGAGTATGACATCACACTCGCCGACGGTGAGTCGTACAGCGCCAAGGACCCGTACGGGCGCCAGTGGACCTTCACCAACGAAGGGCTCTCGGAGTTCAAGGCCCTCAATCGTGAGGTCGTCGCGATCGCGTTGCGTCCCACGATCGACGGCAAGGCGCTCCCGCTCATCACGAGCGAGAAGCGCCAGCACTTCGACTCGCGCGGCAATCCCACGTTCCAGCCGTCGACCGAGGTCGGGATCCTCGTGCGCAATGACATGGACGTGTACGTCGTGCTCGCGGGAGTGGTGCAGAAGAAGGCCGAGATCCGCGTGAACTTCAATCCGCTCGTCGTGTGGGTATGGAATGGCGGTTTCATCATGGCGCTCGGCGGGCTGATCGTGATGTGGCCGCAGTCCGAGAAGCGGCGCCGGCAGGGTGGGTACGTCGCGGAGCTTGCGCCGGCCGCCGAGGTGGCGAGCGCGTGAGCGAGAATCCAGGCGGCACCGATACGCACGATCTCGACCGCCGCGCGTTCTTCGTCGCGGTCGCCGGACTCGGCGCTTCCGGCCTCGCGCACGTTGCGACCGCGCGCGCCCTCGGCGCGCAGCAGCAGCCCTCGGCGAACTTCGCACCCATGGAACAGGGCGCGTATCGCCCCACGCTGCGCCCCGCCAAACCGGACGCGACTCCGAAACTCTCGGTCGAAGAGCGCGACGCGCTGGAGCACCGCATCAAGTGCCAGTGCGGCTGCATCCTCGACATCTACACCTGCCGTACGACCGACTTCAGTTGTCAGGTCTCGCCGGCGATGCACCGCGATGTGCTGCGGCTCGTCGCGGGCGGCTATGACGCGCAGGAGATCCTCGACGCGTTCGTGCAG
>JANOWT010000408.1:0-13048 GCA_031418115.1 Gemmatimonadota bacterium
GGCACGAAGGGCTCATGCGAGGCATTGTCTTCCGCGACGGCATTCCGCGGGACAGCGAACTCTACGCGATCCTTCGCACCGATCCGCGTCCGTAAGTCGCTACGACTTGCCTAGCGCCGCGGCGGAGGACGACGAGCGCCACCCTGCGGCATCGCAGCCAGGTTCTTGTCGAAGATCGCCTGCTGGTCTGCGGTCAGGACCGCCCTGATCGCGTCGTTCTGCTTCTTGCGCATCTCCATCATCTTCTCGCGCATGGCGGGGTCCTGCATGCCGCCGCCCTGCATCATCGCGCGCTGCTCTTCACGGCCCTTGGTCTGGATCGTGTCGATCTGCGCCTTCTGTGCGTCGGTGAGCGTGATGTCCTTGAAGAGCATCTCGTTCATCCGCTGCGCGCCGCCCTGACCCATCCCGCCCTGGCCGCCGCCGCCCTGGCCGCCCTGCGCCGAAGCCGTCGAAGCCACCAGTACCAGTGCCGCTGCCGTAAGGAATCGAATCGCCCGCATCGTGCCTCCCAAGTAGTTGACTGTCAGTGGGCGGCCGAGGCCGCCCTGCTTGAGGAGAACGCCGACCGCGGCGGTTTCGTTAACCGCGGGTCGGCGAACGGTCCGTCTAGCGACCGCGCCCGGGCCCGCGCCGGCCCCCGCCCGACGGCGGACGTGACGAGCCGGACTTGGGTGCTCCACCGCTGCCCGCGGACGTGCCCGCGCGGGACGGTCCACCAGCGGACGACCCCGCTCGCGCCGGACTGCCACCGCCCGTCCCACCACCCGACCCACGCCGCTCGAGCTTGGCCTTCGCCCGTGCACGATCCTCCGCCTTCTTGGCGCGGATCGCCGCGATCCGCTCCGCGAGCGGCACCTCGAGGCGTTCTGTGGGGACATGCTTGTAGTTGAACCCGTCGAGCGTCCGGCGCGGGAGCTTGCGCCCGATCGCCTTCTCGATCTGCCGCAGGTCCGTCTCCTCATCCGGCGCCACGAGCGTGAACGCCTCGCCCGTCGCCTCGGCGCGCGCGGTGCGGCCGACGCGGTGGATGTAGTCCTCGGGCACATGCGGCACGTCGAAGTTCACCACATGCTCCAGCGCCTCGACGTCGATCCCGCGCGCGACGATGTCCGTCGCGACCAACACGCGCACCTTGCCGCTCTTGAAGTCGCCGAGTGCCTCGGTGCGCTGGTTCTGGCTGCGATTGCCGTGGATCTTCGCATTGGGGATCCCCGCGCGCGTGAGCACGTCGCTCAGGCGATTGCTGCGGTGCTTGGTGCGCGTGAAGCAGATCACGTTGCCGATCACGTTCGCGCGCAGCAGCGCGATGAACAAGTCGGCCTTGAGCGACTCCGCGACCGGCCAGAGCGCCTGCTCGATCCCCACGGCGGGCATCGACTGCCGCTCGACGTTGATCCGCACCGGCGCGTGCAACATCTGCCGCGAGAGGTCCGAGATCGGCTTGGGCATCGTCGCGCTGAAGAAGAGCGTCTGACGCTTGGCCGGCAGTTGCGCGAGCACACGCTTGATGTCGGGGAGGAAGCCCATGTCGAGCATCCGGTCCGCTTCGTCGAGCACGAGCACTTCGAGTGCGGTGAAGTTCACGTAGCCCGCCTTCTGCGACATGTGGTCGAGCAGGCGCCCCGGCGTCGCGATGATCACGTCGGTCTGCGAGCGGAAGGCCGCTTCTTGCGGCCCCATGCCCACGCCGCCGAAGATCGCCGCACCGCGGATGTTGGTGTGCTTCGCGAGTTCCAACAGGTCGGCATGCACCTGCGCCGCGAGTTCACGTGTGGGCGCGAGGACGAGCGCGCGCGTGGCGCGCTTGGGGTGCGCCATGAGGCGATGCAGCGTCGGGAGCAGGAACGCGGCCGTCTTGCCACTGCCGGTCATGGCGCAGGCGAGCAAGTCGTGCCCGTCGCGGGCAGCGGGGATCGCGTCGAGTTGGATGGGGGTCGGCTTGGGCCAACCGAGATCCTTGACCGCGCGCTGGAGCGCGGGGTCAAGACCGAGTGATTCGAATGTCATACAGATGGGGCGGGGGAGGCCGGCATGCCAGAGTGGCTGCTCGGTCACCGGTGCGGATCGCCGCACCTGATGCGTTGCAGAAAGCTAGCCGGTCGCGCAGACTCCTCACAGGCCCGAGCCCCCTTCTCACGCATTCCTCATCTCCGTGCATCCGACCGAGCCGCTCGCCACGTTCCGCAGCTATCCCGACGCCGAGATGTTGCGTCGCGCACGGGTCTTCAGTGCGGAGTTGCGTCGCCGACGCACGGTGCGCGACTTCTCCGCGCAGCCGGTCTCACGTGAGGTGATCGAACAGGCGCTGCTCGCAGCCGGCAGTGCCCCGAATGGCGCCAACCTGCAGCCCTGGCACTTCGTCGCGATCCAGGATGCCGCGATCAAGCACCAGATCCGCCTCGGCGCTGAGGAGGAGGAGCGTGAGTTCTATGCTGGTCGCGCCACGCCTGAGTGGCTTGAGGATCTCGCGCACTTGGGCACTGACGCGGAGAAGCCGTTCCTGGAGAGTGCGCCCTGGCTGATCGCGATCTTCGCCCAGCGTTGGCGTCCCTCGCCGGGTGGCGTCAAACGTGCTAACTACTATGTGCCCGAGTCGGTGGGCATCGCGACCGGCTTTCTGATCGCCGCGTTGCATGACGCTGGTCTCGCGACGCTCACGCACACGCCGAGTCCCATGGGATTCCTCAATCGCGTACTTGGACGACCCGCGAGCGAGAAGCCGTTCCTGTTGTTGGTCGTTGGGCATCCGGTCGAGGATGCGCGCGTGCCTGTGATCACCAAGAAGTCGCTCGACACGATCGCCACCTTCATCTGAGGCTCTCATGACGACACCCCGCCGTTCGTTCGTTGCCCGCCTGACCGCGCTGCTCGCGGTTGGCGCTACGCCCTCCGTGCTCGCCGCGGCGACACCCCGTGACGTCGCGACGTCCGGTGCGGATACCGCGTTCTGGCCCGACGAGCGCTGGCTCGAGATGCTCGCGCAGCGCGAGCACCGGATGATCATCGAGACCGGCATCATCTCCGACGGTCTGGCGTTGCGCCGCGGGCTCAACTTCATGGACGTGCTCAATCAGGACTATGCGATCCCCGATGCGCGGATCGGTCTGGCGATCGGCGTGCACACGGCGGGACTCGCCTTCATCCTGAACGATGCGATGTGGGCGAAGCACACGCTCGGTGCGCGGTTCGATGTGAAGAACGCGCAGGGTGCGGCGGCGACGGCGAATCCGTTCCGTGCTGGTGCGGCGTTCGCGGTGGAGTCGCTGAGCAAACGTGGCGTGGTGCTGCTCGCGTGCAACCGGGCGTTGTTGCGGTTCTCGCGCGAGCTCGCAGGGGCCGCGGGCAATGCGGCGGCGGTGCATGCGGAGCTCGTGGCGAATGTGGTGCCGGAGGCGCAGGTGACGCCGGCGATGGTGGTGGCGCTGAGTCGGGCGCAGTCGAAGGGTGTGCCGTATATGGCGGTGGCTTGAGGAGATGGTAGGTCGATAGCTGCAGGATGGCCAGGTGGATAGGCCGGCGTGGTGTGCAGGGATACGTGGAGCTGACCGCCACTGGGGGTCGCGAAGGCTTGATGATGCGGCTTTCGCTGGGTTGGTGATATCGGATATTGCTGCGGTTTTTGCTGAGGGCAGGACGTGCGGGGTAGGTTCCGGTGAAGGATAATTCAGAGTTATGTGGACGCGAGCGCGGGATGGCTGTACGACCGCTCGCCCCCTAGATTCCGTTCATGCGTCTCTCCTTCGAGCTCACCGAGGCCCAGCAGGGCCAGCTCAACGCCATCGCCCAGCGGCTGAACGTGCCGGTGGACGCGCTGGCGGCTGCCGCGTTGCGTGACCTGCTCGACCGTCGCGAGGCCGCCTACGAGACCGCGGCCCGCCATGTCGTCGAGAAGAACGCCGAACTCTACCGCAAGCTCGCGTAGCGGGCGCCCGTCCGCGTGGCGGGTGCAGACGGGACCTCTCGCGAGATCTTCCCTACGAGCGGTGTGTCGTGGTTCTTGCCGAAGGGGACGACGCATGTCGAGACCGGTATCGGCGACAATCCGCGGCGTCGCGCGATCATATTCGATCTGAAGGACGCCGCGCCGGCGTTCATCGCCAACGGCACGTCTCTCGCAGTCGGTCCGGAGCTCGGCGGGGCGTTGCCCATCGTTGCGAATCCCCGCGTCACGATGTGGAGTGTCACGTGGCATCCGGAACAGCTCAGTTCCATGCGTTACTATGCCCGCAATGTCATACTCGTCTTCCCTGACAGCGGAGCGGTCGAGGAGACAGATGTCGGCGGGACACGCCGCGTAGAGCGCTTCGCGTCGGGCCACGTGAAGTTCGTTCCAGCCGGCCAGTCCCGCGCATTTAGGGCGCAGTCGGCGGCCGTGCGCGTCGTGATCGTTCAGATGGAAAGGTGACCACCGACGGCCTAACGAGGGTTGGTGCTGGTCACGGAATGGAAGCGGCGGCTGCGCCGCCGCATCTTATTGGGTGCCCGCAGCACAACCACATGTTAGGCCCACGATCCGATATCGAGTAAGTTTCGGAAGCCTGCATCCGGAGGGAGTCATGTCCGCCGTCACCAACCTCATTCATTGCGATCCGGACATCCTGAGCGGCGAACCGGTGTTCGTCGGCACGCGCGTCCCCCTGCACAACTTGATCGACTATCTCTCCGCCGGCGACAGCCTTGAGAAGTTTCTCGACGCGTTCCCGAGCGTAACGCGTCCGCAGGCGATTGCGGCGCTGGAGCTGGCGGGTGAAGCGCTGGCGGACCGTGCGCATCCTCGTTGACGAGTCGCGACCGCGTCAACTGGTGCCGCTATTGATCGGCCACGACGCGCGCATGGTTCAGGCGGAGGGATGGTCAGCCGTCAAGAACGGCGAATTGCTGCGGCGCGCTGCAGCTGCGGGGTTCGAAGTGTTCGTGACGCCAGACCGTAAGCTGGAGTATCAACAACACATGCCGCGTGTCGGCGTTGCCGTGATCGTCCTTCGCGCGCACACGAATCGTATCGAGGATATCGCATCACTTGTCCCCGCGCTGCTCGATGTGTTGCCTGAGGTGCGAGTGGGCACGGTGACGCACGTCGGTGTCTGACGCTGCTTGCTGCCGACGAGCGGATTAGGGAAGCTCGCTGCGCTCGCAATTATCTGACCGCTCGCAGCAGAAGCCAACGTGTGACAGCATCACCTACTATGAGCCAGCCTCTACCGCCGGGACAACGGGAGATTCCGTCATTCCCTCGCTTCGGACTCACTCGGTTTGCCTACCGCTTTCCGCCGAAGACGACGCGCCCCGCGCTGGACGTGACCGGCGAGGTGGCGAACGATCTGCACTTGGCGGATGCGCTGGCGGGCCTGCCGCGGGTGGAACACCGAAGCGACTTTCACTGCGTCACGACCTGGAGTCGGCGCGCGCTGCGTTGGGGCGGCGTCCGGTTTGTCGACTTCTATGAGCAGGTGGTTGTCCCGAGGGTATGCCCGAGCCCGACGGCGACGCTGGTCGCCTTGCGAGGCCACGATGGCGCGC
This sequence comes from Gemmatimonadota bacterium, assembly GCA_031418115.1. GTDB lineage: Bacteria > Gemmatimonadota > Gemmatimonadetes > Gemmatimonadales > Gemmatimonadaceae > Pseudogemmatithrix. The sequence continues at coordinate 5,524 of JANOWT010000408.1, forward strand.
GCACGGCCTTGCTGTTGGCCGATCTCCTCGCGGCGGATGTGCTGCTCGCCGACCAGCTCGACGGTCGACCGCTGGGCGTCGACCATGGCGCGCCCCTGCGCCTGATCGCGCCGCAGCACTATGGCTACAAATCGGTCAAGCACCTGGCCCGCATGGAGTTCCGGCATCCCGATGCGGACTACCCGGTGTCGGGGTTCCGCTTCATGGATCATCCGCGCGCTCGGGTCGCGCTCGAGGAACGAGGGCGCGGGGTTCCGGGCTGGCTCCTGCGCGTGGCGTACCGACCGTTGATCCCGGGCACCGTGGCGCGGTTCGCCCGCGCGATGGCCGACCACGGAGAGGGTGCCTCGACCGACGGCGACGGCGTCGCGCCGCCGGAGGCACACTGACACGGCAGATCGACAGATGCCTCGGCGCTCGCACAGCGCGTCCGTCTGAGTAGCCGGGGACATAGGTAACAGAACTGTCCGGCAACATGGGTAACACTCCTTCCAATGTGCATCGGGATTCGTCGCTGCTGCGATCATCCCGTTCGGTTCCATGTCCCCACCGAAGCGTCGTCGGAAGAAGTCCCTCTACTATTACATGTCGAAGAACGGGCGATTCCTGTGAATGCCGATTCGGCAGGGCAAACTCGCCAACTCGGCATTCATAGGAATGGGCGTGTTCCAGAGATGTACTAGTAGAAGGGACGTGCACGCGGAACGGAGTGACTCTCCGCCGGCCGAGCGGAAGTCGCAAGCGGAGACGTGGAACTCGAGGGTGGACGCATTGAACTCGGGGGCGGACACAGAGAAGAACGCCGCAGCGAGAGGGAGCCGGCGGGCGGGCAAGTCGATCCTGGGTGCTGTAAGGCTCAACGCGGACGCTGCACGGTCGAACGCGGGCGTTGCAAGACGAGTCTCAAGAGCGACGCGCAGGGACGCGGGAACGATGAGTCGCTTCGTCGGCGCGGTGAGGGAGGACGAGGGCGCGATGAGTCTCGTTTCGGAAGCGGCGAGTCGACCAAAGTCGGCTCGGAGACGAGTTCAGACGACTGCGAGGCTCTTCAATCTTCGGCGCCCGCTGCGCATCCCGTCCGCACTCGCTTGGGTACTCGTGGGCGCGGCGCTCGTGAATGTCGAACGGGTGTTGCTCCGCACGATTCGGCGCGCGGACTCTGGAACTGCGTTCGCGGAACACCTGAAGGTCAGTATTTTAAAGCGCACACTTCGATCGGAGCGCCAGATGGCCACTGCGCCAAAGACCAGGGCGACGACCGCGAGCGTAGCGGCATTCCTCAAGAAGGCGACCGAGGGCGACCGCCTCGCCGACTGCACCTCGCTCGTGAAGATGATGGAGAAGGCCACCGGCGCGAAGGCCGTGATGTGGGGCTCCGCGATCGTCGGGTTCGACACCCACCCGATCGCCTACGCGGACGGTCGGACCGCCGACTGGCCCGTGGTCGCGTTCTCGCCACGGAGCACGTCGCTGGTGCTCTACCTCGCGCGTCGCTACCCGCGCTACGAGGCGCTGGTGAAGAAGCTCGGCAAGCACAAACAGTCCGGTGGCTGCCTCCACATCAAGTCGCTGGCCGACGTCGACGTGAAGGTGCTGGCCGAGATGGTGAGCGAGTCGGTCAAGGCCACCCGAACGAAGTCCTGACGCGCGCGGCCGACCTCAGGAGAGCACGGCTGCCGGCGGCTGCAACGGCAAGTGCACGACGAAGGCTGATCCCACCGATCCCGGGCCGGACTCGCACCAGACCTTGCCGTGAAGATCCTGCGCAGTGCGCTTCACGATCCACAGCCCCAGCCCGGTCGACTTCTCGCCGCCGGTGGCCGGAGCCGATCCGAGTCCGTACTTCTCGAAGATCGACTCGCGCTCTTCCGGCTTGACGCCAGGTCCCTGATCGACGACGCGTAAACGGTAGCCGCCCACGTCGCTCTGCAGGTCGACGAGGACACGAGAGCCGACCGGCGAATACTTGATCGCATTCGACACGAGGTTGTCGAGGACGTTGCGCAGCGCGCCCTCGTCCGAGGAGAGCGGCATCGATGGCGTGACATGCTCGAACGCCATGGTGATGTTCTTCCGGCGCGCGAGCTCGGCGAGATCGGTCATCGTGCGCTGCGAGAGCTTGACCAGATCGACGGCCAGCCACTGCATCTTGCGCCGACCGGACTCCAGCATGTGGACGTCGACCAGCTCATCGACCATCGCGAGCATCTGTCGTGCGGTCCGCTGCATGCCGACGAGGGTGTCTCGGACATCGCTGTTCGTTGGATCGACCTGCAGCTCGAGCATCTCGGCGCTGAGCACGAACACCGTGATCGGATTGCGCAGGTCGTGGGCGACGCTGTGCATCATCTCCGTCTTCTCCTCGCTGACGCGCGCCAGTGCGGCGTGTGCCGATTCCAGATTGGCCTGCAGGAGTCTGCGGGCGGCGAGTTCGGTCTCCAGCTTGCGCGCGCGGACGAGCAGGAGCGCGAAGACCGCGAGCGCGGTGGCGGCGATCGCGGCGGCGACCTTGAATGCCTTGAGCCACCAGTGATCGGTGAAGTCGAGTCCGATCCACCGATCGACCATCTGGCGTCGCTCGAGCGTGGTGATGTCCGCCACCGCCCAGTTCACGATCGCGGGCAAGGGGCCGAACTCCTTGCGCACCCCCATGTACACGCTGGACTCGCCCGGGAGCACGCTGCCCAGTCGCAGGTTGGTCAGTCGCAGGTCCTTCACCTGATACGCCGCGTTCACGATGTCCCCGAGCAGCGCGGTGACCTCGCCGCGGGCCACGGCGGTGATCGCGGCCGCCGCATCGGGGTAGTCGACCACGATCGCGTCGGGCGCGAACTCCATGAGCGCCGCCTTCATCCCGACGTAGCCGCGGGGCAGGCCGACGGTCGCACCGCTGAGCTGCCTCGCATCGAGGATATACGGCGTCTCGCTCCGAGTGACGATAGCGACCGGCGCCTGGTTGTACGCTTCCGTGAAGTTCATGTACGCCTCGCGCTCGACGCTGCGCGAGATGTTCATCAGCAGGTCGATCCTGCCCGCCCTGAAGTCGTCCTGGATCTGCGTCCAGGAGCCTCCATGGACGATCTCGAACTTGAGGCCGGTCCGGCGCGAGATCAGATCGAGGAAGTCAGGGTCGATCCCGACCGCGGTGCCTGAGGGATCGGTCATCGCGTACGGTGGGAACGACACGTCCAGCCCGACGCGGATGACAGGATGGGCTGCGATCCAGGCGCTGTCCTGCGCGGTGAGTGGTCGCGCCGCCGGGATCGCGCGCGCGGATTGGCCGGCGCTGCGTTGCGGCGAGATCGCGACGGCCAGCGCGATGACGCTGTGCAGGACTGCGAAGTGGATCGAACGCACCGGCATCACTCTAGTATCGGCTCGGGGAACGACTTCCACCGCGCGGGATCTTCATCGATACGCGCGTGGGCTGTCCAACGCTGGCGGTCGGGTGCTCTACGTCGGCCTCCAGAGGCTCGGCATGGCGGCGACGGCCAGGCCGAGATAGAGTCGACGATCGCGGAGCCGCTGCACGTCGGTCGCCCGCCGGCGCGGCCGCCCCGCTCTTGCGGAGGCAGCCCCGGGACCGGAGCTTCAAGGTTGTCAGCGATGGTGCGCAGGTCTTGGGAGGAGGGCGACATGAACAAGGTGGTGGCACGGTACGCGGATGGACGCCTGCTCAAGGGCATCACCGCCGATTTCTTCCAGACGAAGGACCTCTTCCACGTGCGGCCGGTGACATCGCCCGACGGCACGAAGCCGGTCGAGGTCCACACGAAGGAGCTCAAAGCGCTCTTCTTCGTGAAGGACTATGAGGGCCTCCCGCAACGGGCGAAGCAGAACGAGTTCGACCCGTCGCACCCGGTGCCCGGCCGCCGGATCAAGGTGATGTTCGCTGACGGCGAGTCCCTTGTGGGGACGACAACGGGCTTCCAGCCCGGGCGGCCTGGTTTCTTCCTCGTGCCGGCCGACACCGCGTCGAACACCGAGCGCTGCTTCGTGGTGGCCGCGGCGACGCGCGAGATCAGCTTCATATAGTCCCGAGGTCGCGAACATGGATTCCCACACGCCGCGCTTCCGGATCGGGCTTGCCGCCCTGCTGCTGGCCACCGCCGCGGTCGGCCCCGCCTCGGCGCAGCAACTCAGGGACAGTACCGGGACCTATCGCTTCCAGGCGCGCTCGGGCGCGACCGTGATCATCGAAGGCACCATGACGGTAGCGACCGACACCATCATCGTCGACGCGATCCCCGGTCCCTGCTACGCCGCCGTGAACTCGTCACGCGCCGGCCCGATCGTCTACAAGTGCGCACACGTCACGCTGGTGATCGACCGCGCGCACCCGCTCACGAAATCGAACGCATCGTCCACGCGTGTCGTGATCGACAAGACCCCCGTCTGCATGGTGAACGGGAGGGACGCGCAGGGTCGCCCGATCTGCGTCAAGACCGGCTACGAGTCGAGCGAGCGGGATCAGACGATCAGCGCGCGAGTGCGAATCACACAACTCCCCTAGGCCTGCCATGCGCCATCTCACAGTCGCTGCCATCACCGCCGCCCTCTCACTCGCCACGCTCGCGCACACCGCGCACGCGCAGGCCAAGCGGCCGATGTCCATCAACGATCTCCTCACCGCGGTGCGCGTGGGCGACCTTCAACTCTCGCCCGACGGACGCCGTGTGCTCTACACGCGCACCACCACGGCGATGCCCGCCGGCGCGCGCAACGCCGACATCTGGATGGTGCCGGCGGATGGCTCGGCGCCGGCCGTCCCGTTCATCGACGGACCGAGGAGCGAGAACTCGCCGCGGTTCATCCCCGGCGGCACGCGCGTGGCGTTCATCTCGTCGCGCGACGGTACGCCGCAGATCCACGTCGCCGAGGCCGACGGCAAGGGGGCGAAGGCCATCACGACCCTCTCGGGTGGCGTGCAACCGCCGTTCATCGTCTCGCCCGACGGCCGGCTGGTCGCGTTCGTGTCGGACGTCTATCCGTCCTGCGCCGACGAGGCCTGCAACAAGGCCACGCGCGACGCCGAGGAACGGGACCCGGTCAAGGTGCACACGCTCGACCGGCTGCCGTTCCGCCATTGGAACGAATGGTGGACGGCGGTGCGGCATCACGTCTTCGTCACCGAGATCGCCACCGGGGCCACGCGTGACGTCACGCCGGGCGACTTCGATTCACCACCGCACAACTACGAGGATGGCGCGATCGCGTTCTCGCCCGACAGTCGCGAGATCGCCTTCGTCTCCAAGCGCGACGGCAGGGATTCGGAGATGTGGACGACCAATCACGACGTATGGGTCGTGCCGGTGACGGGTGGTGCGGCCAGGAAGGTGACGAGCAATCCGGCAGCGGACATGACGCCGACGTACTCGCCGGACGGGAAGTCGATCCTCGTGCGCGCACAGCGGCGCGCGGGGTTCGAGGCCGACCGCTGGTACATCGACGCCTACGATCGCGCGTCGGGGGCCAAGCGCACGGTGTTCGAGACGCCGGACCTCTCGGTCGATGACATCAAGTTCGCGCCCGACGGCACGACGCTCTGGTTCACCGCAACGCGCAACGCGACGGTGAACCTCTATGCGGTGCCTGCCGCCGGCGGCACGCCCACGCTGCGCGCACAGGGCGGTGCGATCGGCGAGTTCCAGCTCGGCAACGGCTTCGCGGTCGTCTCCAAGTCGTCGCTCGTTGCGCCGGCCGAGTTGTTCCGCGTGGCGGGCGATGGCGCGATGCGGCCGCTGACGCGCGAGAACGCGGCCTGGCTCGACCTGGTCGAGCTCCCGAAGCCGGCGAGTCTGACGGTGACGGGAGCGGCCGGTGCGAGCGTGCAGTACTGGCTGCTCACGCCACCGCACTTTGACGCGACACGCAAGTACCCGGTGGTCTTCATGATCCACGGTGGCCCTCAGGGCGACTGGCCGGACGGATGGTCGTCGCGGTGGAATCCGTCGCTCTGGGCCGCGCAGGGGTGGGTGGTCGCGGCGCCGAATCCGCGCGGGTCGACGGGCTTCGGGCAGGAGTTCGTCGACCAGATCTCGCAGGACTGGTGCGGCAAGGTGATGACGGACCTCGACGCGGTGTTCAACGCGGTCTCGGCACTGCCGTACGTCGATGCTGCACGCAGCGGCGTGGCCGGGGCGAGCTACGGTGGCTACGCGGTGGACTGGCTCATCGGGCACACGAATCGCTTCAAGGCCGCGGTCTCGCACGACGGCGTGTTCAACCTCGAGTCGATGTCGCTCGCGACCGAAGAACTCTGGTTCTCCGAGTGGGAGTTCGGCGGCAAGGCGACGAGTGCTGCGGCGCGGGCGAACTTCGCCAAGTGCTCACCGCATCTGTTCGCGGATGCGATCAGGACGCCGACGCTCGTCATCACCAACGAGCAGGACTTCCGGGTGCCGGTCGATCAGGGGCTGCAGCTCTTCACGGCGCTGCGTCGCAACGGCGTGCCGTCACGCGGACTCGTCTTCCCCGACGAGGGCCACTGGGTGCTGAAGCCGGCCAACAGTCAGCGTTGGCACAATGAGGTGTTCGCGTGGATCAAGGAATACCTCGGGAGCGGACCCGGTCCGACGCCGTAGTCGCGCGCACTCGAGTCAGGGCACCGACGGCAGCGGGCGCGCCGACTCCAACTGTTCGTAGATGTCCTCTGCCGCCATCCGCGCGATCGCGTTGGCCTGCTCAGCGAGATTCGAGCAGGTGTTGCTGGTCAGCGTATTCAGTCTGCGGTGCATGCCCTTCGCACCGTCACGCATGAACTTCAACACCTCGACCCGCCGCGTGAACCCACGTTCCACCTCTGCGGCCCACCAGACGCGCGCGGTCGAATCCTCGGCGAGCGCGCCGCCGAGCTGCGCGACGTCGATGGAGTAGTCGATGTTGATCGTGACATCCTTGAAGCGGCATTCGGAGAGATGCACTTCCGGCTTCCACGTCCATGAGATGCGGAACTTTCCTGAACCCGGCGCCCGCGTCGAGTTCGTGCGATCACTCCGCATATCCTGTGTGGCGGCGCTCAACGCGCGAACGAACTCCTCGCGGGTCGCCGCCGGCACGGGCGACTCGGTGATGGCGATCTCGTAATGCACGCCGAACGGTTTCGGCCTCACGGCCTCGAGCAGTCGCTTCTCCCAGGTCGCGTGGGGGCTCCCCGCGGCGCCTTGAGCGGGGCCGTCGACGTTTGACCGCTGCGCCCGAAGGGAGGTGCTGGAGGCGAGCAGGATGAGACTGGCGATCGCAGCGACGTTCTGTGTCAACGACACGGTGGCCTCGGGAAGCGAAAGTGACGATTCAGCGGCGGAGTTTCATCCCAACGTCGGTCTCAAGGCACGACGCGCGGCTGCCCGATCCGATACTCCTTCGGCGGCTTGTTCCCCTGCAGGTTCTCGATGAAGTAGTCCCACCGCCGCCGCATGATGTACGGCGAGTCCGCGCCGAACCCGTGCCGCGCCTGCGGCAGCATCAACATGTCGAAGTCCTTCCCCGCCTTCATGAGCGCGTCGGCCACGAGCGTCGTGTTGTA
>JANOWT010000409.1:0-7045 GCA_031418115.1 Gemmatimonadota bacterium
ATGCACAGCTACTTCGAAGTGGATTCGGAAATCGTGTGGGTCGCCGTCAGCGAACGGGTGCCTTCGCTCCGACTTCAAGTCGAAGCCGCGTTGCACACCGACCCCGAGGTGCGCGAGTCGAGCTGACTGAGGGCGCTCGCCTTGGCTCGCGAGACGAGGGATTTCGGGCAAGTGCGCCTCGTGCCGTGGGCGGCATCTCCGTGGTAACGACACCCGGATCGCGCTGGAGTCGGAACTGCGGTGATTCGACGTCCTAAGGACGGCGGGACGCGTCGGGGCTGACGAATCCCCGGAATCGGTACTACGATGCGACGACCGGGCGGTTCACGCAGCAGGACCCGATCGGGCTGGCGGGGGGGCTCAACCTGTATGGGTACGCGGGTGGGGACCCCATCAACTTCTCGGACCCGTTTGGACTCTGTCCGTGGGATGAAGGAGACTCCGGCAGCGAAGTTTCGGCCGGGACGAGCTGCTTTGATGGCGCAGCGGCAATCGGAATGGTGCTCTTCTCAGCGCTGGATGGGGCGCGAGGCGTCATCTCGCGAGCCTCGACGGGAATCCGACACTCCAGGGCAGTGCGCTTCGCACGCAGCGCGAGCAGATTCGCGGATGACGTGCCGACGGCGGAGAACGGCGCACTCAACGACGCGATAGCGAATCTATTCAGAGCGGGCGACGAGATTCCCGGTGGTACGGCTGGGGCTCTGCGATACGAGATCATGACTGGAGCACGCGTAGGCGGCAAAAGCCATCTGCAAAAGGCAGCGCAACGATTGGCGCAGGTGAACAAGATACTGAAGCGAGAGAAGCTCTCTGCCGCGGATCGCGCCACGGCTCAGGCGATCGCGGACGACCTGCACGACGCAATCAATACTAAGCCACCAGAATGAATCCTCTCAGTTGGATGGCGCTGGATAGCGAGATGGAAGAGCGCCTAGAATCGCAGCGCGATCGTATTCGCGAACTACGCGCATGGTGGGCTCCTGAAGCCATCCCACAGCACGTCTTGGCAGGTAGCGTGCTTGCGGAGTCGATCGTCACCGCCGTGAAGAATCAGGCCGAGTTCGAGTTGCAAGTCTCGCTGCAGGTGCTGGAGGAAATGGCGGCGAGCGATGATCCGCGTTTGACGGAGGCTGCTGGGGTGTCAGTCATCGAGCGCCTTCGAGGTGAACCAGACGTCTTCGCCGCGGTCGCGAACAGTTTGGGACCGAAGAGTCGGGAGCTGATGGATGAGCAACTGCGTTGGAATCGGGGACGATCCTGATCAGTTTCGTAAGCGCCTAACAGCTCGTTCTGCAGCGGCGGCGTAGCCGCCGACCGCAGCAACGCTTGTTCGGCGCCGGAGGGATACGCCACGAGATCATCTCCCTCCGGCTCCCTCGTGCGGCCGGGCAGCGACCGAGCGACCAGTCCCAGCGTTCCCCCCAATGTGAGTCCAGTCTCAAGCTGACAGTCTGCTGCGTTCGTCCGGAACAAGACAGCGAGGGCCAGCGGGGCGTCCCCCGCTGGCCGTCGGCCGACCTTCCACTCGCTCGCCCTACTTCCGCCGCATCGCCCCCGGCGGCTCACTCACCGCCGCTAGGATCGCTCCGCACGCCGTGATCACCGGCGGCAGCGCCGCCGCGAGCCGCGGCACCTCCTCGCTCAGCACCACGAACACCACGCTCGTCGGGTGCACCGCCGCCAGCGCGCCGACGATCGCCATTGCCGCGCCCAGCAGCGCGCGGCCACCCGTCGGACGCAGCGTCGCCTCACCCGCCCTGCCCTTCGATTCCAGCATCCCGTCTCCTTGCGCTGAAATGAGAAGTGGTTGACGCGTCCTGGCCTACTGCCCGTCCCACGGCGGGAACGGATCGCGCCCGTACGAGTTCTTCAACGCGATCCGCCCGGGCGCCGGCACCGTGTGGACTCCGCCTCCTCGCTTCATCTCGTCCTCTCCTGCTGATGGAGGATCCTGTGCCTCAAGCGGCGAGGGGTTCGGCGGCGCCGGAGCCCCCGCGCGCACCCGGCAGCTGCTGCACCCGCTTCGCCATGCGCCACGCGCTCAGCAGCGCGGGTTCGCGGCGGAACGACGAGCGCACGATCGCGTCCAGCCGGTCCATCGCGCGCCGGCCGCGCACGAGCTCCTCCTTGAGCTGCGTCCGCGCGGACACGTGCGTCACCACCTGCGTGGCGCGCGCGCCCATCGCGCGCTGCAGGTTGTTGCGCGCGGCCGAGAACTGCGCCAGGAAGTCCGCCGGCATCCCGTGCGCCACGAACACCGCCTCGAACCGGCGCGCCGCCGCGAGCATGGCGTCGCACCGCGCGAGCAGCTTCGACGGGCCGATCGGCAGCTTGGGCAACCGGAGACCGTCCGGGAGCCCGACCTCCGACGACGCCCCGATCTGCGCCCGCGCGATCGTCACGATCGGACGCATGAAGTCCTCGACGATCTGCGAGACCCAGTCCTCTTGCTGCCGGAGCGCCATCCGGCTCCCGTCGCGCCCCTCGTACTGCGCGCCGGCGAACGCGCGCACCCGCTCGAGCGCCTCGTCGAGCGTCTGGCGCGCGTTCCCGTACGTCAGCGTGCCCGTCGCCGGATGCGCGTCGAGGAACGCCTGCACCCGCACGAACGAGTCCATCACCTGATTCTGACGTGCATTCATCTGACCCTCCCTCCTATGGATGTGAGTGGACGCAATGGCCCCGGGGGCTCCCGCCCGTGTGCGTCCGTCACGGGCGGCCGACATCATCTCCTGCGCGTCGCCTTCGAATCGTTCGGCGCAGCGCTCTGCACGTCGCGCGCAGGCCTCTGCACCTTCGTCATCGCATTCGAGACCTCGTGCATCGCTCTCTCGACCTTGCGCGTCGCGTTCTCGACCTTGTGCGTCGCCTTCTCGAACCTGCGCGTCGGCTTCTCGACCTTGCGCGTTGCTCTCTAGACCTTGCGCGTCGCGTTCTCGACCTTGCGCGTCGCTCTCTAGACCTCGCGCGTCGCCTTCCAGACCCTGCGCGTCGCTCCCGACTCCTCGTGCATCGCTCGCTGATCCTCGTGCATCGCTCCCGACTCGTCGCGCGCTGACCACCGGACCGGCGTCACCGGCCGCGAATCCCCGTTGCCCGACCTCGAACCCCGCCTCACCGCTGCCGAGTCCTCGGTGACCGCCCGCTGATCCCTGCTCACCGCCTTCGCATTGCGATTCATCGCGATCTCATTCCGGTGCGCCGCTCCGCGATCGGTGGTGCGAGCAGCGGACTCTCGATTCGCGGGCTCTTCATCCCTGCATAGGGGAATGGGAAAACGGTCGAATTCGTATGAACGCCGGATTGGCGGACGCCTGTCTGCCATTCGGGCATTCATAGGATTCGACCCCCTTCTTCGTTGAACTAGTAGAGGCCCGCATTCCAACAACCACCCGACCCCGATGCGACTACAAGGACTCAGGCGAAAGAGGTCCGAGGTGGCCGTGCGATATCGCGAACCTTCCCGCGCGTTCGCCCCCTGCTCGCACGACGAGCGCCAGCACTTCATCGCGCTCCACGAGGAGATCCGCGATCGCTTCATCGACTACGCCGAGAAGTACCTCGCCCGCGACGACGCGCACGACGCGGTGGCGGACGTCATGGCGAATCTCTGGGAGCGGTGGGCCACGCTCACGCTGGCGCAGCGCAACGACCGCTACGCCTTCGGCATCCTCCGCCACGGCATCCATTCCAGCCTGCGGTCCCCCGACCGGTTCGTGGGGCTCGACGACGCCGAGTTCGAGCTGGAGCTGCTGTCGGTGCGTGCGCACGACGAGGCGATGCGCGAGCAGGAGGACGCCGAGCGCGATGCGGTCGTCGCCGACGTCCGCGGGCGCACCCTCGAGGCGATGCCCGTGCGGCGGCGCGAGGTCCTGCTGCTCGTCCTCGAGCACGACCTGTCGTACCGCGAAGCCGGCGAGGCGCTCGGGCTCAACAAGGGCACGATCGCGCAGCACATGCGGCTGGCGTTGCAGACGCTGCGCACGGCCCTCCCGCGGCCGAACGCATCACTCCGTCAGCTTCGCCCGCCGTTCGTCGAGGAAGCCGTGCATCACCACGAGCGTGGGCGTTCCCGCCATCTCGCCCCAGCTGTTGTCGCGCACCATGAGAAAGCGCCGATCGTCAGGAGTGAAGAGCTCGCGCCCGTTGTGTGCCCAGAGCGGAGCGCTGCCACCTCCGCTCGAGACCTGCCACTTGCCGCCGTTCACGTCGGGGAACGGCCGGACGAACACCTCGTTCGCGCCCTGCTCGTCGGAGACGTACGCGATCCAGCGGGAATCCGGCGAGAGCACCGCGGCCTTGGCGTCGTAGCCGGTCGTCGCGACGCGGCCTGAGAGGCTGTCCTCGCCGCCGACGAGCCTGGGCTCGCCGGTGCCATCAGCCGACTGTTGCGACGCCCTGAACGGTCTCCCCTTCCCGTCCGCCTCGGTCGGGACCGGCCGGTCGGAAAGGAACGAATGGGGAGATGTGGCCGCACCTGCGTTCGCGGGAGCCGCGGCGGAAGTTGAGGGCGGAACGAGACGGAACGGTATGACGCCGATGATGTGGATGTCCACGTCGAGACGGAGTTCGAGGTAAGCTGCCGCACCCTCGCGCGGCGCGACGTGACCCGCCATACTTGGGCACGTGCGCACTCACATCCGCATCGTGGAAGCTTGACTTCCATCAGGCGTGACCTGCCGACTGCTCTGGGAGCTTTCCTCTTCGGTGGAAGCGTCCTGAGTCTGCTCGGCGTGGCCCTTCGCATCCCGCGCCTGTCCGATTGGTTCGATACCGGCATTCCCGTAGTGGCGAATGCGGCCCTCTGCTCCACTGCCTGCGGTGTGGCCCTGTTGTGTCACCGCGCTTCGTTCAGAAAGGGGTGTGTTCGGACAGCGGGGGTGTTCATCGCGCTGGTCGGCCTCCTGACGCTATCGCAGTTCCTCACCGGACTCGATCTCGGTATCGATGATCTCGTGTCATGGGGAGCGTCCGGGGCCTTCGCGACGGTGTCTCCCGGTCGCTTGCGCCCACCGGCAGCCCTGTCATTCGCGCTGCTGGGGCTGGCATTCGTATTCAGCACCGGACGCGGGCGAGCGCAGCACTGGGCCGCCACGCTCGGCATCGTCGCGGCATCCATGTCGTCGATCTCGCTCGTGGGTGTGCTCTACGGTGCCGACGAGTTGTACGCCCTGCCCCGATTGACCGGCATCGCTCCGCAATCAGCCCTGATGATCGCGGTGACCGGCATCGGCCTCGTGGTGTCGATGCCGGATCAGGGACTGATGAAGGCCCTGGCACGCGATGACAGCGAAGCCGCGGTGCTTCGGCGTCTGCTCTTGCCGGCGGTCATCCTTCCGTTGACCGTGGGCTGGATGGGACGGTTGGGTGTGACAGCCGGCTGGTATGATGCGGCGTTCGGTCTGGTGATCCAGGCCGTGTCGCAGATCGCCGTGCTCGTGGCGCTGGTGTGGTGGGTGGCCACCAGCCTGAACCGGAGAGAGGAACAACTGGAAGGGGCGCGGGCGGCCGTACGCGAGAGCAACCGCATGCTCAGCTCCATCACGGACAACGCCAGCACCGCCATCCTCCTGATGGATGCGGGGCAGCGGTGCACCTACATGAACCCCGCGGCGGAGGAATTGACCGGCTTCGCGTCGGAGGAAGTCCTGGCTCGAGGAGTCCCATTGCACGAACTCATCCACCATACGCGGCCGGACGGTTCGCATTACCCGATGAGCGAGTGCCCCATCGACCGGGCATTGCCGACACGGAACCAGACGACGGGCGAGGACGTGTTCGTGCACAAGGATGGGCACTTCTATCCCATCGCCTTCACGGCCAGCCCATTGCGGGACGCGAACCACGTGGTCGTCGGCACCGTCATCGAGGTACGGGACATCTCCGAGCAGAAACGGCGCGCGGAACAGCTGCGCCGGCAGTCCGAGCAGCTGCAACGCGCGAACGAGGAACTCGGGTATTTCACGGTCATCGCGGCGCATGACCTGCAGGAGCCCCTCCGGAAGATCATGACGTACATCGACATGCTCGCTGCGCCCGACGCAGACGGGGAGAAGAGAGCGGACGCCCATCGTCGCATATTGAAAGCCGGTTCCCGGATGCGAACGCTGATCGACGTGCTGCTCGACTTCGCCACGCTCGACAAGGAGCTGCAGCTGACCACCGTGGATCTCGGGGAATGCGTCGCGACAGCCGTGGAAGAGCTGGGTGCCGACTCGATGGCGGAGATCCAGGTGGGAGCGATTCCGACGGTGGAAGGGGATCCGGTGCTGTTGAAGCAGCTGTTCCAGAATCTGATCGACAACGCCGTCAAGTTCGGGAAACGGGATGAGCGGTGCAGGATCGGGATCTCCGGCGAGGAACAGGACGGGCGTTGCGTCATCCGGGTCAGCGACAACGGCATCGGATTCGACATGAAGTACGCGGAGAAGATCTTCCTGCCACTCCAGCGTCTGCATCGGCAGGACGAGTACAGCGGAACGGGCATCGGCCTGGCCGCCTGCCGGAAGATCGTTCAGCGGCACCACGGCAAGCTGACCGCCCATGGTGAAGTGGGCAGCGGTGCGACGTTCATCGTCGAGCTGCCGCGACGCAATGCACTCTAGCCCCGTGAAACAGGACGCCATGGGCGAGCCGATGCGACCCACCTTCCTCGTCGCGGAAGACGACGAGGACGATTACGCGTTCCTGCACGGTGCCTTCGAGAAGCTCTGTCCCGAGGCGCATGTCATCTGGGTGCGGGACGGCGAAGAACTGACCGACATGCTGTTCGAGGCTGGCGCCAGGACACCGTCCCTGTTGCTGCTCGATCTCAACATGCCGAGGAAGGATGGTCGCGAAGCACTGAAGGAGATCAGGGAACGAGGAGAGTATGATGCGATGCCGATCATCGTGCTCACCACCTCGGCTTCCGCTGCGGACCTGAGATATGTGAGCCAGTTCAGGGGCACGAGCCATGTGACGAAGCCTGTCGGCATCTCGCCGTACGAGGACTTGGTCAGGCGCGCCGTTCTCATGGCGGTTCCCCCGGGTTGAGCCGGGG
>JANOWT010000410.1:0-15242 GCA_031418115.1 Gemmatimonadota bacterium
ACCCAGGCGCGCGCGCGGCCGCCGGCTCCGGCTGGGACCTCACGCTTGAGGACGAGCGTGCCGTCGCTCTCGATCCCGCGCGCGTCGAGCGCCGCCAGCAGGTCGCGGCGGTCCCCCACGTCGAATACACCCTCTACCGTCGCCCTGTCCGCGCCCGTGCGCACCAGGTCACTCGAGGCGCGTTCGCCGATCAGCAGTCCCAGCGCCCCCACGATGATCGACTTCCCCGCGCCGGTCTCGCCGGTGAGCACGTTGAAGCCGCGCGCGAGCGGGAGTGTCACCGCGTCGATGATCGCGAGATTCCGGATGCGCAGTTCAGTGAGCATGCCCCTACACTCGCCGCATTGCGTCCGAGCGCCGCATCGCCGCGACGCCGGCATGGGCGCCGCGTTTCATCGGTCGCGCTCGTCGAGTCCACCCCAGTGCAGCTTGCGGCGCAGACGCGAGAAGAAGCTCGTCTGCTCGAACTGCACGAGAAGCACCGGCGACTCCGCACGGCGTACGATGAGGCTCTGACCGGTGCCGAGCGCCGTGCCCACCTGACCGTCGGCGGTCACGAGCACCTCCTCGGGTGCGTCGTCGACCTCCACGCGCAGCACTGAGGCGGGCGGCAGGATCGTCGGGCGGAGCGCAAGGGTGTGCGGTGCGACCGGTGTGACGATGAGCGAGTCGAAGGTCGGCACGATGATCGGTCCCGACGCCGAGAGCGAGTAGGCGGTCGAGCCGGTCGGCGTCGCGATCACGAGACCGTCGGCGGCGAAGGTGCTGATCAGTTCATCGTCAGCGAAGACGCGCATCCGCAGCACACGGGCGAATCCCCCCTTGTGCACGACCACATCGTTGAGCGCGCGCAGTCGCACGCCGACGCTCCCACCGTCCGCGACGGTGGTCGCCTCGAGCGCCATGCGTTCCTGCACCACGTACTCGCCGCGCGCGAATGCCGCGAAGGCCTCGGGGAACTCCTCGTGGCTGCACGCCGTCAGAAAGCCGAGCTTGCCTAGGTTCACGCCGAGCACCGGCACGCGCGCGCCACCAAGGAAGCGCGCCGCGCGTAGCAATGTGCCGTCGCCACCGAGTGCGATCAACGCGTCCACCTGATCGGGCCGCGAGAGCTTCTCGCCACTCCCCGCGTGGGCGAGCAGGCCTTCTTCGAGGTGCAACGCGTACCCGTGGCCCGGGGCCTCCTGCTGCAGGAGCCGCAGGACTGCCGAGAGGCCGTCGTAGCCGTGGTGGCCGATCACCCCGAGCCGCGTGGTCACCCCGCGATCGCCTCGCTCTCGTGCAACGCGCGGACCCTCGCCGCGATGCTCGCGGCGTCGAGCCCGCACTGCGCGAGCTGCCGCGTACGGGCCGCCGCGTAGATGATGTGGTCGGGCACACCGAGCGCATGCACTCGCACCGCGGGTTCGTGCGACGCGACGACCGAGGCCATGTACGCACCGAAGCCATTGACGACCGTACCTTCCTCGACCACGACGAGCTGCTGATGCGTCGCGAGCAACGCGTTGAGCGTCGTCTCGTCGTGCGGCTTGAGGAAGCGGCAGTTCACGACCGTCACCTGCAGTCCCTCGGCAGCCAGCTGGTCAGCCGCCTTGAGCGATTCGCCGACCATGGTGCCCGTCGCGAGGATCGCCACGCGTTCACCGCGCCGCAGCACCTCCCACGTGCCGTACGGAACGGCTGGCACATCCTTCGAGTGCGGCACCACGTCTGGAGGTACATCGCGCGGGTATCGCATCGCGAACGGCCCTGTTTCGTGTGCGACCGCAGTCTTGAGCAACCCGACGAGCTCGGTGCCGTCCTTCGGCGCCGTCACCGTCATGTGCGGTACCGCGAGCATGTAGGCGATGTCATACACACCCGCATGCGTCTCGCCATCCTCACCCACGAGACCGGCGCGGTCCATGGCGAAGATCACCGGCAACCCTTGGATCGCGACATCGTGGATGATGCTGTCGTAGGCGCGCTGCAGGAACGTGGAGTAGATCACGACCACCGGACGGGCGCCCTGCGTCGCCATGCCCGCCGCGAACGTGACACCGTGGCCCTCGGCGATCCCGACGTCGAAGAACCGCGAGGGATGTTGTTTCGCGATGATCCCGGTGCCGGTGCCACTGGGCATCGCCGCGGTGATCGCGACGACGTTCGCCTGCGCGTCCATGATCTCGGCGAGTGCCTTGCCGAAGACCGCGGTGTAGTTGGGGTTCGCGGTCGAGACCTTGAGCTGCTTTCCCGTCGCGGGATCATGTCCGGGCGGCAGCGCATGCCATTTCTCGCCGTGCTCTCCTGCCGGGAATCCCTTGCCCTTGGTCGTGATCACATGCACGAGACGCGGCCCCTTGAACTCGGCCACCGCGCGGAACGTCTCGATCATCTGTTCGATGTCGTGCCCATCGATCGGGCCGAAGTACCGAAAGCCGAGCTCCTCGAAGAGCACACCGGGCGTCAGGAACGCCTTCACCGACTCCTCCCAGCGCCGAACGATCGCACCGGCATCCTTGAACACGCCGGTCGCATGGTCGGCCCAGTCGCCGATCGCGCTGCGCAGGCGGTTGTAGATCGGGTTGCGCTGTACGCGCGTCAGGTACTTGTGCATGGCGCCCACGTTGGGCGCGATCGACATCTCGTTGTCGTTCAGCACGACGATGAAATCGCGCTCGTTGGCTCCGGCGTTGTTGAGCGCCTCATAAGCGAGTCCCGAGCCGAGGGATCCGTCGCCGATGATCGCCGCGACCTTGAACGTCTCGCCCTTCAGGTCACGCGCGGCGGCGATGCCGACGGCGGCCGAGATCGACGTCGCCGCATGCCCGGCACCGAAGGTGTCGTACTCGCTCTCGGTCCGCTTGAGGAAGCCCGAGATGCCCCCCTCTTGGCGCAGCGTGTGCATCCGGTCCTTGCGACCCGTGAGCACCTTGTGCGGATAGCCCTGATGCCCCACGTCCCACACGAGCTGGTCGCGCGGCGTATCGAACGCGGCGTGGAGCGCGATCGTCAGCTCGACCACACCGAGTCCCGCGCCGATGTGACCGCCCGTCACCGAGCAGGTCTCGATCAGGAAGTCGCGCACGTCCTGCGCCAGCTGCCGCTTCTCCTCCGGGGTCATCAACCGGATGTCGGCGGGACTCTGTACGCGATCGAGCATGCTCATGTGCAACAGGGGTTGGAGGACATACGAAGATAGGTCGCCACGTTCACGAGCGCCGGGCCACGACGAACCGGGCGAGGAACTCGAGTTGCGGCGTGAGCGCGCCCTGGTCCTGCAATCCCTGACACGCCTCGTGCACCAGCGACTCCGCCCGCCCCGTCGCGCCGGCGATGCCCAGGAGAGCGGGATACGTGCTCTTGCGGAACTGCAGGTCCTTGCCTGCGGTCTTTCCCAACTCGCCCGTCGTCGCCGTGATGTCGAGCACGTCATCGGCGATCTGGAACGCGAGGCCGACGGAGGCGCCGTAGCGACCGAACGCCGCGAGCATGGCCGGCGTCGCCCGTGCGGCGAGGCCCCCCAGGCGCATCGAAGCCTCGATCAGCGCCCCCGTCTTGCAGCGGTGGATCCGCTCGAGCTGCGCGAGGTCGAGCGAGAGTCCCTCGCCCTCGAGATCGAGGAGCTGCCCACCGATCATGCCACCAGCGCCAGAGGCCTGCATGAGCGTCCTGACGATCGCGCCACGTACTTCGAGTGGCAGCCCCAGCCCCACTGCCGCATCGTCGGCCGCCTGGGCGGCGAGCGGCACCATCGCCATCCCCGCAGCGGTCGCCGCCGCCACACCGAAGACCTTGTGCACCGTCGGTCGGCCGCGGCGTACATCGTCGTCGTCCATGCAGGGCAAGTCGTCGTGCACGAGCGAATACGCGTGCACGACCTCGACCGCAGCCGCGAGCGCACTCACATCGCCGGTCCCACCCGCTGCCCGGTACGCCTCGATCACGAGGACCGCGCGCAGGCGCTTCCCCTCGCCGGCGAGCGCATAGCGGATCGCGTCGACGACCGGTCCGGTGTCGTCCGCCAGCTTCTCGGAGACGAGTCGCTCCAGCGACCGCGCGACAGCAGCGCGGTCGAGCGCGAAGTCGATCGGCGAAAGGCCGGTCGCGTTCATCCCTTCGCCTCGAACACGCCGTCGGACTGCTCGATCAGGGTACGCACTTTCCCATCCGCGTCCGCGAGCGCGGCCGAGGCCTCGCGCAGCCGCGTGATGCCCTCCTCGAACAGCTTGAGCGCATCCTCCAGCGGGAGGTCATCCCGATCGAGCGAGGCGGCGATCTGTTCGAGCCGAGAAAGTGTCTGTTCGAAGGTCATACGTCCGTCCGCAAATGGGGAGCATCGGCGTGCACCGATACGGTTGTGGCCCGCACGCGCCCGTCCCGCAGCAGGAGGTCGAAAGGGGTTCCCGCTGTGAACGCATCCCGACGTGCCAAAGTTGCGCCGTCAATGCCTCTGGCGACCGCGAATCCCCGTGCGAACACCGCGAGCGGTGAGCGCGCCTCCAGCATGGCCCCGAGCGTCTCGACGCGCCCGCGGCGCCGCTCGACCACTCGTTGCCCCTGCTGCGCGACCCGCGCGGCGACCCGGTCGACCCGCGCGCGACGCCGCTCCACCACCAGCTGCGCGCGCCGAGCGAGCGCGTCGGCGCGTCGGTCGAGATCACGACGGCCCACTTCGATCCGATCCTGCAAGCCGTCTGCCATCATCCCCGCGAGTTGGGCGACGAGGTCGCGCACCTCCGAGAGCACCGGCACCGCATGCTCGGCAGCGACGCTCGGCGTCGCCGCGCGCAGGTCGGCGACGAGGTCGGCGATGCTGACGTCGGTCTCGTGGCCCACGGCAGAGATCGTCGGCACCGGGCAGGCGGCGATGGCGCGCGCGACCGCTTCGTCATTGAACGCCCAGAGGTCTTCGCGCGATCCACCGCCGCGGCCGATGATCAGCACCTCCGGCGGCGGGATCGCAACGCCGCGCCACTCGGCACCGCCCTCGACCCAGCGCGCGAGTCGATCGAGCGCCGCGAGCAGTGACGCGGGCGCGGCCTCCCCCTGCACCGCCGCCGGGATCACGACCACATGCACGCCGGGGTTCCGTCGGCCGATCACGGAGATCACGTCGCGCAGGGCCGCCGCCTCAGAGCTCGTGATGACCGCGACCGTGCGAGGAAAGCGTGGCAGCGCGCGCTTGCGTGCGGGGTCGAGCAACCCGTCCTTCTCGAGCCGGGCCTTGGTCTCGTCGAACCGCTTCTGCCAGAGACCTTCGCCGTCGGCCTCGATCGCGGTGACGACGAACTGCATCTTGCCGCTCGCGGGCCAGACCGTGAGTTGGCCGTACGCGCGCACCTGCAGACCGTCCTCGACCTTCTCGCGGATCCGCGAAGTGCTCCCCTTCCACACCACCGAGGGGATCTGCGCTTCGGCATCCTTGAGCGTGAAGTACCAGTGCCCGCTCGGATACTGCTTGTAGCCAGACACCTCGCCGCGCACCCACAGCTTCGGGAATGCGCCCTCCAGCACGTCCTTCGCCGCACTCGTGAGTGCGTGGACGGTGAGCGCCTCAGCGGAGGTGGCGCCAGCGTGGCTCACGCGCCGGCCGCGGCCTCGTGGCGCAAGCGGGCCGCGCGCACCGTGTTGGCGAGCAGCATCGCGATCGTCATCCGCCCCACGCCCCCGGGGACCGGCGAGATCTTCGACGCGACGCGTCGCACGTCGTCGAACTTCACATCGCCGACGATCCGGTAGCCCTTCGGCACAGAAGGGTCATCGACGCGGTTGATACCCACGTCGATCACCACCGCACCGGGCTTCACCATGTCGGCGGTCACCATCTCGGGTCGGCCGATCGCCGCGATGAGGATGTCGGCGCGACGCGTGTGCGACGCGAGGTCCCTGGTGCGCGAGTGGCAGATGGTCACCGTGCAGTCCGCCCCCTTGCCGCTCTGGATCAGCAGCGCCGCCATCGGCTTGCCGACGATGTTGCTGCGTCCGAGGATCACCGCCTCCTTGCCCGCGGTCTCGACGCCGGCCTCGGCGAGCATCACCTGCACACCGGCCGGAGTGCAGGGTGCGAAGCCGTCCGTGTCCCCGGTGAAGAGCTTCCCGACGTTGAACGGATGGAAGCCGTCCACGTCTTTGCCCGGCGCGATCCGGCGGATCACCTTCTGACTGTCGATGTGCTTCGGGAGCGGCATCTGGACGAGGATCCCGTGCACGCCAGGATCAGCGTTGAGCCGGTCGATCAACGCGAGCAGGTCGGACTCGGACGTCTGCGCGGGCAGGCGGATCGAGTCGCCGTTCATGCCGGCCTCTCTGCAGGCCTTTTCCTTGCTCGCCACGTACACGGAGCTGGCAGGATCGTCTCCGACCAGCACCGCGGTCAGCCCCGGGGTCACACCAAGCGCTTTGAGTTCTGCCGTCTCCCGAGCGACGCGCTGGCGCACCCGCGCCGCGATCGCAACGCCATCGATCAGTTCAGCGGGCAATGTTCGATGACCTCATCTCGCGGATCGCGACGACCTTGATCTGGCCCGGGTACTGCAGCTCCGACTCGACGCGGCGCGCGATCTCCTCGGTCAGCGAGGCCATCCGGTTGTCGTCGACGGTGTCGGGATTCACGATCACGCGGATCTCTCGTCCCGCTTGGATCGCGAACACGCGATCGACACCCTTGTAGCTCGCGGCGATCTTCTCGAGCCCTTCGAGTCGCTTCACATACGTCTCGAACGCCTCGCGGCGCGCCCCCGGGCGCGAGCCCGAGATCGCGTCGCCGGCCTGCACGAGCACCGACACCTCGCTCTCATGCGGCACATCGTCATGGTGCGCGGCGATGCAGTTCACGACGAGCGGGTGCTCACCGTACTTGGTCGCGACCTCCACGCCCAACTGCACATGCGTCCCCTCGTGGTCATGCGTGAGGACCTTGCCGATGTCGTGCAACAGCGCGCCACGCTTGGCCATCGCGACGTCGAGCCCGAGTTCCGCGGCCATGATGCCGGCGAGGAAGGCGACTTCCTTGGAATGGAAGAGGATGTTCTGTCCGTAGCTGGTGCGCCACTTCATGCGGCCGATCAGCTTGATGATCTCCGGATGCAGTCCATGCACACCCACTTCGTACGCCGCCTGCTCGCCCGTCTCGATGATGCCGGCCTCGACCTCCTTCTTCGCCTTCTCGACGACCTCCTCGATGCGCCCCGGGTGGATACGCCCGTCCGCGACGAGCTTCTCGAGCGCGAGTCGCGCGACCTCGCGCCGCACCGGATCGAAGCACGACACCACCACCGTGTCGGGCGTGTCGTCGATGATGACGTCGACACCGGTCGCGAGTTCGAACGCGCGGATGTTGCGCCCTTCGCGTCCGATGATGCGCCCCTTCATGTCGTCCTTCGGCAATGCCACCGCGCTGGCGGTGATCTCCGCCGTGTGCTCGGCGGCGATCCGCTGCACGGCGAGGCAGACGATCTTCTTCGCCTCGCGGTCGGCGTTGCGCTTGGCGGACTCGCGGATCTCGCGAATGCGGTTGGCGGCGTCGGCCTGGGCTTCTTCTTCGAGGCGCCTGATGAGTTCGGCCTTGGCTTCCGTGGCGCTCAGCCCGGCCAGCTGCTCCAGACGACGGCGCTCCTCACCCACGAGCCCGTCGAGTTCGGTCTGACGCTCCTCGAGGAGCTTCTCGCGCCGGCCCAGCTCGCTCGCCCGGCGGCCGAGATCCCGCTCCTTGATGTCGACGAGGTCGACCTTCTTGTCCAGCTGCTGCTCACGCTCGAGGACACGCTTTTCCTCGCGCTCGACTTCTTCACGGCGCTTGCGTGCCTCGAGTTCCCAGGCCTCGCGCACCTTCATCAACTCTTCTTTGCCACTCAGCAGCGCCTGCTTCTTCGACGACTCCGCCTCCCGTTCCGCTTCGGAGACGATGCGCTTGGCGACCTGCCCCGCCGAGTCACCGGCAGCACGCCGGGCGGCTTCCTCTGCCGCCTGTCCCTTCCGGCGACCTAACACGAACGCGATCGGAGAGGCGACCACGAGGGTTGCGCCTATCGCGATCGCGATGGCCAGCTCGATTCCCATGTTGACACTCTATTGCGAAGGCGGCCGGTCAAGACCGCGTAACGAAGGAAAGCACTCGGGCCCGTTCTGCGCGATCGCTCTCCGGCAGCTGGCCGGCCGGTCTGGCGCCGACGTGGGGCGCGGGACGGGACGGGGTAACTGACGGGAGCGCTTACACCTACGGGCCTTCGTACCTGCTCGTCGTGAACCTACGTGGACCCACCAACAAACGCAACGATTCCTGTTTCACCATACGCGCGCACGGCGATACGTAGACAGCGTAGGTATTGCGTTCTGTGAGGCCGCGTGAGGTATTGAACGCGTGACGGAAAGCCGCCCTCCCCGAGATCGATCGCGTATAGAGGAGCCCGAGAGCGGGCCCCGTCCATTCGCGTGGCACGGCGAGGGCGAGGCCATAGTCGCCGACGACGAGCCCGCCGTACGCGCGGTGACCGCGCGGGCGCTCGAACGCGTCGGACTGACGGTCACGCGGTGTGAGGACGGAGAAGCCGCGGTGGAGGCGTTCAGGGCCGATCCCACGCGCTGGCGACTGGTGGTGCTCGATCTCTCGATGCCGCGGATGAATGGCGCGGAGGCACTCACGGCCATGCGCGTTCTGCGGCCGGACCTCCCCGCCGTCCTCTCGAGCGGCTATTCCGAGTCGGAGATGCGCGAGACGGTGCCCGGTGAGTTGGGGATCGCGTTCCTCCTCAAGCCGTTCACGGTGCGGTCGCTCTCCGAGGCCGTGCGTCAGGTGATCGGCGAGTAACGCCCCCGCGCGGGCTGATCAGCCCGCGGGCTCGCCGCGTTTCCCCGGCGGCAGCCAACGACGAAGCTCACCCGACAGACTCTGCATCTCGGCGTTGAGCGCATCCTGGGCCGCACGTTCGCGGAAGAGTTCATCGGTGATCGACATCGCCGCGAGGATCGCTGCCTTTCCGGGATCCGTGATCGCCGGACTCTCGAGCACCCGCCGGATCGCCGCATCCACGTGCGCCGCGATCGCCTTCGTGTGCTCGGGTGGAACGTCCGATCGGATCGTGTATTCCTCTCCCACGATCCGGATGCGCGTCGAGTGCACGGTCACGGCTCTCCCCCCAGGACATGTTGCTGACGCAGGAACCGGACTCGATCCAGCATCGCGCGCGTTCGCGCGCTCGCCTGCTCGAGACGCGCCCTCAACCGCGCGTTCTCGGCCTCGAGCGCTGAGACCCGCTCCTCGGCCACTCCGTCCCCAGCACTGGAGTTGCCGAGCGCCTTGAGACGCGACTCGGCGAGGTGCGCCCGTCGACGGAAGGTCGAGAGTTCCTCCCCGAGGTTGCGGACCAGTTGCTCGAGCTCGCGGAACGCGAGTACCGAGTCGGACTCAGACTGTGCGCGGTCGGACACCGAGTTGTGCCTCCAGAGTCTTGAGCACGAGCGTACGCCGTCCCTCGATCTCCTTCTCGCGAAGGGTGCGCTCCGGGTGTCGGAACGTCAATCGCCAGGCGAGTGACCGCGTACCGACCGGCACGCCGGCACCGCGGAACTCGTCGAACAGCTCGCACCGCTCGAGCTGCGCGCCCGACACGGTGCGAAGCACCTCCTCCACCTGCGCCGCCAATACCGCGTCGGGTACGAGTAGCGCGAGGTCGAACTCGGCCGTCGGCGTCACCGACAGCGCGCGATACCGCACGGGCTCGTTCGCGTGCGACCGCGCGGGCCCCGCTGCGTGCGCATGCTGGCCGCGTGCCGCGATCGGCGTGCTCGGCATCTCGCCCAGCAGGACTTCCACGCCGAACGCGGGCTTCGCCCATACCGGTGCGTCGAGCGTCAGTCTGCTCACCGCCCCAACCACCACTCCCCCGGCCTGCACCCGCCAGAGCACCGGCGACTCGCCCGGGACCATGGAGATATCCGCGCCCGGGAACGCCGCCTCGGCGACCGTGTGCGCGAGCGCCTTCGCGTCCCAGGCGTCGAAGGCCGGCGGCTGTGCCTCAGTGAAATGGACCGGCCGCCGCGCACCCATCACCAGCACTCCGACGTGCTGTTCCTCGCGAGGGAGCGCCTTGCCCTGAGCCGTGAAGGTCGTGCCCACTTCGAAGAAGCGGAGATCGCCCTGCATGCGATTGAGGTTGTACTCCGCGCGTCGCGCGAGCGTGTCGAGGACCGACTGGCGCAGGAACGGCTCGTCCTCGGCGAGTGGATTCTGTACTCGCACCAGGTCCGCACCGTCGGTGCCGGCATCACGCCCCGACGTGAACGGCAGCGGACGCACCTCATGCAGCCCCTCAGCGACGAGTGCGTCGCGCACGCGGCGATACGCCGTGAAGAGCGGATGATCGGGCACCGTGCCGGGACGAGCGCCCTGCAGCGTGTCGGGCAGACGATCGAAGCCCCGCAGTCGCGCGACCTCTTCGATCAGGTCCACTTCGCGCGCGACGTCGTGCCGCCAACTCGGCGGCGTCACGACGAGTGCACTCGAGGCACCGGCCTCGCACGCGAACCCGATCGACTCGAGCAGACGACGGATCTCGTCGCCGCCGACCGGCTCACCAAGCAGGAGTGCGACGCGCTCGGGTCGAATGGTCACCTTGGCCCGCGCCACCGGCGCCGCTCCCGCATGCAACAGCGCGTCCACGCTCCCCCCTCCGACGAACGCCAGGAGCGCGGCGCCGAGCGCGAGCATCTGCCCGACCGCGGCCGCGTCGATCCCGCGCTCGTATCGATAGCTCGCGTCAGTGGAGAGGCCGACACGCCGGCGTGTGGTGCGCACCACGCGCGGTGCGAACAGTGCGACTTCGAGCACGACCTTCGTCGTCGCATCGGTCACTTCGCTCGCGCGACCGCCCATCACGCCCGCGAGTGCCATTGGCACCGCACCGTCCGCGATGACGAGCATCGACGGATCGAGCTTACGTTCGGCGCCGTCGAGCGTGACCAGCGTCTCGCCCGCGCGCGCCCGACGGACGACGATCGCGTCGCCACCGATCTTCGTCGCATCGAATGCGTGCACGGGCTGGCCGAACCCGTGCAGCATGTAGTTGGTCGCGTCGACGATGTTGTTGATCGAGCGTCCACCCACCGACTCCACGCAGGCCTTGAGCCAGTCCGGGCTCGGCCCCACAGTGAGTCCGCTGATGATCGCCGCACCGTACTGGGGGCAGTCGGCGACGTCGTCGATCCGGACGTCGAGTCCCGAGTCCTTCACGTGGTCGACACCACGCGCCGGCGCCAGCGCCAGCGACGCGGTCGAGAGCGCGCGCAGTTCGTCCGGCCGCTGCAACGCCGTGCCGGTGAGCGCGGCGATCTCACGTGCGACCCCTAAGTGCGAGAGCAGGTCCGGCCGGTTCGGCAGCACGTCGATCACCAGCCGCACATCACCGAGCGGGAGCACCTCGAGCAGCGCCGTTCCCGGCGCCGCATCGGTGTCGAGCGCGAGGATGCCGTCATGTTCCTCACCGAGTCCCAGCTCGCGCGCCGAGCAGAGCATGCCGTTGGAGGTGAAGCCACGGATCTTCTTCTTCTCGATCTTGAAGCCAGCGGGCATCGTCGTGCCGGAGCGGGCGAACGGGTACGTCGCCCCCACGGTCACGTTGGGCGCTCCACAGACGACCTCGAGCAAGGTGCCGCTGCCGTCGTCGACCTTGTTGAACGAAAGCTTGGTATCGGGGATCTTCTCGCTCTCGACGACGCGGGCGACCACGAACGCCTCGAGGTCCGCGCGCAGGCGCTCGAACCCTTCGACCGTCGCGACATGCGCGGTGATCAGATCGCGCACCTCTGCGGCATCGCGTCCGTGCGGGACGAACCGGGAGAGCCACTCATGTGAGATGTTCATGCGAACTGGTCCAGGAAGCGGACGTCCGAATCGTAGAGGATGCGGATGTCGGGAATCCCATGCCGCGAGATCGCGGTGCGCGCTGGTCCCATGCCGAATGCCCACCCCGTGTAGCGCTCGCTGTCGAGGCCGGCAGCCTCGAGCACCGCGGGATGCACCATGCCGGAGCCGAGGATCTCGACCCAACCCGACTGCTTGCAGACGCTGCACCCGGAGCCCGAGCAGACGCCGCACTGCACGTCCATCTCCGCGCTCGGCTCAGTGAACGGGAAGTAGCTGGGGCGGAAGCGCGTCTTGGTCGTCGGGCCGAAGAAGCGGCGCGCGAAGTGCGAGAGCGTCGCCTTGAGATCGGCGAAGCTCACACCCTCGTCCACGACGAGTCCCTCGATCTGCGCGAACATTGGTGCGTGCGATGGATCGAAGAAGTCACGACGGTAGACATTCCCCGGAGCGAGCACCCGGATCGGTGGCGGATACTGTTGCAGCGTTCGGACCTGTACGGGCGAGGTATGCGTGCGCAGCACCTGCTCCTCACCGATGTACAACGTGTCATGCAGGTCCATCGCCGGATGGTCGTCCGGGAAGTTGAGCGCGCCGAAGTTGTACCAGGCGTGCTCGGCCTCGGGACCGAGGGCGATCGTGAAGCCGAGTTCACGGAAGATCTCGACGACTTCGTCGATCACGAGCGAGACCGGATGCACCGTGCCCTTCCAGCGGCCGCGCGCAGGCATGCTGAGATCGATCGACGGACCGGTCGCGGGCGCGGCGGCGGCCAGTTCCCCGCGGCGCGACTCGAGCGCGTCGTCGATCACCACCTTCACGGCGTTCGCGCGCTGCCCGGCCTCACGACGGTCCTCTTTGGGGAGGGCGCCGAGTCCCGACATGATGTCGGTGAGCCGCCCGGACTGCCGGCCGACGAGGGCGTTGCGCACCTCGGTCCACGCCTCGAGATCGGCGGCCGCGGCGATACGCGCTGGCGCTTCGGCGGCAAGGAGATCGAGTGCGGCGATGAACTCAGCGAGGGTCACGGACAACAGGTGTGAGAAGGGAGGTGGTGGAACGTGGGGAAAGTTAAGCGGTCGTGGAGGTGCGCGCGTCGTCGGACGGCGAAGCGGCGGGCAGCGAATATCTTCGCCACCCGCCGCCCTCAGTCCTCACACCTCACACCTCACACCTCACACCTCACACCTTCTTGAGCGCCGCCTGCGCCTTCTCGGCGATCAGCGTGAACGCGGCCGCATCGCGCACCGCGATGTCAGCGAGGATCTTGCGATCCACTTCGATCCCGGCCGTCTGCATGCCGTTGATGAAGGTGCTGTAGCTCATCCCGTTGAGACGGGCGGCGGCGTTGATGCGCATGATCCAGAGCTTCCGGAACTCGCGCTTCTTGTTCTTGCGATCGCGATAGGCATAGATCCAGCCCTTCTCGACGCCTTCCTTTGCGGCCTTCCAGAGCTTGGAGCGGCCACCGAAGGCGCCCTTGGCGGCCTTCATGATCTGCTTCTTGCGCTTGAGGCGCACGACGTTGGACTTGACGCGTGTCATGGTCGGCTCTCCCTATGCCTGCAACAGGCGCTTGAGGTTCTTCGCTTCGCCGTTGGTCTTAACGGTCGTGGGGCGGCGGAGATTGCGCTTCCGCTTGGAGGTCTTCTTGGTCAGGATGTGGCTCTTGTAGGCCTTGAGCCGACGCACCTTGCCCTTCGCGGTGACTGAGAAGCGCTTCTTGGCGCCCTTGTGGGTCTTCATCTTCGGCATTGGTCCGCCTTGTCCTTTATTTCGGCGTGAGGATCATCGTGAGGGCCTTCCCTTCGAGTCGTGCCGGCGTCTCCACCTTCGCGACGTCGGCGAGCGTCTGGGCGACCCGCTCCACCACAGCCATGCCGATCTCGGGATGCGCGATCTGCCGGCCACGGAACATCAACGTCACCTTCACCTTGTTGCCGTCTCCGATGAATGACCGGGCGTGATTGGTCTTCGTGTCGAAGTCGTGCTTCTCGATGCCGGGACGGTACTTCACTTCTTTCAGCTGGATGATGTGCTGCTTCTTCTTCGCCTGCCGCGCCTGCTTCGCCTGCTCGAACTTGTACTTCCCGTAGTCCATGATCCGGACGACCGGGGGCCGGGCCAGCGGCGCGACCTCGACCAGGTCGAGCCCGGCTTCTGCCGCCATGTTCAGGGCCACATCGACTTCGATCACTCCCAGCTGAGCTCCATCAGCGCCGATGACACGGAGCGGGCTGATTCGGATCTGCCGGTTGATGCGCGGGCCCCGCTTGGTGGTGTCCTGGATACGACGACTCCTGACGAAGAGGAAAACAGAAACGCGGACCCCATTTGACGGAGCCCGCGTAGCCAACGACCCCCGAGCGGCGTTCACTCGCCGCGGGGTCGGATGCTTCGGACTCCTGCAGCACGATGCTCGTGAGAGCGGCGGCCAGAGGGTGGGGCGAGCTGTTGCTCACCCACTTTGCTAGATTGTCCGCCAAAGCTAGACGGGCGGTAGGGTTAGGTCAAGCGGTCGCGGTCAAGCGGGGACGAGCTCATGGGCCTTGGCCCCTCGGCGGATCCGCCCCCAGGCGGTGGTGGCGTCGTGCTCGAACACCACGAGCCATTCGCCTGCCTCCGCGTCCGCCCAGAGCGAGCGTTTGGACTCGAGCGTCCGCAACGGCTCCACGTCGTAGCCCATGATCCAGGGCAGCGGGACGTGCGACGCGGTCGGACAGACGTCCCCCAGAAAGACCGCCGTCTCACCGCCGCCGTCGATGACGATGCTCTGGTGGTTCGGCGTGTGGCCGGGGGTGTGCCGCATGTGAATCCCCGGCAGGGGCTCCGACCGACCGTCGACGAGTTCCAACTGGCCGCTGGCTCGCAACGGCTCCCAGTTCCTTGGGAAGTAGCTGGCCGACGTTCGTTCGTTCGTGTACGTGGCATACGCGAGTTCCCCGTCGTGGACCAAGTACCTCGCGTTCGGGAACGCGGGCTCGATCACGCCCCCCGCTCCGAACATCGTGTTGCCGCCCGCGTGATCGAAGTGCAGGTGCGTGTTGATCACGATCTTGATGTCGGCGGCGGTGAAGCCCGCGGCGGCGATCGCCGCGTTGAGCATCGAGCGATGCCCCTGGACCTCCGACTCGACCGCGTAGATCTGGAGGAACTTCGCGTCCTCCTTGTTGCCGATCCCAGTGTCGATCAGCACGAGTCCGTCCGCGTGCTCCACGAGCAGGCAGCGCATCCCGAGCGGGATGCGGTTGCGTTCGTCGGCCGCGATCCGCTTCTCCCACATCGGTTTCGGCACGACGCCGAACATGGCGCCGCCGTCGAGACTCTGACCACCGGCCTGCAGCGCATGGATGCGCGTGCGGCCGAGGAGGCGTGATTCGTGGAGCGGAGTGGGTGCGGGCAT
>JANOWT010000411.1:0-1733 GCA_031418115.1 Gemmatimonadota bacterium
CCGCTTGGTTGGTCGGCGCTTGCATACGGTAATGTTGTGCCGGGGCCGCTTTAATAAATTGCCGGGGGGCGGCCCCACCGTCCCCAACGTTACGACATGGGGGGCCCGCCCACCTGCTACACTAGACGGCCGTCGGTCACCAACTGCCGTTAGCCAGTGGGGCGCGCAAGCTCGCGCAGCGTTGGTGGCACTTCTCCGACAAACTCCGGCGTTGCCAGCGCCGTGAACCCCGAGTGTCGGAGGACGGTCGCGCCCGCCGGCGAGAGAAGGAAGCGTACGAACTCCAAGGCCAGCGTTGGTTCCGCCGCGTGGTCGGGAACCGTGAGCGCGAAGACGATTGGCGCACCGCGCAACACGAGCGGCGGCTGGCCCTCGGGGCCCGATAGTGAAACGGACGCGGCAGCGTAGCGCGCAGCGAATGCCGGCTGGCTCAAGTCGATCTCCGCCGGCAGTCTCACGTACCGAAGCCCATGCGCGATAGCCAGATTCTCGTACGTCCACCCGTAGTCGAGCTCTCCGACTTCGAGATGGGCACTGAGATCGGCTTCTGCGCGCCGCACGTTGCGACCAGGAATCGTTGCCCGAAGCCGCGCGGTAAGGCCCGGTTCGCCGTAGAACGTCTCCGCAAGTTGCATCACCATGTCGGCGCGATAGCCGCTCGGATCCACGCGCAGATCCGACCGCCCGACCTGAACTCCGGGCCGCTGCAGAATCCGCCACCAGTTCGCGGTGGTGATCTCCTCCGCGAACCGCGCGCGAGGACCGTACGCCAACACGAGCGCGTTCGTCCCGAAGCGCACGTACCATCGCGCGTGCGCTGGGACGACCAGCGCAGGAAGCAACGCTTCATCCGCCACGGCGAGGACGTCTGGCGTGTGCCCGAGTTCGGTCATCTTTCGTATGACCTCGAGGCTCGGCGCGTTCTCCTGTGCGACGAGCACGCGAGCCGGGTCACCTGCAAATGCACGCAGCGCGTCACGCAACGGCGGACCGAGCGCTGCCGCGTTGAACACCGTCAGTGTCGGCTGCGACCGCTCGCACGCAGAAAGCGCCCCCGTCACCGCGAGGATGACGCAGGCCACCGCTCGCAAACACCACCGCCTATGCGTCACGCTGAGGCTCGGTCATCTGGCTAACGTTTGGTTGTGCTGCGGCCGCTTCCATCAGATGCAGGTGGGCTGCCGCGCCGAACCGTAAGGTACGAAAAAGCGCGGCCGCCCACCTGCTTCCCTGACGCGGCCGTCTGCACCAACCTCCGTTAGGTGGGCGCGCGCGGATCGCGAACGCGAAAGCTGAGCTTCATGTGCAGACCGGAGACCGCCGCTGGCGCCCGATCGCGCCACGGCGGATGGAACGCTGCAGACATCAGCGCTGAAATCAGCGCCGCACGGACGACGGGATCTGACACCGCGTTGGCGACAACTCGTGTTACAGCGCCCGTCGCGTCCACATCGATATCGAACTCCAGGTGCCACTCCGTCCCCGCAGGCGCGGACTCGGACGGTAGGCCGGCTCTCAGCGCCGCGAAGAAGCCTGCGGGGTCGCGAAGCTCCGGTCCGCGTGGGCTGTCGGGATGTGCACGGACCGCATCAAGTGGCTCCATTCGGCGTACCTCGAAGGGTGCTTCGCTCCGGCAGATTCAGGTGATCGACGCAACAGCCTGGTGGAACACCTGCGCGGGCGTGCGGAACCCGAGCGTCTCGCGGGGCCGACCATTCAGTTCGTCGGCGACC
>JANOWT010000412.1:0-8141 GCA_031418115.1 Gemmatimonadota bacterium
GCGGAGTGTCGGCGATCCACCACCGCCGAAGCTCGGCCCGCTCGCGCTCACATCCTGATTCAGGTACGCCACACCGCCACGCATGAGACGCAGCGAATCATCCTCCACATACTCGGTCGAACCGACGAGCCCCCACTCCTCCGCATCCCACGTCGCGAAGAGCAGCGTGCGCCGCGGACGCCAGCCGGCCTTCATCTGCTCGGCCACCGCGCGCGCCGCTTCGACCACACTCACCGTACCGGAGACGTTGTCCACCGCACCCGGGCTCCATGCGTCACGATGCCCGCCGATGATGATCACCTCGTCGGGGAAGTCGGTGCCACGGATGATCCCGAACGTGTCCCAGATGGACTTGACTGCGGCCGTGGCCGAGTCGCTCCAGACCTTCACCCGCGCACGCACGGGACCGGGGCCCACGTGATAGCGGAACGAGAGTCCACCCTGCCAGCCGCGCGGGATGCTCGCGCCGCGCACGTCCTTGAGGAGCTCCACCGCGTTGCCGTACGAGAGCGGCAACACGGGGATGCGCGGCACCGGCATCTGCTCGATCGGGATCCGCTTCGCGTTCGCGGTGGAGGGATACCCCGGTGTGCTCGGATCGCCCGCGCCGTTCATCACGCTGCCGCGTTGCACACCGCGGTCGGGGCGGAACGGTCCCTCGGGGTAGACGTCGCCCTGCACGTACCCGTCGTCAGCGGGGTCGCTGTACATGAGCAGCGCGAGCGCGCCGCGCTTCTCCGCCTCGCGCGCCTTGATCCCACGGAAACTCCGTCCGTAGCGCGCGACGGCGATCTTGCCGCGCACCGAGACGCCGAGCGAGTCGAGCTGCGCGTAGTCCTCGATCAGGCCGTAGTTCACGTAGACCACGTCACCGGTCACGTCACCGGTGCCGCTGTATCCGTTCACGGTCGGGTACTCGGGGTGCGCGATCGTCGTCGGGTCCTCGGCGATCCGTCCTTCGCGGAGGTCGAGCTCCCGCGGATCCGGTGCGATCCGCCACACGCCGTACTCGATCGTATGCGGCAACCAGACGCGGTACTCACGCACTTCGGTCTCGATGCCGGCCTCCTTGAGCGCGTCGATCACGAGGTCGCGTGTGCGCGCCTGCGCGGCGGTGCCGGCGATGTGCGGCCGGTCCGCGAGCGCGCGCGCGAGTGCGCCCACGCGCACCGAATCGGGCCGTGCGATCGCCGCGGCCTCGGCGGCGCGCTGCGCGGCGGCACGTTGCGGCGTGTACCCGGTGATCGCCTGAGCGTCGAGCGACACGCTGATCGGCGTCGCGAGCATCAGGAGGAGCAGGACCTGCGAACGGATCGAGGACAAGTTTGTCGAGGTGGCTGGTGAACGTACTACGCGCATGCGACCACACGTCTCTGATGATACCACCATGGCGCTGGTCAGCACCTCTCGTCCGCTATTTCACGAATCCGTGTGCGACGAGCCCCGGCGCGCCGTCGTACTCCTGCGTCGTCTTGTAGCGTTCGTATCGACCGTCCCCGGCCGTCGGCTTCGCGCGCTGTCGCATCGCGTCCATCTCGCCCGCGTGGAATGCCGCGAACCCCGTGGCACTCTTGAGTGTCTTCTTGAGCACCGCCGTCGAGTCGCAGCCCACGAGCACCGACGACACCGGGAGTGACCACGCATAGCGCAGCGCCTCTTCGGGCTTGATCAACTTCCCGGCGGGGATCGCGCCCCCCGCGAAGGGCTTCGTACCGATCACCGCCGCGCCACGACGGATCATCTCGGGGAGCAGCTGCTTCTCGAAGGAGCGGAAGGTCGCGTCGAACGGGTTGAGCGGCATGCACGCGAAGTCCCAGGCAAAACCTCGGGCGATCAGCTTGAGCCCGATGTGCGGCGACTTCTCCCCGTGGAACCCGATCCAGCGCACCCGCTTCTGCTCACGCGCCTCCTGAGCCGCGTCGAGACCACCATGGTCGTAGATCCAGTCGGTGTCGTTGTCGTAGATCATCTCGTGGAACGACCAGAACTCCACGCGGTCGGTCTTGAGATGCCCTAGCGTCGCCTCGAACTGCAACATCGCCGACTTGTAGTCGCGGCGGTGCGCGCAGCATTGCCAGAGCAGCTGCACTCGCTCACGGTACCCATCGCGCAGGGCGAGCCCGATCCACCGTTCGGTGCGTCCGTCGCCATACTCGGGTGCGATCTCCAGCAGCGTCACACCGCCATCGATCGCCTCGCGCACGAGCTTGATCGTCGCCTGCTGCCCCGCTTCGGCGAGGCGGCGCGTTCCGAGGCCGAGGATGCTCGTCGCGCCGCCGGTGCGTCCGACGGCGCGGTGTTCGAGAGTGACAGGTGGCTTTGGCATCGTGTGGCGGGTGTGAGGTTCGCTCAGGGACGCAGCGGCAGAACGCGGCCGTCGAGTCGCTCGAGCGGTGTGACGCCGAGGAGTTGTGCGAGGGTCGGCGCCATGTCGACCACGCGCGCCGTGCCGGTGCGTCGACCACGCGCGATGCCGGGACCCCAGAAGATCACCGGGACGTTCGTGTCGTAGTCGTGCGGTTGTCCGTGCGTTGCGTAGTCGACGCCTCTCCAGTAGGCGAACGGTTCGAGCGTCACCACGGCGCGCACCGGACCGTCCAGTGGGAGCATATGCGACCACCGTCGTGCGATGTCGTCATGCACCGTGTCGGCAGTGGCGAGGTCGCGCACGAGGTCGGCGCGCAGCACTCCGTTGTACCGTCGCAACTCACGCACCCAGATCGCGGCTATCGCGTCGGGTTCCACCCCGGCCCGCCGGAACGCCTCGGCATCGCGCACGCGAAAGCCGTCGTCACTGTCTACGGCGGCGGTGTCGACTCCAGCGGCGCGCATTGCCTTGTACGCCGCGGCCCACGCCAACCGTGGATCCACCCGCTGCGCATCGTGATTGGGGTACCAAGGCGAGTTCCATTCGGGCAATGGGGCGACACCATGGTCCGCCGTCAGTGCGACGATGATCCGCCCTGGCCCGCGCAGCGCGTGTAGCGAATCGAGAAACGCACCGATGTACCGATCGAGCCGCAGTATCTGGTCGTGTATCTCCTTCGAGTCCGGCCCGTACCGATGCCCCACCGCATCGGTCGTCGAAACCGAGACCGCGAGCAGGTCCGTTCGCGTGGGTGTGGCACCCAGCCCCATGGCGCGCACCCCCTCGAGCGCGAACGCCAGGGTCAGCGAATCCATCCATGGGTAGTCGCGCACATCGCGCGTGGCTGTCGCTTCATCGGTCGACAGCACATGCGGAAAGGCGACGCCCACACCCTGCGCCTCGAGCGGATTCGTATCGGGCTCCGCGTACCGGTCCGCCGGCAGCAGTGGTGCCCACGTCTTCCCCGCGAGCGACTGCGGTGCGCGTTTCGCGTTGAATGCGCTCACCCAGCCCGGGAGCGTGTCGCGGTAGTAGCGCGAGGTCGTGAACGTGCCGTTCGTCGCGTACCAGTAGATATCGACCTTCGCGCGACCGATCGGCAGGATCGCGCCCCGGTCCTTTCGAGAGACCGAGAGTACGCGCGTTTCGGGATCGGCGGCCTTCATCCAGTCGTAGAGGGTGGTGCCCCGAAACCGGAACGGTGACGCTCCGATCTCGGTCGAGCCGATCAGCGGTGCATCCACCGTGTTCACGCCCTGGGAGTTGCTCGAGATCCCCGTGTGCACGGGGAATCGTCCCGACATGGTGCTCGCATGCCCCGGTGCGGTCTCGGCGATCGCATGATCCTGCCGCCCGCGCATCCAGGTCGCGCCCTCGTCGCGCAGGCGCGCGAGGCCGCCCGTGAGGTTGCCACCATAGCGCTCGAGATAGTCGCTCCCGAGTTGATCGACGGTGAGGAAGACGACCAGCGTGGGTCGAGGCGGAGTTGCGGGAACCGCCGTCGCACGCGGGCGCCGTTGCGCAGAGGCAGTGCCTGCGACGAGCAGGAATCCGGCGCCGAGAAGCGCGCGAACGGCAGTAGAGCGAGTGATCACTTTATCGTTGAGTGAATGGTCACTGCGTACGTTGCCCTCGGTCGGTCATTCCCACCAGAGGGGAGCCAGCCTTGGCCGCACCTTGACGTCCGGTGTCCTTGACGCCCCGCGTCGTCAAGGACAACGTGCGGCCTCCCTCTTACCGTCACCACATGCGCCGCGCACTCCCTGTCCTGCTCCCTTCCCTGCTCCTCGCCCTCGCCCCGTCACTCGGGATCGCCCAGGCCCGCACCGCTCCGCGGCCCGACTCCACGCTGCGCGACTACGCCGGTCTCACCTGGCGCAACATCGGTCCGTCGCGCGGCGGCCGTAGTGTGGCCGTCTCCGGGATCGCTGGCCAGCCGCTGACCTACTTCGCCGGATACACCGGCGGTGGGCTCTGGCGCACCGACGACGCTGGTCTCAACTGGCGCAACATCTCCGACGGCCAGTTCCGCACGAGCTCGATCGGCGCGATCGCCGTTGCACCGTCAGATGCCAACGTCATCTACGTGGGCAGCGGCGAGCATGCCATCCGCGGCCAATCCTCCACCTACGGCGACGGCGTCTACAAGAGCACCGATCAGGGCCGCACCTGGACCAATGTCGGTCTCGCCGCCACGCGGCAGATCTCGGCCGTGCGCGTGCATCCCACCGACCCCAACGTCGTGTATGTCGCGGCGCAGGGTGACCGCTGGAAAGCGACCGCCGAACGCGGCATCTACCGCTCGCGCGACGGCGGCACGACCTGGACCCTCGTGCTCAAGGGCGAGAATGCCTTCAGCGGCGCGAGCGATCTCTCAATGGACGCGACCAACCCCCGCATCCTCTACGCGGCCTTCTGGGATCACCAGCGCACCCCCTGGTTCGTCCGCAGCGGCGGCGCAGGCAGCGGCATCTGGAAGTCTCTCGACGGCGGCGACACCTGGACTCGGCTCACGCAGGGCCTCCCCGCCCTCGTCGGCAAGATCGGCGTCGCGGTCTCGCCCGCGAACCCCGATCGCGTCTTCGCGATCGTAGAGGCCGAGAAGGGCGGCCTCTTCCGCTCCGACGACGCCGGCAAGAGCTGGCGCCTCCTCTCCGGCGACCGACTCATCCAGACGCGGTCGTGGTACTACATGAACGTCATCGCCGACCCGGCCAACGCCGATGTCGTCTGGGTCATGAACGCGCCGGTCATGCGGTCGATCGACGGCGGGAACACCTTCAGCGTCGTGAACGCCATGCACGGCGACAACCATGCACTCTGGATCGACCCCACCGACGCGCACCGGCTCATCAATGGCAACGACGGCGGTGCGTCCGTCTCGCTCGACGGCGGCAAGAGCTGGAGCACCCAGGACAACCAGCCCACCGCGCAGTTCTATCACGTCACCGTCGACGACGACTTCCCCTACAAGCTCTACAGTGGCCAGCAGGACAACTCGTCGGTCGTGATCCGGAGCCGCAGCAACGACGGCGCGATCGGCGTGCGCGACTGGTGGAACGGCGCCGGCTGCGAGAGCGCCAACATCGGCGTGAGTGCGGCCGACCCGCGCTACGTGTATGGCGGCTGCTATCAGGGCCTGATCGACGAGCTCGACCAGCGGACCAGCCTCTCGCGCGACATCATGCCCTGGCCGGCGATGAACCTCACCGAGCGCACCGACAGCACGCGCTACCGTTTCAACTGGACCGCGCCGATCCTCGTCTCGCAGCACGACGCGAACGTGATCTACCATGGCGGCAACGTCCTCTTTCGCACCACGGACCGCGGCACCAGTTGGAATCCCGTCTCCCCCGACCTCACGCGCGACGATCCGGCTCGGCAGGGCTGGGGCGGTGGGCCGATCACCAATGAGGGCGCTGGCGGCGAGGTCTACGGCACCATCATCGTGATCCACGAGTCGAAGCACGACGCGCGCACGGTCTACGTCGGCACCGACGACGGCCTGCTCCAGCTGACGCGCGATGGCGGTACGACCTGGACCAACATCACACCGCCCGCCGCCGGCGACGGCCTCGTCAACGAGATCGAGGTCTCGCCGTTCGATCCCGCCACCGTCTGGATCGCCTTCCGCAAGGATCGCGTCGGTGACCCCACGCCGCACATCTTCCGCTCCACCGATTACGGCCGCACCTGGACGCGTCACGTCGACGGTCTCCGCGACGGTGAACCAGTGCGTGTCGTGCGCGAGGACCCCGAGCGGCGTGGCCTGCTCTACGCCGGCACGGAGACCGGTACCTGGTTCTCCGTCGATGGCGGTGCGCGCTGGCAGGCCTTCACCGGCATGCCCGTTACACCCGTGACGGACCTCGAAGTGCGACACGGCGACCTCATTGCCTCCACCGAGGGTCGCGCCTTCTGGATTCTCGACGACATCTCGCCGCTGCGTCAGCAGACGGCTGAGGTCGCGCGCGCAGCGGCGCATCTGTTCGCACCGCGCACGGCGACGTTGCTCCCGGGTGGTGGTGGCTTCGGCGGTGGCGGTGGTGGCAATCGCGTCGGCCGGAATCCTCCATCGGGTGCGACCGTGCACTTTCGCCTCGCTGCCGCGCCGGACTCATCGTCGAGTGTCACGATCGAGTTCCTCGACGCGCGCGGCGTGGTGATTCGGACCTACTCCAACCGCACCGGCACCGGTCCCGCGCGACTCACCCCGCGAGCGGGTCTCAACAGCCTCTCCTGGGACTTGCGTCGTGAAGCGCCCACCTCGCTGCAGGGCGTCGTGCTCTTCGGTGCGCCGCCGGGCGGTGGTGCACGCGTACTGCCGGGCCGCTTTCAGGTGCGCCTGACCGCATCCGGCACCACTCAGACTCAGGCGTTCGACGTGCGCCAGGACCCGCGTCTCGATCCGATTCCCGCTGCCCTTCTCGCCGAACGGGATTCGATCGCGAACCTCCTCGTCACACGTATCGGTGAGATCCACGACGCCGTCGTTCGTGTGCGCGACCTCAGGACACAGGTGACTGGCATCATCACGCGCACGGCGAACGTACCGCTGGCCGATTCGATCTCGCTCGAAGGGAAGAAGCTCTCCGCCAAGGCGGACAACCTCGACCCGCGCATGACGACCAAGGCTGGCAATGGACAGGACATCATCAACTTCGCCAATGGGATCAACGGGCAGTTCGGCTTCTTGCTCGGTCAGGTCGAGGGCAACCCCGGCCTCACCGCGCCGACGCGCGAACGCCTCGTCGAGTTGGAGCGCATCTGGAGTTCATTGCGCGCCGAGGTCACCGTGTTCGAAACGACCGACGTCGAGCGCTTCAACAGGCTCCTCGAGCGCGCGAATGTCCCAGGCCTCATCACGCCGAAGCCAAAGCCGAAAGTGATCATGTAGTGCCTCCGATCCTGCGGCGATCGACTACCCGATCGCCGCCTCGAGCTTTTCAACGCCGATCTTGAGGTCGGCGCGCGTCATCACGAGCGGCGGCAGCAGGCGCAGCGTGTGGTCGCCTGCCGAGACGATCATCAGGCCCTGATCGAGTGCGCGGGCGACCACATCCTTCGCCGGATCGGTCACGTCGATGCCCCACATGAAGCCGCGGCCGCGCACCGCGCGCACCTTCGGGGAGCGTTTTTTGATCGCCATCAGCTGCTCGCCGAGCCACTTGCCCTCCTTGGCCACATGCGCGAGCATCTTCGGGTCGCTGATGCGGTCGAACACATGATTCGCCACATGCGCGACCAATGGCCCGCCACCGAACGTCGTGCCGTGGTCGCCCGGCTGCATCGCGTCACCTACACGCTGCGTGAGTAGTACCGCACCCATCGGCAGACCGTTCGCCATCGGCTTGGCGAGCGTGAGCAGGTCGGGCGTGATGCCGAACTGTTCATATGCGAACAGTGTCCCCGTGCGCCCGTACCCGCACTGGATCTCGTCGAGGATCAACAACACGTTGCGTTCGGCAGTGAGCGCGCGGAGTTCACGCACGAATCCGGTGTCGAGCACACGCACACCACCCTCGCCCTGGACCGGCTCCAGGATCACCGCACACGTCGTCTCGTCGCTGATCACGCGCGCGAGTTCAGTCATGTCGCGCTCGTGGATGTGGATCCCGCCGGCGAGCGGCCGGAACGGATTCCGGTACTGCGGCCGGTCAGTGGCCGCGACCGTGCCGAAGAGGCGCCCATGGAATGCGCCGCGGAGCGACAGGATCTCGTGTTTGGCCACGCCACCTTCGAGCTTGCCCCACTTCCGCGCCATCTTGAATGC
>JANOWT010000413.1:0-2982 GCA_031418115.1 Gemmatimonadota bacterium
CGCGCCGAGGCCGGCGTGTCGACCTACGCGGACGCGGTGGCCGCGGCGAT
Source organism: Gemmatimonadota bacterium (assembly GCA_031418115.1). Taxonomy (GTDB): domain Bacteria; phylum Gemmatimonadota; class Gemmatimonadetes; order Gemmatimonadales; family Gemmatimonadaceae; genus Pseudogemmatithrix. The sequence continues at coordinate 51 of JANOWT010000413.1, forward strand.
CGACCTGCGCGGTGCCGAAGCGGAGCAGCTCCCGATCACCAAGGCGGCCTGGCTGGAGTTCGCCGCGGATGCGCCTTGGTATCGTGCGCGCGAGAAGGCGCGGTCGCTCGGACTCTCGATCACCTGGGACTGCGAGCATGTGAAAACGCCGGACGGCTATTACCAGGTGCGCGGCGGCCTGGAGTACGCGATCGCCAAGTCACTCGCCGCCGCACCGTTCGCCGATCTGCTCTGGATGGAGACCAAGAGCGCGCACTTGGGCGACGCCAAGAAGTTCGCCGACGCGATCCACGCGCGTTTCCCTGACAAGATGCTCGCTTACAACCTCTCGCCGTCGTTCAACTGGGACACGACCGGGATGAACGACGAGGAGATGCGGCAGTTCCCCTTGGAACTCGGCAAGATGGGATTCGTCTTCAACTTCATCACCTACGGCGGTCATCAGATCGACGGACTCGCTGCCGAGGAGTTCGCGGCGTCGTTGCGCGAGAACGGCATGCTCGCGCTGGCACGGGTGCAGCGGAAGTTCCGCCTGCTCGACTCCGGCTATCGCACGCCGCAGACGCTCGTGGGCGGGCCGCGCGCCGACGCGGCACTGCTCTCGATCGCCGGTCGCACCTCCACCACCAAGGCGATGGGCGAGGGATCGACGCAGAAGCAGCACCTCGTGCAGACCGAGGTGTCACCCAAACTGCTCGCCGACTGGCTCGAGCGCTGGCGGGCGCGTCATGGGGTCGCAGGCACCTTCAAGGTCGCGCTCAAGCCGCACACGGCGGGGAGCGAGCTGCTCGAACTCTCGGTCCTCAGCGAGCGCGGAGCGAAGGCAGCCAACGTGGTCTATGCCGCGATCCTCGACCGTCGGGGGCGTAGCATCCTCTCGGTGCGTGATCAGAACAACTTCGACGTCGCATTGCGCAACAAGAGACTGCTCACGCTCACGCTGCTCTTCCTGCTGCATCGCTACAAGGTGGACTCGGTGCACTTCGTCACGCCGACGGACGACAATCGGCGTCAGGCGGAGGGGATGCGGTCGCTCGGGATCTTCAGGGCGGTGCAGGTGGAGATCGGGGAGATCATCGTGGCGGAGGTGGATGCGGCGCGGATAAAGGAGTTGGTCGGCGCGGATCAGGGCGCGCTCGATGCGCTCATCGGAGTGACAGCCAAGCGATGAGAGGTCGCGCCTGCCGGTCGGTGCTCGTCGCGCTCCTTGGCGCTGCCTGTGGTGATTCCCTCTCGCCGGGCGAGGGGGGCACCAGCTTCAACCGCATCCAGTCCAGGGTATTCGACGCGCAGTGCGTGAGTTGTCATTCCGCGGGCAATCAGGGCGCACGCGAGTCGGGGCTGATCCTCACTCGCGGCCGTGCCTTCGATGCACTGGTCGGCGTAGCACCGAGGCACCCAACGGCGCGCGCTGACGGATTGCGACTCATCATGCCCGGATCGCCCGACTCGAGCTTCATCCTCCACAAGCTCAACGCGGAACCCGATCACCATGGCGCCGACTACGGGACGCTCATGCCGCTCGGCGAGCGGCCGCTGACCGTCGGCAAGTTGGAGTTCATCCGCCGGTGGATCGCCGCCGGCGCGTCCCGTGGAGGCGACTCGATCGACACGCGACTGCTCTCCGACACCACCTCGCAGAGCGTGGTGCCATTCGTGGCGCCCGCCCCGCCCTTGATGGGCGTGCAACTCCACGTCGATCGGTTCGATGTGGCGCCGCGGTTCGAGCGCGAGCTGTTCGTGTACAAGCGGCTGGGGAACGCGGCTTCCATGTACGTGAACCGCGTGGACATCGCGATGCGCGCCAACAGCCACCACTTCGTGCTCTATTCGTTCCAGCCGGAGACGCCGCTCTCGGTCGTGCCGCCGTTCGACTCGATCCGTGACATCAGGAAGCCCGACGGCTCCTTGGACTTTCTGGCGATGCAACCGATGGGATTCCACCTCTTCTTCGGCGGTTCCATGACCGCGAGGACGAGCTGGCAGCTGCCAGCCGGAGTGGCGCTCCGGCTACCGGCGGGAGCGGCGCTCGACCTGAATGCGCACTACGTCAACCGCACCGACGCGCCGCTGCCGGGCGAGGTCTATGCCAACCTCTTCGCGGTCGACAGCGCGAACGTCACGAATGTGGCCCAGGCGCTCTTCCTCTCGAACAACAGCATCTCCCTCCTGCCCGGGCAGCGCACGACCCTGAGCCGGACGTTCACCTTCTCGCAGGACGTTCGCCTGTTCATGCTCTCGTCGCACATGCACGAGCGGGGGGAGCGATTCGTGATTCGCATCAACGGCGGACCGCGTTCGGGCGAGATCGTCTTCGAGACCAACAGTTGGAGTTCGCCGGACATCGTCAACTTCGCCGTCCCGATCGAGCTCCGTGCGGGAGACGGACTCCGCTCCGAGATCACGTGGAACAACACCACGTCGAACACGATCCGGTTCGGCCTGACGAGTCAGGACGAGATGGGGATCATCTACGGCTACTACTGGTGTGTGGTCACGTGTGGAGCGAGTCCGGTCTCGCCCTGAGCGATCACGGGGCCGGTCGCCGCGCCCCGGGCTCCGACGTGACCCGCCGGAGCTGCTCCTTCACCGCCGCGACCTGCGGCTGCAGCGCCGCGTCCGCGCCGTCGAGTAACTCCACGTACTGCCGGTAGAACCCGGCGGCCTTGGCGCGGTCGCCGCGCGCCTCGTACAGCTCGCCGAGCATCTGCAACGCCTCCGAGTACCATCCCGCCTCGTAGTCGGTCCCGCGCGCGAGCGACGGCAGGGAGAGCGCTCGCTCGAACAGCACGATCGACGAGTCCGTTTGGCCAAGACGCTTGAGGATGGTCGCCGCCTCGGCCAGACCGCGACTGTAGTAGTGAAAGGCCGTCGGCATCGGGGCCCTGTTCCACGCGAGGAATGCGCCGACGGCCGCGTCCCAGCGCTCCTC
>JANOWT010000414.1:0-8604 GCA_031418115.1 Gemmatimonadota bacterium
GAGCGGATGGTCCGCGCGACGAATACGATGATGCGGATGAACATCGACGACGGCGACATCTTTATCGGCGAGTTCGGCAACGGGGCGCTCGGTTCCATCCAGACGAGCTTCGTCACCGTGGGGAACTACCCGGGGCTCGAGGCGCGCGTCTATGGCAGCAAGGGAGCGCTCATCTGCCGTCTCGTCGAGGAAAATGGCGTCTGCGAGTCGCTCAAGGCGGCCAGCGCCGACTCGGTCGAGTTCCGCGAGCTCGAGGTGCCGGAACGGTTCTATCCACCGGGCGGACACAAGCGCGAGTCGTGGAGATCGCTCTTCTACGCGAACCTCGTCGGCTCGCTCATCTCGGAGATCCGCGGCGAGGTGGCCGGCAACGAGGGGAATTTCGAGGACGGAGCGCATGTGCAGGAGTTGATCAACGCGGTCGAGCGATCGTATCGCGAACGGCGCTGGGTCTCGATCCCGCTCGAGTCGGAGCGGACACCCTGAGCGTACCGATCGAGCGCTTCCTCGCGCACTACAACGAACGGAACCCGGTCAATGCGACGTTCACCGGCGTGCACGCTCACGACCATCGGCTCCCCGACTGGACGCGCGAGGGCCGCCAGCGCGAGATCGCCGAACTCGGCGGTCTGGTGCGCGATCTGCTGATCGCGCACCCCACACCGACGGCGCGCTGGGCGACGCTCGAACGCGGGAGACGCAGCGAACCGCATGTGCCGCGCTTCAAAGGACCTGACTGGCGCGCCCTCGCCGCAGATCCACTCGCGCTCGATGCCGCACTCGCAGGAGCGGTGCTCGCCGTCCGCACGACCGAGCTCGACAGCTACCACTTTCACGACCGCAATCCAGCACTCTGGACCGGCGAAGCCATCTTCGGCGCGGTCTCGCTGATGATCCGGTCCTTCGCCCCTCGCGCCGCGCGTCTCGATGCGCTCGAGGCTCGGCTCTTGGCGATCCCGGGCTTCCTCTGGGCCATGCGCGGCGTGATCGTCGGTAGGGTGCCACCGAGGTGGATCGACCGCGCGCGTCGTGAGTGTCTCGCAGCGGTGAGACTCTTCGATCGCGGACTGACGGAATGGCTCGCGGAAGAACCCGTGGACCCGCGAGCCGCCGAACGCGTGCGCGTGGCTGGGCGGACCGCGGCGAACGCCTTTGCTCGCTGCGCCGATGAACTCGGCACCCTACGCGTCGCGAGCGAGCACGAGTACGGCGTCGGCGGCGTCGCGCTCGACGCACTGATCTCCGACGGCCACTGGTGCACCGAGTCGTTCGACCTGCTCCTGCGGCGCGCTCTGACCGAGCTCGATGCGGCCCGCGCGGAGCTCGCGGCCGGCATCAGCGAAGTCGCGGGTACGCCCGAGGCATTTCAGGCCGCCCTCGCCGACGATCACACCAGCGCGGCCGGCTACCTCGGCGCCTTCGCCTCCAAATGGGACGAGTGCCGAGCCCATGCGTCGAAGCACGACGCCGTGCACTGGCCTGACTGGCCGCTGCGCTACGCGCCGATCCCTGCCTGGGCCCGCGACGCGGCGCCGCATCTCTACTGGCTCTTCTATCGCTCGCCCGCGCCGTTCGACCCATACACGACCTACGAGTACGTGGTCACACCGGTCGATGACACGCTGACCGAAGAGGAGCAGGAGCGGCGTCTCCGAGCCTGCAACAACAGCACCATCACGCTCAACCATGTGGTGCATCACGGCGCCGTGGGTCACCATGTGCAGAACTGGCATGCGACGCACCGCTCGCGGTCACGGATCGGCACGATCGCCGGCGTGGACTGCGCGAGCCGCATCGGCCTCTTCCTCGGCGGCACAATGACCGAAGGCTGGGCCTGCTACGCGACCGATCTCATGGATGAACTGGGGTTCCTCTCGCCACTCGAGCGCGTCGCGGAACAGCAGAGTCGCGTGCGCATGCTCGCCCGCGCGATCGTCGACATCCGACTCCACTCACACGTCTACTCCTACACCGAAGCGGTCGACTTCTACCGCGACACCGTGGGCATGTCGGACGACGCGGCGAACGGTGAGGCGACCAAGAACTCCATGTTCCCCGCGACCGCACTCATGTACTGGCTCGGCACGCAGGGCATCCTCAGCCTTCGCGAGACCATGCGCGCACGGCGCGGCGCACCCTTCTCGCTGCGTGCGTTCCACGACGACCTGCTCGGCTGGGGGTCGATCCCGGTGCCGCTCGTGACTCGGCTTCTCACGGAGAACGACAAGTGATCCTCGCTCGACGCATCGTGCACACGGCCCTCACCGCCACGGCCCTCGCACTCCTCGCCTGTTCCGGCGAACCGCGCCGCACCGGCCCGACCAACGATCTCCTCATCGTCGGCTACGATCGCGAACCCGACACCATGAATCGCTACGCGACGCACATCCTTGAGGACATCGAGTCCTGCGTCGTCGAGGGACTCGTCACCAACGACGAGCGCATGAACATCATCCCGGTGCTCGCCGCCGAGTTGCCCACGCTCGCGAACGGTGGCGTGCGCATGCTGGGCGACGGTGGCATGGACGTCATATGGAAGTTGCGCCCCGGCGTTCGCTGGCACGACGGCGTACCGCACACATCGGCCGATGTGAAGTTCACGGTCGACGCCATCAACAAGGGCGACTGGAAGCCCGAGAGCGTGGACGGGTTCGATCGCATCAGCTCTGTCGACACCCCTGACTCGCTCACGGCGGTGGTGCACTATACGGAGGTGTACGCGCCCTATCTGTTGCAGTTCGTGCGCGGCACACTGCCCAAGCACCTGCTCGACGGAAAGGACCTCAACACCGCCCACGACTACGACCGTGCACCGCTCGGCACCGGACCGTATCGCGTGAAGGAGTGGCGCACTGGTGAACACATCCTTTTGGAGAGAGTCCCCGATCACTGGCGAGGCGCCGAGTATCCCAGGATCAAGCAGATCCTCTTCCGCTTCGTGACCAACACCACCACACGGATCAATCAGCTCAAGGCCGGCGAAGTGGACATGGTCGCGCTCGTGGCGTGGGACAAGGTCCGCGAACTGCGCGAGGTGTCAGGACTCCGTCTCAACCATGTGGTCGGCAATGGGTATGAGCACGTGACGCTCAACCAGCGCCACTTCCCCGCGTTCGCCGACGTAAGCGTACGACAGGCACTCGCGCATGCCGTGGACCGCGAGTTGATCGTGCGTACCGTGCTCGACGGAGAGGTCGAAGTCGTGAATGGTCCCGTACAACCGCTGTCGGCGGCCTACGAACCGAACGTGCGCGCGTATCCGTTCGACACCGCGCGCGCCAACGCCCTGCTCACCCAGGCCGGTTGGGCGCGTGGAGCCGATGGCGTCCGCACCAAGGACGGAACACGACTCACGTTCACGTTGATCACGCAGACGGGGTTCGCGATCCGGGAGAATGTCTCTCAGGCGCTGCAGCAGGCGTTCTCCGCGGTCGGCGTGGAGATGAAGGTCCGCCTGATGGACGGCACCACGATCAGCGGCACCTGGTTCAGTGGCGAGTTCGACGCGATGCTGCACTGGTGGCAGATGGGTGCCGACCCGGAGCTGACGCTCTTCTTCGCTGGTGATCGCGCACCACCCGCTGGACGGAACATCAACTATGTGAATGACGCCGCGCTCACCGAGCTGCTCTACCGCTCGGACCGCACGGTCGACGCCACTGCACGCAACGCGTTGCTGCGCGAAGCACAGCGTCGGATCGCCGAGCTCGCGCCTGAGATCGTGCTCTATAACACGGCCAAGATCGACGCAGTGCCAGCGACATTGCGCAACTTCACGGGTAATCCGACCAACGCGGGGCCGTTCTGGAACGTGCACCTGTGGGAGATCGGCACTCCGTGACCGCGCGCGCGCTTCGGGAGGTGAGACCGTGATCCGTCTCATCCTCCGGCGGCTCGCGCAGGCAGTTCCGCTCCTTCTCGTCATCTCGGCGATCGTCTTCGCACTGCTGCATGCGGTGCCGGGAGGCCCGCTCGCGGCGTATCTGGAGAACCCGAACGTCCGTCCAGCGGACATCGCTCGGTTGCGAGAGGCGTACGGCCTCGACCGGCCGCTCCTCGTGCAGTATGGATCCTGGCTCGCGGCCTTCTTGCGCGGCGATTGGGGCATGAGCTTCGCCGATGGTCGTCCGGTGCTGACGCGAATGCTCGAACGGCTGCCAGCGACCGTCGAACTCGCCGGCGTCGCCGGACTCGTGGCGCTCCTGCTGGCCGTCGCCGTTGCCGTCGGCTCAGCGGTGAATCGCACGTTCGACCGCGCGGCGTCCGCCGTCGCCGTCGCGGGGATCTCGCTCCCGGTCTTCTGGTTCGGACTGCTGCTACAACTGCTCCTCGCGCACCGACTCGGGTGGCTGCCGTCCTCCGGGCGTACGACGTTCGGCGACTCCAGTCTCGGCGACCGCCTCTCGCATCTCGTGCTCCCCGTGCTCGTGCTCGCGTTCGTGCAGGCCGCAGCCTGGTCGCGCTACCTGCGGCGCGCGCTGCGCGAAGTACTAGCGCGGCCATTCATCAGGGCCGCTCGGACGCGCGGCATCGCCGAGCGTGACATCCTCCTGCGGCATGCGCTGCCCAATGCGCTCGGTCCATTCGTGACCGTCGTGCTGCTCGACGCCGCGATGCTCGCGTCGGGAGCCGTCGTGACCGAGAGCGTCTTCGCGTGGCCGGGCATCGGCTCGCTCTTCACGGAGGCGTTGGGCAAGCGCGACTATCCCGTGCTCATGGCCTTCCTCATGCTTGGCGCGGCGGCAGTCGTGCTGTTGAATCTCCTCGCCGACGTCGTCGTCGCCGCGATCGACCCGCGACTGCGGGAGTCCGCATGACGACGCCCGGTACGGTGGTGAAGCGTGCACCGCGTGTCGCCGCGATCTTCCTCGGCGCGCTCATCCTCGCTGCGATCTTCGCGCCGGTCCTCGCACCGTACGCGACCGACGCGCTCGATCTCGCGAACCGCCGAGCCGCGCCGTCGCTCGCACACTGGTTCGGCACTGACGAGCTCGGTCGCGACGTGCTCACGCGTGTGCTCTTCGGCGCGCGCGTCTCGCTCGCGATCGGCCTCCTCTCCGCACTCGTGAGCGTCGCGTTCGGCGTAGCGCTCGGAGCCATGGCGGGCTACTCGGGACGGCGGATGGACGACCTGATCATGCGCGGCACCGATGCGGTGCTCGCGATCCCGCGTCTGCCGTTGCTGATGCTCGCGGCGGCCGTGCTGCAGCCAGGCGTGCCCGCGCTGATCCTGCTCGTCGCAGCCGTCGGATGGATGGAGACCGCCCGCGTCGCACGCGCGGAGGTGCGCGCGATCGCCGCGCGCGACTTCGTGCAGGGCGCTCGGGCCATCGGCGCGACGCCACTGCGCGTGGTCCTGCGCCATGTGCTTCCGGGAGTGATCCCCGCGGCCTCGGTGGCGACGACACTCGCGATCGGGCGCGGCATCCTGCTCGAGAGCACCATGAGCTTCTTCGGCGTCGGCGTGCAGCCGCCGGCCGCGAGTTGGGGGAACATGCTCTACCAAGCCCAGACGACGATGACGAGCGAGCCCTGGCTCGCCATCTTCCCCGGGCTCTGCATTCTCACGACCGTCCTCGCCTGCAACGCCGTGGGCGACGTCCTCTCGCCGTTCGACCCCGAGCGCACCGCCTGATGCCTACATCCATCTCGCTCCCGTTCCGCCCCCGACGCGTGCTCGTGGGCGCCGCTGCACACGCTGAGGTGATCGCGTGGCTCCGGTCCCGCCGCGCCGACATCGAGTTCCGTGGCGCGCGCCACACCGACGTCACCATGGATGACCTGACGTGGGCCGAGGCCTACGTCGGCTTCAAGCGCCCGCCCGCGGCGACCTCCATGGGCAACGTGCGATGGGTGCACTGCACCGGAGCCGGCGTCGACTCCTGGCTCGGCGATGGGGCACTCGACCCTGCGATCCTGCTCACGCGCTCGAGCGAGTCGTTCGGACCGATGATCGCCGAATGGGCGGTGGCGCGCGTGTTCGCGTTCCAGCAACAGCTGCGCGATCTCGCGGAGGCGCAACGTGCAGCACGATGGGCACCTCGAGACCTCGCGCGGCTCGCCGGCACCCGCGCGCTCGTGGTGGGCACGGGAGACATCGGCCGAGCGGTCGGTGGCGCGCTCGCGGCGCTCGGCGTGACCGTCACCGGGGTCTCGCGCAGTGGCAGCGCAGTCGGACCACCCTTCACCGCCGTGCATCCGGTGAGCGCGCTCCCGTCGCTCGTGAGCGCTGCGGACTGGATCGTGCTCGTGATCCCGTCGACGCCTGCGTCCAAGCACCTCTTCTCGCGCGAACTGCTCTCGGCGTGCCGTGGAGCGGTTCTGCTGAACGCTGGCCGCGGCGCGGTGCTCGAAGAGACGGCGCTCATTGACGCGCTCGACCGTGGATCCCTCCGCGGGGTCGCGCTCGACGTGTTCGAGTCGGAGCCTCTGCCAGCCAACTCACCGCTCTGGGCTGACCCGCGCGTGATGATCTCCCCGCACATCTCGGGACTCACGACCGTCGAGGGCGCGGGTGCCGGCTTCATCGAGTGTCTCGGAGATCTCGAGCACGGATTGGTCCCCAAGTGGCAGGTCGACCGTACGACTGGGTATTGAAGCGCGCGCGTCACCGCACCGGCTTCACCGCCTGCATCATGAGCTCGAACCCACGGTCGAGCGCACGCTCCCCGGCACCGGCACCGCGGTACTTGCCGATGCGCACCACGACGAGCCCATGCGACGGGATGATCGTCGCGCTCTGTCCGCCCGCGCCCTCCATGGAGTACGAGTCGCGCGGCACCGGCTTGCCGCCATCGCCATTCACCCAGAAGAAGCCCCCGCCGTATTGCGGACGGCCGTCGGCGACCCACGCCGGAGCGAGCGTGCTTACGTGCTTCACGTAGCCCTCGGGAAGCAACCGCTCCCCGTTCCACACGCCATCCTGCAGATACAGATTCGCGAGCCGCGCCCAATCACGTGCGGCCACCATCTCGTACCCTTGACCGAGGAAGTTCCCATACGGGTCGGTGTCGATGATCGCATCACGGATGCCGAGCTTGTCGAACAGCGCACGCTGTGGGAACGAGTGATAGTCGAGCCCACGCTTCTCGACCCCGAGCCGCACGAGGTAGCTCGCGAGCACTGGATCGACATTGCGATAGCGCCCGACCGTGTTCGGCTCCCACTGCTGCAGCCGCGTGGCCGCCCACTGGTAGCTGTTCGCGCCACCCGTGTAGAGGTAGAGATGGTCGGGGTATCCGAACGAGTCGTTCCAGTCGGGGTCCTGCGGCGCACGGATCCGCAGCCCGCTCGACATCCGCATGATGTCCATGATGCGGATCCGTTGCCGCCGATCGCCAGCGGTCTGCCACTCGGGGATTGGCGCCGGCTGATCGAGGCGATACGTCCCCATCTGGATCAAGCGGCCGATCAGCGTGCCGGTGAGGCTCTTCCCCATCGACCAGCTCTCGAGCGGTGTGTGAATACCTACGCCCTGCGCATACCGCTCGCCGATGATGCGGCCCTTGTACGTGACCACGAGCGCGAGCGTCATCGCGTCCGCAGCGCCGAAGGCCGCGTCGATCGCCGCCGCGAACTTCGCAGAGTCCACTCCCGCAGGCCACGGTGCCTTCGCCACCACGTCACCCATCGGCCACGCCGTGGTCGCCGCGTCGGGGAGGTTGGGCCGCACATCGGTCGGCGTGAAGGCCACAGTGTCTTTCCCGATCGGCAGCGTGATGCAACCCTGCCGTTTGAAGACGCGCGCGACCCGCACGGTCCCGTTGGGCAGTGTGAGACGCACTTCCTGCTTCGCGCGATCCACCACCGTATCAACGACGAACCGACGCGGTGCAACGGGACCGGTGAAGAAGCCGAGGTTCGCCGCCGCATCGGATACGCTGAGTCCGGCGAAGAAGACGTTCGAGCAGAGCGTCTTCGCGAAACCGGCTGTCTGGTGCTCCAGCGCGTTGCCGGGAGGCGCCTCCCACGTCCCGGGCAACTCGAGCGACCGCGCGCGTTCGATCAGCGCGGCGGTGGTCTGCGCGAGGACTGGCCGTGCATGGAGCACGAAGCTTGCGATGATGATCGCGTACACACTGCGCATGGCGACTCCCGGAGAGTTGGCTACCTGGCGAAGAACCCGATGAATAACTGACAGAACAGCGCTCCGACCACCGTCATCGACAACCCCCAGAGCATGAGGCTCCGGAACAGCTTCGCCGGCTCGTGCCCTGCCGGCAACGCCGCGATGCAGAGCGCACCGAGCGTCGAGAGCGGCGACACATCGACGAGCGCGGCGCCCACGTTGATGCTCAGTGCGACCTCGAGTGGATTCCCTCCGCCGAGTCGCTCCACGAGCCCGGGCACTGTCGGCAGGAAGGTCGGATAGACCACTCCGGACGTCGAGCTGTACGTGGAGATCGTCCCCGTGATGAACGCGATGACGCCATTCACGCTCGTCGGCGACGCGACGCGGGCGAGCAGGTCAGTGAACAGGACCATGCCGCCAGTGCCGTCGAGCACGCCGATCAGCACGCTCACGCCGCAGACCATCACCAGCACCGACCACGGCACCGCCTTGATCATCGCCGCGTCGTCGCCGGTGCGCGCGAGCACGAGCAC
>JANOWT010000415.1:0-11743 GCA_031418115.1 Gemmatimonadota bacterium
GCCAGCCGGCGACGAGCGTGAGGCCGACGCCGAGCCCAACGATGAGCGTCGTCGCGTAGCGGCTCCAGAAGGTCCCGATCGGTTCGATCGCGACGACTTCGATCGGCATCTCTCCGCCGCGCGAGTATCTCGAGATCGCACGCCCATTCTTGCGGTCGAGGGTCAGGCCCACCTGGAGCGAAGTCGGCTCGGGAAGGTCCGCATCCGCCGGCTCGGACGCGAGCCGCAACTTCTCCACCCAGAGCCCGACCTGCCGTTCCCGCAACGGCCCCACGGCGAGAAGGCCGCGCGGATCGATCGCCACGTCGTGATCGCCGTAGCGCATGAGGAAGAGCTGCACGCCTCCGACCTCGGTCTGCGGTCCGGGCCACCACGCGATCACGCCCGACGCATAGATGCTGTCGGCGCGCGCGGGCTTGAGCGCGTCCGTCTGCAAGAAGCCGACGCCGCACTGCCGCTGAGCGGCGCGCCAGTAGCCGATCGCGCGAATGTGTGGGCGTCCCATGGCCGCGTTCTGCAGTACGCGCAGGTGCGCGGGCGAGCAGCGGGCTTGCGGGAGGCTGTCGAACTCGACGAGCAGTGCGCGCGTGTCGAGGATCATCGCTTCGGTGCGTTCGCCGAGCGTGCTCGCGAGGCCCCCCACGAGTGCCTCTTCGGCGGTGAACGAGCCGCGCCAGAGGTACCAGCTGAGCGACGCGAAGAGCACCGCGATGCCGCCGAGCGCGGCGATCGCGATGTCGATGATCACTCTGTCCCGACGTTGCATCAGCTTCCTGGTGTGATGACCTGCGCGCGACCTGCCTACGGCGTGACCGTGACCGTCGCCGTGCCGCTCGTCGTCGTCGGCAGGATCGCGCCCGCCGAGAGCGTCACGACCGTGGTGCCCGCCGCGATGTAGTCGAACGCGACGCCGCCGAGCGCGACTGAAGTCGCCGACGCGAACTGACCTGCCACTATCTGCACCGTCACGGTGCCGCCGGTGAGGGCGGTCGTCACGAGCGCGCCGACGGATGGCGTGCCCGAGGTGATCGTCACCACGAGCGGTGCGGCGCCCGCGCGTAGCGCCTGCGTCACGTTCAACGTGGCGTTCGTGCCGACCGGAACGCCGATACGCACCTGGAACACATCGTCAACGCCGCTGAAGATGCGCGAGACCACGAGCCCGGAGATGTCGATCCGCGGCGCGACAACGGTCGCCACCTGCGTCGCACCGGTGAACGCCGGAGCATTCGCGGTGATCGAAGGCGTCCCGGTCGTGCCCTCGATGCCGGCGACGACATACGTGAAGGTGGTGACCCCGTTCGCGAGCGGGATGATGATCGAGTCAGCCGCAACGTCGGTCGCGAGGCGCGCGACGCGAACACGTGACGGATCCGCGCTCCGCACCACGATGCTGATCCCGCCATGTTGAGGCGCGTTCACCGAGCCCGACGTCGCCACCTGTAACCCGGCGCCGACGGTCGGCACCGCCGCGAGCGTCACTACCGGCGTCGTCACCGTCACCGCGGCCACACCAGTCGTGATCGTCGACGCCACGACCGGGTGCGTGACGCGAACGGTCGTGCTGCCGGGTGTGAGCGCACGGAACGCGACGCCGCCCGCAGCCACGGACGCACCCGACGTCGCGGAGCCCGCAGGGATCGAGACCGTCAACGTGTCCCGCGTGAGGCCGGTCGTGACGAGCGTGCCTACTGCCGCGGCCGAGGACGAGACCGTCACCACCAACGGCGCGGCACCGGCGCGGCGCGATTGCGTGACGCTGAGCGTGCTCAGATTCGCGACCGGCACGCCGATCTGGACCTGGAACGGATCGTCCGTCGCAAAGGCCGCCTGCGTCGCTGTCACGCCAGTGAGCTGGATCGCCGGCGCGACGACGGTCGCGGTCGTCGCGGCGTCGGTGAAGCCGGTCGCACGCGCCGTGATGCTCGCCTGACCCGTCACCTGATCCTCAGCGGCGATCACGTAGCTGAAGCTGGCGGTGCCGTTCGCGAGCGGGATGATGATCGAGTCGGTGGCGACCACGGCGGCCGACGGCGCGACGCGCACGAGACCCGGGTTGGAGCTGCGCACGATGACGTTGATGCCGCCGTGCTGCGCGGCGTTCACTGTTCCGGAGTTCGTCGTCTGGAGTCCTGATCCGATCGATGGCGGCAACGTCAACGCGAGCGCCGGAGCGGTGATGGTGATCGTCTGACCTGCGGCCGTGCCGACGGCACGGAAGTTCGGGATGCTCGCGCTCACGATCGTCGTACCGGTCGTGAGCGACTGGAAGGCCGCGCCGCCCAGCGCGACCGTTGTTGGCGAGACTCGGCCGCCCGCGGGCAGTTGCACGGTGACCGTGTCGCCAGTGCGTGCCGTGGTCACGAGTTGCCCGACGGTCGAGGTACCCGAGACGATCGACGCCACGAGTGTCGGCGCGCCGAAGCGGATGTTGTCCCCGATCCAGATCTGTGTGCCGGCCGGCGAGCTGGGAGTGCCGACGAACACTTGGAATACGTCATCCGCTGCAAGCGTGGTGAGCGTGGCGGGGATCCCGCTCAGCTCGATCACGCCCTGCCAGACGCGTTGCTCTCCGGAGCCGGACGCGAAACCGGCGCTGCTCGCGGTGAGCAGGACGGTGTCGGCGATGATCCCTTCGATGCCCTGCACGAAGAAGCTGGCCGACGTCGCGCCCGCCGCGATCGTGACGGTGATCGAGTCCGTACCGAGCGTCGTCGCGTTCGGTGCGAACTGCACGACGCCGAGTCGGTCGGAGGTGATCTTGACCGGCACACCGCCCGCCGGCGCCGCTGCGCTCAACGTGACCGAGCGTGCCCGCTGGAGCCCCGAGCCGACATAGTCGGCAGCGATCGCGAGTGCAGTGCTGTTCACGGTGACATTCACGGTGGCAGCGGCGAGCGCGCGTACTCCGGCGCCCGGGATCGTCGCACGCACGGTGGTCACGCCGTTCGCGAGGTAGCGCATCGCGACGCCGCCGGTCGCGACCGTAGTCGGCGTATTCGAGATGCCTGCGACGAGCGGGACCACCGTCGAGTCGGTGACGCCGGCGGTCCGCACGAGCGTGCCGACGGCCGGAGTCCCGTTCACGACCGAGACGGCGAACGGCGCCGCTCCGAACCGCCGGACATCAGAACTGAAGATCGAAGTGCCGATCGGCGAGCTCGGCGAACCGATCGAGACGTAGAACGGATCGTCGCCGGTGAACGGTGTGCCGGTCGTGTTGAGTCCGGTGATCTGATAGACGGTGCTCCAGATCCGTTGGGCGGCGGCCGCGGACACGAATCCAGGCGACGTCGCCGAGATGAGCACAGTGTCGCCGACGATCCCGTCCGCGGCCTGAACGAAGAACGTCGTCGACGTTGCTCCCGACGGGATCACCACGTCGAGCGTGTCGGTGCCCGCGGTGGTCGCGTTGGGCGCGAACTGTATGACGCCGGTGCGCGCCGCCGTGAGCGTGATCCGCGTACCGTTGACTGGCGCCGGAGATCCGATCGTCGAAATGGTGCGCTGGCGTTGGAGGCCCGACCCGAGATAGTCGGCCGCCAACGTGATCGTCGGCTGCGATACGGTGACGGTGCCTGTCGCGAGCGCGAGCGGACGGAACCCTACGCTGCTGGTACGGACGGTCGCCACGCCAGCAGCGAGTGGACGGAATGCAGCACCACCCAGCGCGACGGTCGTCGGAGAGTTGCTGACGCCCTCGGCGATCGCGACCGTGATCGAGTCAGCGATGCCCGACGACCTGACGAGCGTTCCAATGCCCGGCGTGTCGTTGACGAGCGTGACCGTGAGCGGCCCGCCTCCGCGACGCGCGTTGTCGGCGCTGAAGATGGATGTGCCAGTGGGGGTGCTCGGCGTACCGATCGAGACGTAGAACGGATCGTCAGCGGAGAGCGTCGTGGCGGTCGCGGCGAGCGCGGACAACTGAACGACCGGTTGCCAGACGTACACACTGAATGTCGCCGTCGTGAACCCCGGCGCTTCGAGACGCACAGAGATCGTGTCGCCGGTGCGCCCCGCGACGCTTGAGATCACGAGCGGGATCGCCGTCGATCCGGCGAGGACCGCGGTCTCGAACGACCCGGTGCCCGCCGTGGCGACATTCGGTGCGACGAACACGATCGAGCTGTCGAGGCTCGTCACGCGCACCGTGACGCCGGGGTGATTCGAGACGCTCAGCGCCGCACCGATGTTGCGCTGCAAGCCGGAGCCGATGCTCGACGCGGCGCGATTGAACACGGGGAAGGCGGCGACGTTGGTCGTGATGCTGTCGGTGGTGAAGCCCGCCGGGCCCGTCACCACGACGCGAGTGGTGCAGGGGAGCGGCGCCGAGCCTCCGTACGTGACGTTGAGCACCACACTCACGAGCCCGGCGGCGATCGTCGATGTGGGCGTGATCGCCGCGCAGGCAGCGTTCGCGGACGTCAATGTGATCGGCACGCCGCCCACTGGCGCACCCACCGGCGACCCGCCGCTCTCGAGGCGCACCGTGATCGGTGAGCCGAAGCCACCATTCAGCGCGACCGACGTCGCGACGATGTTGAGCGCGGCCGTCACGCTGACCACCGAGCGGTCGAGCGCGAAGTTCGGGTTCGTCGCGGTGAAGGTCGCTGATCCGAGTCCAACGCCCTCGATGGTCGCATTCACCGACTGCGCGCCACCGGCGATGAAGACGGTGTCAGCGAGTGACCGCGCGACCGCAGGGTTGGAACTCGCGATCGCCACGGCCACGCCACCTGCCGGCGCTGGCGACGAGAGCTGCACCGGCAGCGACTGCGTCTGCGAGAGCGGCACGTTGAGCGTCGGCGGCAGACTGATCAGGTTGAGCGAGACCGGAACGAGCAACGTGTCTGGCGAGTATCCGGGCGCGGTGCCAATGACGGTCGCGGTACCAAGCGTGAGTCCGCTCACCTCGATGGTGCGGAGCGTCTGGCCCGCGGCGAACGCGATGGTGCCGGGCACGGCGATCGAGAGGATCGCCGGCGAGGTGCTCACGACGGCTACCGTGAGTCCGCCCGCAGGTGCCGGTTGCAATAGTCGCACATTCATCGTGCCCGCACGCTCGAAGCCGACGATGTTCGAGCCGAGTACTGCGAGGTCGATCGCCGGTGGCGGCAGGACCCCGGTCGCACTGATCGTCACCGGTGTGAGGCCGTCGACCGTCGCGGTGACGCTGTTCGAGCCAGGCGTCGCACCGAGCGTCCAACTACCGAGCGTCGCGTTGCCCGCCGCATTGGTCAACGCACTTGCGCCGCTCAGAGCGCCTGCACCAGAGGAGACCGCATAGTTCACAGTCACGCCGGCCACCGGCACCGCGAGGGCGTCGGTCACGCGCACGATCACCGGTAGCGCGAGCGCCTGCGAGACGAATCCCGTCTGGCCGCCGCCGCTCAACACCGTGACGAGGGCCGCACCGCCGCCCCCCACGTCGAACGGGGCCGTCGTCGCACCGGTCAGTCCGGCGGCACTCGCGACGACCGTGTAGCCAGTGCCCACCGCGCTCACGTTCCACGAGTTGAACGTCGCCACACCTGCGACGGCCGCGACGCGTACTGTTCCACCCAACGTCGCACCACCGGGGTTCGCGCCGATCGCGATCGTCACGCTGTCGGTGAAGCTCGGCACGGGCACGCCAGCCGCGTCACGCGCCGTGACACGGAGGGCGGGCGTTGTGTTCACTCCCGCGACCTGAAGCGCGTTGATCGCCTGCGTGACCACGAGTTGTGTCGCCACCAGTGGCGCATCGGCGGCCGTGGCGGCGACGATGAGATCAGGGACGCCCGCGCTGCTGACGGTCACGCTCTGCGCGCCCACGAGGCTGCCCAGGGTCCAGGTGAACGCGGCCTGTCCGCTCGCACTGGTGACCAACGGGCCGGCAGAGACGGTGCCGCCCCCCGTGGTCACCGCCAACGTGACAGTTGCACCAGCGATAGCCAGCCCATCGGTCGCGAGCAATCGCACGCGAACTGAGTCCGCGAGTGGCGCGCCCGCCGGAACGGTCTGTGCACTCCCCGACACCACCGAGAGCGCGCTCGGCCGCGGAAGCACCACGAGCACTGCGGTGTCGGCAGCTCCGCCGGCGGCGAGATCGACGGCGATGCGCGCGACGCCTCGACTGTCACGGGCCGTACCGGCGCCTGCGCCCAGCGCGGTGATGCGCGCGCGAAGCGTGTCGAGCGAGGTGAAGACGAACGGGGCCGCGGGCACCACGGCCTGCTGTGCATTGCGAGCGACCGCGGTGAACGCGAACGGCGACCCCGCGACTACGGTGAGCGTCTCCGGTGCGATCGCGACGCTGACGGCGTTGGCGCCCGGGCCGGTGTAGGTGAGCGGAACGGATGCAGGTGGTGGCGGCGGTTCGCCGGCGCGTTCGGGAAGGGCCGTGACGGTCACCGGTCCTCCGCGAAAGACCGTGTCGCCCACGGCATTCACGTAGGCGAGGTTGAGCGAAAGTGGCTCTCCCTCTGCGGAGGTACCCGAGCCCAGAGGAACGCGGAGATCGAGTCGCACGCTGTCGCTACCGGCGGCGAAGAGCGCGACGCGATCGATGGCTACCGTGCCGTCGGACCGCCGTAGGACGACTCGCACTCGATCGAACGGGACGACCGTGCCAGCGCCGGTCGTCACGTTCGCCAGCGGGCCCGGGAACTGCGCAACGAACGTGATGCCCTGCGCGAACCGGAGGCCGGCACCCGGGCCCGTCACCTCACGGCCGCAGCTCAACAGCGAGAAGGCGCAGCCGAGCGCGAGGAGCGCTGGGAGGTGCAGCCGTTTCTGTGGGGAGGGCAGACGAAGGGCGGGCATCAGTTCATAACGTTGGCGAGGGGTACGATTGCGCGGAAGGGCGTAGATCACCGAACCAGGGCTTCTTTCGGGAACTGGGTCGTGGGGAATGTCGTCGCACTCGACGCCGCCTCGTTCGGGGCGCTGTGCAGCGACGGCATCACGGTGGTGAGGAATGTCGGACTCCGCGCCGTCAGTCACCGCCGCTGCGCGACCTCAGCTGCGCCGCGGATGCGCCTTGAAGAAGGCCCACATCACCTCAGGAGTTGCACCGCGCGCCCCTGTGGGCACTCGTAGTGCCAGGTGATGACAGCACCGCTCTCTGACATTCGGGGTGTGGTACCGCAACTATTCGCTCGGGCCGCGTACACGCCCTGCTCGAGGTTGGGTCTGGTCGGTGTGCCATCCCACGCGTTCGACGCACGTCCCCCCGTGGGACCGCCCTCATGTGAGGAGCCGTACGCGCGCGCGCTTGGAGGTGCCCTCGGGATAGACGACGATGATCCGCTCGCGCTCGACGAGTGCCGTGAAGCCCGTCATCTTCTCGGCGTTCTTGGCGTTCCCGCCGCCGCCATGAGCGTGCTGACGGACTGGGCGGCGGCGGGCGCGGCGAGCGTTGCGACGAGTGTTGTGGCGAGTGTTGCGACGAGGCTCGCGACGGGTGTCGCGGCGAAGCACCGACGTTGGGCGGAGCGGAGCTGGGTCATGTCAGTTGGACGTGCCGCCGACCCAGGCGTTCAGGAGAGAGTTCAGCGCAGATAGTCGGGCAGGCGCGCTGCGACGCGAGCGCGCTGCTGCGCCGTCAGATGCTTCGCGCCGCGCACGAGGCCGACGCAGTGCGCGCTCCCGCAATGGCAGCGGAACGGCTCGGCCATGTCGTACTCGGTCGTGTTGTAGTCGAACGTGACGCCTTCGAGCGCGGCAATGTCGCGCGCGGCGATCACCTCGCGGTCGCGGATCAGGGTCGTAGGTTCGCACCCGTGGTTCATGTAGCGCCAGTAGAAGCGCCAGACGCGGTCGTTCGCGTCGCGAGCACCGCGCTGATCGAGGTGCAGGTCCTTGCCGATCTGCAGCGAATACTTGGTCGGTGTGGCGGTCTCGTGACCTTCGATGCGGAAGAGCACCGTGCCCTCGGGGACTGCGAGGGTCGTGACGAGGCGGCGCTCGGCGTGCTCCACGAGCACGCCGACGTGCGGATTGCTGGTGCGAAGGACGGTGCCGGGGAGGTGCGGCTCGTCGGTGGTGATCGGCTTGATCGCGCGCTGCGCGTTGGCACGTTTCATAGCGTGTGAATCTGACGTGTTTCCGGGCAAAGTCCAGTCGTCGATCGACGGCTCGCGTTGACATCTGGCCACGCACGCGTAATAGTTAGGCACATGCCTAAGCGAATGCCGCACCTCGACCACGTCTTCCGGGCACTCGCCGACCCCACGCGTCGGGGTGTCGTGGAGTCGCTCAGTGATGGACCGCGGTCGACACTCGAGCTCGCGCGCGGATCGCGGATGGCGCTGCCGTCGTTCCTGCAGCACCTCGACGTGCTTGCGACCGCTGGCCTCGTGCGATCACGCAAAGTGGGACGCGTGCGCAACTGGGCACTCGTGCCGCAGGCGACCGACACCGCACGTCATTGGCTCGACGACCAGCGTGACACCTGGAACGCGAAGCTGGATCGGCTCGACGCCCACCTGAACGCCCTCAAGGAGAGACCCGAATGACCCGCTTCGTCGCGCCGCAGGTGAACCCCGAGCTCGACCTCGTACTCGAGCGCACGGTCGACGTGCCGCCGCATCTCGTCTGGCGCGCATGGACGGAGCCGGAGCAGCTCAAGCGCTGGTTCTGTCCGAAGCCGTGGCTCACATCGCATTGCGAGATCGACCTCCGCGCTGGCGGGATATTCCGCACGGTCATGCGCGGACCGAATGGAGAAGAAGAAGACAACTCCGGTTGCTGGCTCGACGTCGTTGAGGACCAACGACTCGTGTTCACGGGGCTCATGGGGCCCGGCTTCCGTCCTGCGAACATCGCGGACGGCGTTCCCGTGTTCACCTGCATCCTCACGTTCGAGCCGTCCGGTAAGGGCACGCGCTACCGCGCCCACGTGATGCATCGCGAGGCCGCGGCCAAGGCGACGCACGAGGCGATGGGCTTCCACGGTGGGTGGGGCACGGCACTCGACCAGATGGTCGCGATGATCAAGGGCTGACGCGCGCAGCAGCTTACGACGACTCCCGAGACTACAACGACTCCCCAGACTCCAGTCGCTCCGCGATCGCGTCCATCTGCCGCTGTCGCTGCGCGGCCCACCCGCGCAGGCGCGCAACTCCCAAGCCGGCGAAGAGCGCCCCCACCGCCGCGATCGGGGACATGGCGCCGAGGACTTCGAACGCGGGCCCGCCACCGGCGGCGGTGATCGTCACGCCGAGCGCGGTCGCGGCGACCATGGAGGCGCCCGCCAGGATCATCCCGGGCAGGCTGCCGTTCCGCGTGCTCAAGCGAATGCGGTCGCCGCCACGGCCGGGCTCGACGAGCACCTGCAGGTTCCCGTTGGTCCACTGCCGCAACGAACCGTCCACGCGGACATTCCCGCGCGTCGCGAAGGTGTCGCGAAGCAGGACGATGAGCCGCTCCCACTCGACGTTCGAGAACCGACGGTCGAGTTGCACCTCGCGTCCCACTCCGATCACCTGTCCGAGCACGCGCATCGGCGCGGGCTGCGCAGGGCGATCGAGCGCGCGCGCCGCGTCGGCGACCTGTTCGGGGGTGATGCCCGCCTGACGGCCGATCTCCTGGAGCTCCGCGAGCGTCATGCCTTCGCCGTCGGGGAGCGCCCGTTGCCCGGACGGTGGCGCCTCGGCGGCGCGGGCGAAGATCTCGGCGGTCTCGTTCTCGTCGTAGCGGCGTTCGGACATGCGTGAAGTGTCGCGTGGAGGACGGTCGCGGGTAAAGGGCCTGCGCACGTACTCCGTCTCTGGGCCGTTGTGGGCGCGTGGTGCGCGGTTGTACTTTCGCGGCGTTCACTGAGCAGTCTCCGTTGGTCCAAGTGGAGCCACGCCATGCGTCTGCACCCCGCGCTCTTCACCGTTCTCTTCGCCGCGTCGGCCCTCGCCGCGCCCGCCCTCCTGGCGCAGACGCCAGCTACGGCGCTCACCGACGGCCTGCGATTCCGCACCATCGGCCCGGCCGCGATGTCCGGCCGCATCGTCGATCTCGCCGTGATCGAGGCCACGCCGCATGTGTTCTACGCGGCCTCGTCCACCGGCGGCCTGTACAAGACGACGAACAACGGTGCGACCCTCACGCCGCTTTTCGGCAACGAGAGCACGCACTCGATCGGTGCGATCGCCGTGCATCAGCGCGACACGAATGTCGTCTGGCTCGGCACGGGCGAACGCGCCAACCGGCAGAGTTCGTCGTGGGGTGACGGCGTCTACCTCTCGCGCGACGGTGGGACGACGTGGACGAACGTCGGGCTCAAGGCGTCGGCACACATCGGACGGATCGCGTTGCATCCTGATCGGAGCGATGTCGCCTTCGTTGCGGCGATGGGGCAGCTGTGGGGCCCGAACGCCGAACGCGGCCTGTATCGCACGCGTGACGGTGGCGCGACCTGGCAACGCGTGCTCTACGTCGACGCCAACACCGGTGTCTCCGATGTCGCGATGGATCCGTCAGACCCCATGATCATGTACGCGGCCTCGTACCAGCGGCGCCGCACTTCGTTCGGATTCGACGGCGGCGGCCCCGGCAGTGCGCTCTGGAAGTCCACCGACGGTGGCGACACCTGGCGCAAGCTGACCAACGGACTGCCGCCGGGCGACAATGGCCGCATCGGGATCGGCATCTTCCGTGGCGACCCCAAGATCGTGTACGTGAGCGTTGAGCAGGGACTGCGCTACACCGCGTCGACCAACTACGAGCAGCCGGAAGCCGGCCTCTACCGGTCGGATGATCGCGGTGAGTCGTTCCGACAGCAGAGCACCTGGAATCCGCGGCCGATGTATGCGAGTCAGGTGATCGTCGATCCGGTCGATCCGTGCCGCATCTATATGATGAACTTCTTCTCCATGTCCACCGACTGTGGCAAGACATCGCGCTCGATGCGGCAGTCACTGCACGGCGATGATCGATTCCTCTGGGTGAACCCCGCGAATCCGCGTCACCTCATCAAGGCCGACGACGGTGGCATCGGGATCAGCTACGATCAGGCGCAGAGCTGGCTCTTCATCGCCGACCTGCCGGTGAGCCAGTGGTACCGCGTGACGGTGGACAATCGGAAGCCGTACCGTGTGTACGGCGGACTGCAGGACAACGGCTCGTGGGCCGGTCCATCAGCGACCTACCGCGCCGAGGGCATCACCAACGCCGACTGGGTCAAGTGGGGAGGGGGCGATGGATTCTTCAACGTCGTCGACACGTCCGACAATCGCACGCTGTTCAGCGCGTCGCAGTTCCTGGGTCTCTCGCGGATCGACCTCGTCACGGGGCAAGAACGCAGCATCCGCCCCGGCGATCCGACCGGTGCGATCGCCGCGCGACGCAACTGGACCACGTGGGGCGACGCGAGTGCGCCGCCGCAACGGCTTGGCAACGCGATGGCGCCGGCCAACTGGGATGCGCCGGTCGTCCTCTCCCCGCATGACCGCAACACGCTCTACACGGGCACCAACATCCTGTGGAAGAGCAGCGATCGCGGTGACACCTGGATCGCGCTCGGCGACCGCACCACGGGGATCGACCGTCGTACGCTCCCGATCATGGGGAAGCTCCCGACGCAGGCATCGCGATCGCTCGACGACGGTCAGCCGTATTGGCCTTCGGTGAGCGCGATCGCCGAGTCGCCGCGTGCGCGTGGCGTGCTCTGGGTCGGCACCGACGACGGCAACGTCCAGCGCAGCGGTGATGACGGGAAGACCTGGACCGAGATGGCGCAGCGACTTCCCGGGTTGCCTCGCGGCGCGTG
>JANOWT010000416.1:0-7273 GCA_031418115.1 Gemmatimonadota bacterium
GCTCTCGAAGTGTTCGCGCTTGACCGAAGAGAGCACAGTGTCCTCCACTTCCTTCGACGACGGCCAGATGTCGCGCAGGAACACGGGACCCTTGCTGCCGATGCCGATCGGCTCCTTGTCGAAGTCGATGTCCGCGCGCCCAGCGAGCGCGTACGCGACCACGAGCGGCGGCGAGGCGAGGTAGTTGAAGCGCGTCTGCGGATTCACGCGCCCCTCGAAGTTGCGGTTGCCAGAGAGCACGGCCGCCACCGTGAGCTTCCCGTCGTCGATCGCCCTGCTGATCGACTCGGGCAGCGGGCCCGAGTTGCCGATGCACGTGGTGCAGCCGTAGCCCACGATCTGGAACCCGAGCGCGTTGAGCGCCGGTTGCACGCCCGCCTTGTCGAAGTAGTCGCGCACGACCTTGGACCCCGGCGCGAGCGAGGTCTTCACCCAGGCCTTGGACGTGAGACCCGCAGCGACCGCCTTCTGCGCCAGGAGCCCCGCGGCGAGCATCACACTCGGATTACTCGTGTTGGTGCACGACGTGATCGCGGCGATCACCACCGAGCCGTCCTTGAGCTGGAACTTCTCGCCGCGGTGCTCGCACTCCACGCTCGCCTGCGCGTCGCTCGGAGCACCCTCCGACAACATCGCCGCCGCGGGGGAGCCCGGGATCTTTCCCGCCGCACCGCCGCCCTTCGCGGTGGCCGCAGCGGCCATACGCTCGCGCTCGGCCTTGTACGACGCGGCGTAGTTCGACTTCATATCAGTGAGTGCGATCCGGTCCTGCGGACGCTTGGGGCCCGCCAGCGAGGGCACGACCGTCGAGAGGTCGAGTTCGAGCGTGTCGGTGAAGACAGGATCCGGCGTATCGCTCGTACGGAAGAGTCCCTGCGCCTTGCAGTACGCTTCCACCAGCGCCACCTGATGCAGGCTGCGCCCAGAGAGTCGGAGATACTTGAGCGTCTCCTCGTCTACCGGGAAGAAGCCCATCGTCGCCCCATACTCTGGCGCCATGTTCGCGATCGTCGCGCGGTCGGCCAACGCGAGCGTGCCGAGGCCGAGGCCGTAGTACTCGACGAACTTGCCGACGACCTTCTTCTTGCGCAGCATCTCCGTGCAGGTGAGCACGAGGTCGGTCGCGGTCGCGCCCACGGGGAGTTTGCCGGTGAGCTTGAAGCCGATCACCTCGGGGATCAGCATCGACACCGGCTGCCCGAGCATCGCCGCCTCGGCCTCGATCCCGCCCACTCCCCAGCCGAGCACGCCCAGGCCGTTGATCATGGTGGTGTGCGAGTCGGTGCCCACGAGCGAGTCGCAGTAGACGGACTTCTTGCCGTCCTCCTCACCCACGAACGCGACCTGGCCCAGGTACTCGAGGTTCACCTGATGGCAGATGCCGGTGCCCGGGGGCACGACGCGGAAGTTGCGCAGGGCCGCACCGCCCCAGCGCAGGAACTGGTACCGCTCACCGTTGCGCTCATACTCGAGCTGCGTATTGAGCAGTTCAGCCGCCTCGGTGCCGTATTCGTCCACCTGCACCGAGTGGTCGATCACGAGGTCGACCGGCTGGAGCGGGTTGATCTTGCCCGGATCGCCGCCGAGCGTGGCGATCGCGTCGCGCATCGCGGCGAGGTCGACCACGCAGGGCACGCCGGTGAAATCCTGCAGGAGGACTCTCGCCGTGCGGAACGCGATCTCCTTGTCGACCGCCTGCTTGACGTCCCAGCGGGCGAGCGCCTCGATGTCGGCGGGCTTCACGAAGCCGCCGTCCTCGTTGCGCAGGAGGTTCTCGAGGAGGATGCGGAGCGAGAACGGGAGGTGGGCAACGGCGTTGCCCGCGAGGCCGGAGAGCGCGCCGAGACGGTAGTACGTGTAGGACTGCCCGTCGACGGTCAACGTGTCGCGGCTACGGAAGCTGTTGTTGGAGGACATGGGTGGAATCTATCTCACTCTTCGAGGATGGGCATTTCGAGCGTCTCCCGGCGAATCGTGCCTTCCATAGCTTCGACATGGATCGCGTCCGTCGGACACTGGTGCACGAAGTCGCCGTCGGCGCGGGACCATTCCACCGGGCTCACGAGCACCTCCGCCTTCCCGTGCTGGTCCATGGTCATCATCCGAGGGGCGAGCGTGGCACAGAGGGTGCAGCCGGTACAGGCGGCGCGGTCGACCCGCACCTCGACCATACGGCGTGGCCAGACGCCGCCGAGCATCATCGACGCTCCGGCGCGGTCGAGTGCGTCGTTCGCCGCCTCGTAGCCCAAGTCGATCATGCGCCGCACGTGCGCGAAGCTGAACATGCTGAACTGCCAGACTGCGGGGCGGACGAGCAGCAACGGCGGCCCCCGCCAGGCGTCGAGTTGCAGCCACTGTAGCTTCTTCATCATGATCTGGGCCGACCGCATGTAGATCGTCGCGAATCCCTTGTCCTTGATCCGTCGCGCCCGCGCGATGTTCGTGCTCCCCACGTCGACCGCGATCACCGCGTCCATGCCATGTGAGGCGGCGAGCGCCGGGACGTTGTCGGAGATGCCGCCGTCGGCGCAGGTCCGTCCGCCGAGTACGCCGGGGGGGAAGAAGCCGGGGAGCGCGCACGAGGCGTAGACCGCTTCCCAGATATTCACGTCCTGAAGGCCCGGCAGACCCCACACGACCTGCGCGGCCGACTCGAGGTCGACGGAGTTCACGAGCAGCGGGCGCGGGAGGTCGCGAAAGGTCCCCTTGGGCACGATGTCTCGTACCAGCTTCTCCAGCGGCTTGCCGAGATAGAGCGAGGGCGCCAGCATCCGCTTGGTGACCATCGAGATATGGTCGATCCGGAAGAGGTCGCTCTTCTGCAGCGCGAGTGCCCGGCGTTCCATCTCGTCGATCGGCATCCCGCCCACGTACGCGGCCGCGATCAGTGACCCGATGCTCGTGCCGGCGACGACCGTGGGCCGGATGCCGCGCTCCTCGAATGCGCGCAGCACGCCGATATGCGCGAAGCCCTTGAGGCCGCCGCCGCCGAGGACGAGGGCGACTCTGGGGGGGAGGACGAGGTCACTGCTCATCGCGGATTCATCTCCTCATGCTCGATTCACAGCGCACGCGTCGGCTCCGTGGTGCAGTTGGCGGTCGGTTGGAAGTTCGCGACTACGCGACGGGCCGCAAGCCGTGAGTCGACGTCGATTTGCTTGCCAAGTCCCGAAGCCACGGCTACCATCCGACCACCATGCGGTCGCCGCTACAGTCTCGAGTGTCAATCGTCGCGCGCGCGCGGTCGCCGCGTGTTGCCCGCCGGCGTGCGATCGCGGGTGTGCGCGCGTTGCTCATGAGAGTCGTCGTGCTCTGCATGCTGCTCGGCATCTCGGAACCCCTGCTCGCGGACGCATGCGTAGCGCATGACGCAGCCCTCGGTGCGCGGATCTCGGCGAACGAGCCCCTGTCGTCGGCGCCAGCGGGCGGGGATGACATGCACAGTGCGCATCTCTGTCACTGTGCACACACACACGCCGGCGTGCTGCGTCACCCGGGCGAGTCGGCAGCGGTGACGATGCACGAACGGAGCACGCTCCCGGCGCTGCCCGAAGAGATGCGCTCTGGGCCGCCGACGCCGCCGCTGCTGCGGCCGCCGCTGTCGCGGCCCCCGTTGCTCGCCTAGCGAGCCGCACCACCCCACGGGCCGGGTGCCTGGTCGCCCGCCCCCGACGCGCACTCACTATGGAAGTGACGGCCAGTAGTCATGGTCGCTCGAGGTTTCGCATGAGCGTACTCCAGAAGATCGATCTCGTCGCGCGGACCGTCGGCATCGTGGTCGCGCTACTCAACGCGTCGACCGCCGTAGCGCAGTCGTCGCGATCCCAACTGCCATCGGTCGCGTCCGTGGTCGAACGCATCTCGAGCGCAGTTCGCGCCGGCGATCCGTCGCTCCGCGCCGCGCGTGCCGTGGTCGCCGCCGCCGAAGCACGGCATGGCGCAGCCGGATTCGCGCCGCCAATCGTCGCCTCTGCGGCACTCGCGGACGGTCCCGGTGGCGACCTGGTGGCGGGGAATGTCGAGTTCCAGGTGGGGCGCGAGCTCTTCATCGGTGCGCGCCTCGCCGCCTCTCGTGCAGCCTCCTCTGTCGCCGTTGGCGCGGCGATAGCCGAACTCAGAGCCCGCGAACGGCTCGTCGACGTGCGCGTCCTTGAGCAGATCGTGCACGCGGCAGGGTGGGCCCGAGTCGCGCAGCGACTTCGCCGGAGCGACGAGTGGCTCTCCGTGGCTGAGGAAGCACTGCGGAGTCGATTCGCTGCGGGCACCGTGCGCTATGTCGACGTGTTGCGGGTCCGCACTGAGCGGCTGCAGATCGGTGCGGAGTTGAGCCGCGCTCGCGCCGGTGGTGCGAGTGCCCTCGCCTCGTTGGCCGGGCTCGTCGGTGTCTCGCTCGCGGCGGACACCTTGCGGGCGCTGATCGACTCGGCCGCCTCCGACGGCGCGTCGGGGCAGTGGCGGGCGCTGCTCGTCGATGCGCCTTCCGCTGACTCGCTCACCAGACTCTTCGCGGACGTCCGGGCGGCGGACGCCGATGTGGCACGGGCACGCGCAATGCTGCTCGAAGTCGCAGCAGAGCAGCGGCCACGGGTCTCCGGCTCGGTGGGCGTGCAGCGGATAGGACCCGCCAACGGAGGTCCATCCGTGGGCTTGCTCCTCGGACTCAGCAGCTCGCTGCCGTTCAGCGCACGCGCGTCGTACTCGCGGGCGCGCGCCGCGGCCAATGCCGATCTCCTCTCGGCGACGCTCGGCGTCGACGCAGCCACTGCAGCCTCCTCGGCAGCGGCGCAGTCCGCGCGCATCCGCTACGACGCAGCGCGCGAACGCTTCGACGGGTTCGACGTGGCGCAACTCGTGGCCGCCGACGCCGAACGTGAGGCAGCGCTCTCGGAATACGGGGCAGGGACTCTCTCGCTCCTCGAACTCCTCGACTTCGAACGCGCGCTGCTGCGCGTGGAGGTCGAGCGCATCCGTGCGCTGCTCGACGCAGCGAGCGCTCTCTCGGAGGTCTTCGGCCTCTCACCCATGGACACTGGAGACATCAGTTGAGCACGATGCGGATGGATCACCTACTCACGGTGACGCTGTTGGTGCTCGCGGCGTGCGGCGGACGCGCGGACGAGCCCGGCGAGACTCCACAGGGCACGGAGACGGAGGCGCCGGCCGACTCGCAGGTCACGCTCACCGCCGACGCGATCGCGAACGCCGGCATCGCCAGCGAGGCCGTGCGGACCGACGGTGTGGGCAGGATGGCGATGGCGCGCGTGCTCGAGGTCCCCGGTCATGTCGAACTCGATCCGCGCCGCGTGGCAGTCGTATCGGCACGGGTCGACGGGAGGTTGGAGCAGCTGCGCGCCGTCGAAGGGGACCGGGTGAACTCGGACGACGAGGTCGCATCGGTCTTCAGCGCCGCGTTCATCACGGCGCAGTCGGATCTTCAGTTGGCGACCCGCCGCGCCACCCTGCTCGGCGCGACCGCCGACACCGCGGGGAGTCGCGCGCTCGCCGATGCGGCGGCGCAGCGGCTCCGACTCATGGGCGCGAGCGAGTCGGCTATCGCGGAGTTGCGGGCGGGCGGCGCACCGAGCGCAGTGCTGCCCCTGCGTGCGCCGCTCACCGGGAGTGTGCTCGAGGCGCACTCGGTGGCCGGACGAGCCGTCGCGATCGGTGAACCGATCCTCACCGTCGCGGACCTCACCGAGCTGGACGTGGTCGCCGAGATACCCGAGGTCTCGCTGCCGATGGTGCGGGTAGGACAGCGCGCCCGCATCACCGTCGCGGCGTATCCGGCGACGCAGTTCGTGGGTACGGTGGAGCGCTTGCGCGACGTGCTCGACGCCGAGACGCGCACGGTGCGCGCGGTGCTGCACGTGCCGAATGCGGCGCGCGTCCTGCGTCCCGGGATGTACGCGACCGTGCGGCTCGACGTCAGTGAACCGGCGCGCCGTGGGAGCTCAGCGCGCGCGCTGTTGATCCCTGAGAGCGCGCTGGTCCTCGACGGCAGCGAGACGATCGTCTTCGTGCAGGTCGGCGAGCGGACGTTCGTTCGCCGCGTGGTAGCCGTTGAGGCGCTCGCGCCGGCCGGCTCGCTACGTCCGGCTGGGACCGATGCCCTGGTGCTCAGCGGTCTGCGTGCCGGGGAGATGGTGGTGACGCGCGGAGCGTTCGTCCTCAAGTCCGAGCTCAAGAAGGCCGCGTTCTCGGAGCCCGAATGATCGCGCCCTTCGAACCGGACGACGACGCGGTCACGGCCGCGACCGACCACGGCCCGACGATCGTCGACAGCGTCATCGCGTGGGGCATTCGCAACCGCGGTCTGGTCGTCGCGGCGCTCGTCGGCCTCGTCGGCGCAGGACTGTGGGCCGCCGCCACGGTGCGCATGGATGCGTTCCCCGACCTCACCGACGCGCAGGTCTCGATCCTCGTCGAGGCGCCCGGCCTCTCGCCGGTCGAGGTCGAACGTCTCGTCACGTTCCCCATCGAAGTGTCGATGAATGGGATGGCCGACGTCGAGCAGGTGCGATCGCTGAGCAAGTACGGTTTCGCCGCGATCACGATCGTGTTCGCCGACGGCGTTGACCTGCCGCGCGTGCGGACCCAGGTGAACGAACGCCTGCAATCCGTCCGTGGCCAGTTCCCGGTTGGCGTCGATGCCCAACTCGGACCGTTGGCGTCCGCGAGCTCCGAGATGTTCATGTACATCGTCGAGGCCCCCGACCTCGACCTGATGGCCGTCCGTACGCTGCACGACCGGATCGTGCGGCCACAGTTGCGCAGCGTCGAGGGCGTCACCGAGATCAATAGTTTCGGCGGCCTCGTGCGCCAGGCGCAGGTGGTGGTGCGCCCCGAACGCCTGATCAGCTACGGTCTCACGCTTCACGATGTCGTCACCGCAGTGGAGTCGAACAGCGCGGTCGCGGCCGGCGGCTACCTCGAACACCATGATCAACAGTTCATCCTGCGCGGGCTCGGGCAGGCCGCCACGCTCGATGACCTGCGCCGCACCGTCATCCGCGCGAGCGCGACCGGTGTGCCGGTCCTCATCGGCGAGGTGGCAGATGTCCGATTCGGCGCCGAGATCCGTCAGGGCGCAGTCTCGGTGGACGGCAAGGGTGAGGTGGTGAGTGGGATCGTCATGATGACGCGCGGTGAGAACAGTCGCGAAGTCGCGCGGCGCGTCCGCGAGCGCCTGGTCCAGGTGAATCGCGCACTGCCCGTGGGCGTGCGGGTCGTCAGCTACTACGACCAGACCGACCTCGTCGACGCGACGATCGGC
>JANOWT010000417.1:0-1770 GCA_031418115.1 Gemmatimonadota bacterium
ACGCGCGATCCGCAGCGCACGAGCGGCCGCAACAACAGCAAGGCGGGGCGGTCCAAAGGACCGCCCCGCCGTCGTTCGTCTGAGATCTTCACCGCCCGACTTCGTCGGGCAACCGCCGATCAGCTCTCCGTCCTGATCGTCCGCCTGATCACCACGCGACGCGGCGTCTCGACGCGGACACGACTGCGCGAGTTCGGCATCGCGAGAAGCTCCTCAGTCGGCATCTCACGCATTCGCGGCAGCCCGCGAAGCATCCCCTCCATGGGCACGCGCATGAAGGTCGCCCCCTCCCCACTCTCAGGGAGATCGCTCGCCTTCCCCGTCGTCACCCGCACCGTCCGCGATCTCCCACCCGTCACGACCGTGAGCTCGGCCGCATCACCCGCCTTGAGCTTGGCGACTTCGCGCGAGAGCCGTTCGGCGCGCGAGGCACCGACCTCGGCGTCGTCAGCGTCCTCACGCGCGACGCGGAGACTCACACCGTTGATCGCTGCGATCCGGTCGCCCTCGATGATCCCCGCCTTCTCGGCCGGGCCATCGTGCGCCACCGACTGCACGAAGACGCCGAGTGTGTCACGCGCGGAGCCGGTGCTGGCGACCGTCACGCCGAGGACGGCGCGGTCGGAGTCCTCGCTGGTCCAGTTGAACTCGCGCCGTTCCTCAGTGGGGAGCTCGGACGCCTTCACCGGTGTGACTTTCACCGTGCGAGCCTGACCGGCGCTGAGTACGCGCAGGTCGATCGACGCGCCCGCCGCCGTGCGTTGGACCTCGCGCTGCAGGCGACGGTTGAGCACACCGGAGTAGTCCTCTTCGCCGGCGTCGGCGCGGTCGGCGCGGAGGCTGACGCCGTTCACGGCCTGCACGCGGTCGCCGGCCTTGAGACCTGCTTTCTCTGCCGGCGAGCCGCGCTGCACTGACTCGATCTTGAGACCGAGTGTGTCGCCGCGCTCGCTCTCGGCGGTCGTCGAGACGCCGATCATCGGGCGGTCTTCCATCTCTTGGCCGCCGAATACCATCACGCGCCGCTCGCCGTCGGGCTGTTGGCCCTCGCGGATGATCACGCGACGGTCGACGTCGGGACGGGTGAGGACGCGGACGTCCTGTGCGCCGAGGAGTGTGGCGAGCGGTGATGCGATGAGTAGCGCCGAGGCAAGCGCTGAGAGGACGACGTCGGTGCGAAGGCCCGTTGAGCGGCCGAGCCGACTCGTGCGTACTGCACAGAACCGGTCATTCGTGAGGAGTCGCGCGTGCAGTCGCATGTGTGGCATCCTTTGTCGTGTGGCGGTGTGGTCGCAGCCTGAACTTGGCCTGCTCCATCTGTCACGCCCGGTCATCACAGGGTTTCCTGCTCCCTCTCGCCCGTCCCAGAACATGACGCGTTCTTCGTTGCTCATTCTCGCCCTCGCGGCGAACCTCGCGCAGGCACAGGCTCGGCCGGCTGGTCGTCCTGCCGCGGCTGCACCTCCGGCACCGTCCTCCGCGGCCGGTGCACGACAGGCCGCTCAGGGCGCCCCCAGCGACTCCACTCCCCCCGGAGGAATCGCCGCCAACGTGCTCGGCGGCTTCCGCTTCCGCAGCATCGGCCCTGCCTTCACCTCAGGCCGCATCGCCGACATGGCGATCGCGCCCGACAAGAAGACCTGGTTCGCCGCCGTTGCCTCTGGCGGTGTGTGGAAGACAGAGAACGCAGGCACTACGTGGTCGCCGATCTTCGACAGCCAGGCGTCGTACTCGATCGGCACCGTGGTACTCGATCCGCGCGACCCGAAT
>JANOWT010000418.1:0-6088 GCA_031418115.1 Gemmatimonadota bacterium
CGGCAGCGTCCGGCTGCGGACCGCGGCCCATTCCGCCATCGGCACCGCGACCGCTCACCGGACTCCCGAACGTGAACTCGGCGATGAAGCGGCGCTTGTCGTCGGCCGTGACCACTCTCGTCGCCGCCGGATACGTCGGTCCGATGACCGGTGGCCGCCCGTTCGCGTGCACCTCGACGTGGTACGGCGACGCGCGCACGATAGCGATCGATCCGTCGGGCGACACGGCCCACGCATCCAGCGACGCGAAGCCGACCATCGGAAGACGCGGCTGCATCGCCGGCGAACGGTCCTTCCGGTAGCGAGTGCCCTGCACCACTGCGATGGTTCGCGGTCCCACCGTCGCCGACGGATCCCATCGCACGATCCGCACCGAGTCGTCGGCCAGCGCGTTCGGGCCCTCGGACCAGCTCGGTACCGCGTGATAGAACGCACCTCCCGGATCGGTGCCGCGCACTCCGCCGCGCCCCGGGACTTCGGCGACGATCGTTCGCACCGCCAGGCCATCGGGGGCGAGGACCATGAGTCGGTTGTTCCCTTCGTCAAGCACGAGCGTGGAATCACCGCGGAGCCGGACAAGGCCGGTCGGCAATCGCACCTCTCTCGGTCCGCGTCCTTCGCGCAGGATGTCGCGGACCGTCCCAGCGACCAGGTCGGCCATGACGACTCTGTTCTCGATCCAGTCGGCGATGAGGAGGCGGCCGTTCGCGAGTTCGCGCACGCCACGTACGAGCGAGAACTGTTCAGCGAGCGTCGCGTCCGGGCGATCGAGGCGGACGACCTGCGCGGAGGCCGCGGGCGCGACCAGGAGGGCGGCAGCGAACGCGACCGCGCGGGCGGCCGGGAGCGCGACGATGTGACTGATTCTTGTGAGCGGCAGTCTCATGACGCTGAGACACCGTGACCCTCGCAGACGGTTCACTTCGGTCGCGCTGTCGGTCTCAGTTCGTGCACGCCGATCAACTCTTCTCCCGACGCTCCCTCCTCGCGCAGCCAGACGCGATTCCTTTGCGACGCCATGAACACCGTGGCGTACGGAAATGCGACTCGGCCGATGTAGCCGCCGCTTGCGACGTCGAACAGGTCGTAGGTGTTCCGCTCGCGCCAGGTGAGCAGCGGGCGCCCGTCGCCGGGCTTGCGCGGAGGAATGGGGCGGTCCTCGGCGGTCACGTGCACCTGCACCCAGAGTCGGCCGACGTCGTCGAGCCGAAGGCCGCGCAACAGTGGCTTGACATTCGGGATGGCGATCGGCGGATATTGCGGGTTCTGCTTCGACATGTAGGCTCGCCATGCTTCCCACTGTGCATGTTCGGCCGCCGTGTAAGTGACCCGCTCCGCGGTACGTGCGATCTCGCGCACCCCGCCATCGGGCGCAGTGAGCCTCACACGGTATGACAACGGACCCGCCGTCGCGAGAACGCCAGTGATGCCGACAGCGTGAATCGAGTCCGGAGGCTGCGCGTCGTAGCAACCATCATTCGTGCAGAGCATGAATCCTCGCCCGGGACCATCGCCGGACGATGGTGCGCGCAGCGAGTCGAGTCGCTTCCCGTTCGCGTCCATGATCACGTAGTGCAGCGGCAGCGCGGACTCGGACATGCCTTCACCGGCGAGCCAGCCGCGTCGCCAGAGGCGGCCCGCCGTGTCGATCTGGAACGTGCCTGCGTCGCCGTACAGTCCCGGCGACACGAGCACTGCAACGACGCGGTCAAAGTCACCGTCGGGCGCGAAGAAGGCGATGCGTCCGTTCGCGGGATCGCTCACGGCGAGCGAGGAGTCACGCGCGAGCGCCAGATCCGAACAGCTCTTGTACTCGCCGGGCCCCGCACCCTTGCGCCCCACATGCCGGACAAAGGTTCCCGCCGCGTCGTACCGACGGATGCTCACGTCGTTGCCGTCGCACGCATAGAAGCCACCATCGGGCGCCGGCTGGATGGCCTCGATGCTGCCGAACGCATATTCGAGCGCCCCGTCGAGCTCTCCGATCCGCAGCACTCGTTCGGTGAAGATCGAGTCGGTCCCGACCGGAAGCCCGTCCGTGCGCGCTCTCTTGGCTGCGTCCGACGCCAAGCCCGTCTCCGCGCGGCCACTCGGCGCCGCATTCGAACCGTCGCCGCCCGCACAGGCGAGCGCGAGCACGACGAGCCCAAGTCCGCCGTACGACCGAACGAGTACTGGCATGCCCAGACAGTGCGCCATGTTCGTCGGTTGCACCAGTGGAGTACGAGACGGAAGAAGGGCGGAGACCAGTTCGGCCCCCGCCCTTCTCACACCTCACACCTCACACCTGCAGTTCATTCACATCGCCGGCTTGTTCACCCCGATGAGTCCATTGAACACCATCTTGAACGTCCCCGCCGGCTGCCCGCGGAACAACGCTTCGTACCCGATCAATCGCACCGTCCCGCGCCCGACCGTCGCCTCGGCGGCCACGACACCGCCCTCGAGATAGTTCTGCCCCCACGCCCAACCGCTACGCAGCGGCGTGGCCGAGTCGAACCACATGAGCGGCCGCACGCCGCGCGCGAGCGCGTCGGGGGAGAGCTTGAAGACCGGGCTGTTGTCGAACATCACGATCGCACGCTTGCCGAAGCCGGCCGTGGCCGGCTGCGTGTTGTCGACGGCGACCTCGAGCAACGACCCCGGCACGTAGAACTTGTTGTTGCCGAGCGCGGTCTCGATGCCGTTGGGGCTCCGCTCCACCATGTAGTCGGAGATCGGGAGGTCGAGATGCTGCGCGATGTTCGTCGAGCTGCCGATGGTGATCACCATACCGCCGTTCTCGACGAACTTCTTGATCTGCGGCATCGTGCGGTCCTGCGTGACGTTGCCGACCGTGCGACGCATGTCAGCCGGGAAGGAGGTCGTATCCATCACGCCGCCACCGAAGCCGCCGCGGCCACCGGCCGCGGGTGCGCCGCCGGTCGCGGTGCGCATCTCGGGGATCGCGCCGTCGACGAAGACGAGCGCGTCGTACTTCGCATTGAGGTTCCCGGCGTCGAGATCCTGCGGATACACGACGCTGAACTGGAACTCGTACTGCTCCAGCAGATAGCGCGTCCAGCCGCTCGGCATCGAGCCACCGAAGCGATCCCACAGGCCCACGCGCATCGACTTCACCGGCTGCGCACCCGCAGAGGTACCGACCGTGAAGTTGAGGCCGAGCTCGCGCGCCGCGCGCTCGACGATCGGCTTGCTCGTGCCGTTGTTCGCGATGATCCAGGTGCCGTCTTCCTTGCGCGAGACGCTCGCGCCGGCCTTGAGCAGGCGGTTGACCGCGATGAACGCATCATTGGTCTGGCCCGAGAGCGCCCAGGTACCGCCGCTCGCGACGGTGCCCGCCATGGGCTTCACGCGGTTGCTCGGCGCGATCTTCTCGAACGGACCCTCGATGCTCTCGAGGACGCGGTCGTACTGCACGCCCATCTGCATCGCGAGCGTCCAGCCGGCGTTGTCGTAGGGCGGCGTCGGCGCGCCACCGGGCACGCGGAAGTCATCCGGGTGATCCTGCGGCTCGAACATGTCGATCACATGCGAGCCGAACGCCTGGCCGACCTTCACCACGTACGAACCTGCCGCGTAACGCTTGCCGCCGAGCTGGAAGGCAGCAGTCGCACGGTGCACGTCGATGCCGTTCTTCTGCAACGTCGTGAGGAATCGGACCGCGGTGGGGAAGTCCGCCTGATCCGACGGGATCACATAGCCACGCGGGTCGCGCCGCTCGGGCGAGTTGAGCGTCGCCATCATCTGCTGCGCCGCGTCGCCGTTGCGCGAGAGCGCTCCGCCGCCGAATCCGCCGCCGGGGCCACCCGCAGCCGCGCCCGGACGCTGCCGATTCTCAGCGGTCATCTGATTCTGGATCGCCTCGATCCGACGCGGCCACACCGTCCAGCTGTCGCGGCCACCCTTGGCGATCTGGTCGGCGCCCATCTTATAGATGTTGAAAAGGAAGTGCTCGCGGTTGCGCGCGACCACGTCGAGCACCGCGCGATTGGCGGTCACTGAATAATCGACCGACTGCCTGAAGTGCCAGACACCCGGCTTCACCGGTAGCGGCACGTCAGCGCTCGGGATCTGGCGGTTGGGGATGAACGGGATCTCGATCGGCGTCGGGTTGCCGACGGTCTCGGTCAACAGGCCGATGATGTTATGGAAGTAGGCCGTGGTGCGCAGTCCACCGTTCCACCAGGTCGAATAGCCGGTGGTGGCGCGCATCACCACACCGCCCTTGTCCTCGGTGACGAAACGATTGTGCATCGCACTGCCGACCACGTCGAGTCCGGTGCGGATGAGCGGATGCAGGTTGTAGTTCATGGGGTCACGGAAGGGCGGCGCGAACATCACGGTGCCGGCCGGGCCCGTCTGATGATGGTTGTACATCACCTGCGGATACCACTCCTGATACAGCACCCGGTTCATGTTCTCCGACTCGGGCTGCGACGCGAGATAGAAGTCGCGGTTGTTGTCGTGCCCGACGTACTTCTGATACAGGCGCGGGATGTTCATGTTGCGCTTCTTGGGATCGGACTCGCGCATGTACCAGTTGCTCACGAGCTCCATGCCGTCGGGATTCGCGTGCACCATCACGATGATGAGGTCGTTGCGGAACCGAACGGTCTCCTCGTCGTCGCCCGAGACGAGCTGCCAGTTGGTCTCGATCAGCTGCTGCGCGCCGAGCACCTCCGTGGCATGCAAGCCACCGTCGATCCAGACGATGCCCTTCCCGTCCTTGGCGAGCTGCTTGGCCTGCGCCTCGGTGATGCCTTCGGCGCGTGCGAGCTGCTCGGCGATCTTCCGGTACTTCTCGCGATTCCGGAGGTTCTCCGGGCTCGAGACGATCGCCATCAACTGCGGACGGCCCTCGGCGGTGAAGCCGATCGTGTCGATGTCCATGCGGTCGGACTCGGTCGCGAGCCGCTGCCAGTACTCGACGAACTTGGTGTAGTTGGGAAGGACGTAATCGGCGCCGATCTCATGGCCGAAGAAGTCCTTGGGGGAGGTCAGTCGCTGCTGGGCATCGGCCGAGAGGGCCAGGACTGCCACGAGCGCGAAGGCGTTGCGAGTGGTGCGCCAGAACATCACGGAATGACTCCGGTGGGAGGGGGTTCGACGTGTAGTCTACGCCCGCCCTGTCGGCTCCGCTGGCCCCGTGCGCCGGCGGCCCCGGTCCGCCATCTTGCGTGCGGTCCTCTGCTCACCGGCCCTTCCCCGGAGTCACTCGTGCGCCGTTCGTTCGCCATGCCGATCGCCCGTCAGATCACGCACTCCGCGCGAGTAGCGGTCAATTGCGCCGTCTTCACGGCGCTCACTGCGTCGGTGCTCACGGCACTCACCGCCTCCGCACTCTCAGCGCAGATCGCGCAGAGCGAGTTCGCCGCGCGGCGCGCGGCCTTCGCCTCCGCACTCCCCGACGGAGTGATCCTCGTGCTCGGCGCGGGCGAACCGAACCCGGACTTCATCCCGTTCCATCAGCACCCGCAGTTCCGGTACCTCACCGGCTTCGACGAGCCCGGCTCGGCGCTCGTCATTGTGAAGGCGGGCGAGTCGCGTCGTGAGCTGCTCTTCGTGCGCCCGCTCGATCCCGCCGCCGAGGTCTGGAACGGCAAGCGACTCGGCGTGGACGGTGTGCGTACCTCGCTGGGCATGGAAGGTCGCAACGCTTCGGTCCTGCGCACGGTCGTCGATTCGCTGCTCGCTCAACACAAGACCGTCCATGTGCTCGGCGACATCGGCGCGCGGATGACCGAGCGCTCAGCGCACGACCAGTTCATCGATGCCGTCGCACTGGCGAATCCCGGCGTCACCATCGACAGCCGCGCCGCCACGCGCGCCATCACGCTGCTGCGCGGCAAGAAGAGCTCCGCCGAACTCGAGCGGATCCGCATCTCGTCCGAGATCAGCGCGCGCGGTCATGTGGCCGCGATGCGTCTCGTGCAACCGGGTATCGCCGAGTTCGAGTTGCAGGCCGCTGCCGAGGGTGTCTGGCGTCGCGAAGGGGCGGATGGGCCGTCGTACGGATCGATCGTCGGCTCGGGGCCCAACTCGACGACGTTGCACTACAACCGGAACGATCGGACCGCGCAGGCTG
>JANOWT010000419.1:0-7388 GCA_031418115.1 Gemmatimonadota bacterium
CGGCTTGAGCTCGACCATGAGCTCCTCGAGCTTCTCCAGCACCTTCGTCGCGGTGGACCGCAGGGCCAGCAAGCCCACGACGATCATACCGATCAGGACGAACACGAAGATGCTCGTGAGTCCCGACGTGACGAACACGACCTGCTCGAACACCGAGCGCACCGGCGGGACGTTGCGCACGAGGACGGTGTCGGCGAGTGACGCGAGCTGGTAAAGGACCATGGCGAATGGTCTATGTTCGGCACGGTGTCGTCAAGCGTATATTCCCCGATATGTCCTCACCCCAGTTCATCGTCGAAGGCGGCCGCCGCCTCTCCGGGACCATTCGTCCCACCGGGAACAAGAACGCGGCGCTGCCGATCGTCTGCGCCGCGCTCCTCACGGACGAGCCGGTCACGCTCGAGAACGTCCCGCGCATCCGCGACATCGAGAGCCTGCTGCAACTCGTGCGGCAGACCGGGGCCACCGCGGAGTGGACGGGCACGAACACGCTCGTGATCACCGCCAAGTCGGTCCGTGGTGACGCGCTCGATCCGGAACTCTGCAAGCGCATCCGCGCCTCGATCCTGCTCGCCGCGCCGCTCCTCGCCCGCGCCGGGACCGTGACCCTCGCGCCGCCCGGTGGCGATGTGATCGGACGCCGTCGTCTCGATACCCACTTCCTGGCCCTCGAGGCGTTGGGCGCCGAGCACGTCTTCGCCGACCGGATCACGTTCCGCACCAAGGGACTCGTCGGCGCCGACATCTTCCTCGACGAACCAAGCGTGACCGGCACCGAGAACGCGATCATGGCGGCCGTCGCGGCGCGCGGGGCCACGGTCCTGCACAACGCCGCCTCCGAGCCGCATGTGCAGGATCTCTGTCGGCTGCTCGTCGCCATGGGCGCGACGATCTCCGGTATCGGATCGAATGTGCTCTCCATCGAAGGCGGCGCACGTCTCAGAGGATGCACGCACCGGATCGGCCCCGATCACATCGAGGTCGGTTCGTTCATCGGCCTCGCCGCCGTCACTCGCTCGGCCCTCCGCATCGCCGACGCCGGCGTCGAGCACCTCCGGTCGGTGCGACTCGGCTTCCAGCGCCTCGGTGTCGAGACCGTGATCGACGGCACCGACCTGCTCGTCCCGGCGGAGCAGGAGATGCGCATCCGCTCCGATCTCGGCGGTGCGGTCCCGAAACTCGAGGATCAACCCTGGCCCGCCTTCCCGGCCGACGTGATGTCGATCGCGATCGTCACCGCGACGCAGTGCGACGGGATCATCCTCATGCACGAGAAGATGTTCGAGTCGCGCATGTTCTTCGTCGACAAGTTGGTGGGCATGGGTGCACGGATCGTCCTCTGTGACCCGCACCGCGCCCTCGTCAGCGGACCGACCGAACTCCGCGGTGCGACCGTCGAGAGTCCCGACATCCGCGCCGGCATGGCCATGCTCATCGCGGCGCTCTGCGCCAAGGGAACGAGCACGATCAACAACATCGGGCAGATCGATCGCGGATACGAGCGGATCGACGAACGACTCAATGCGCTCGGCGCCGCGATCACTCGTGTCGGCTGACGCACGCCGTACTTCGGAGGTGCACTCCCGAGTGACCGATGTCCCGCTGCCGCCGCATCTCGCGATCCCGTCGCTGGCGGCGATCGGTGTGCGGGCATTCGTGACCACACGAGCGGCGGGGACCTACGGACTGCCGGAACAGGGCGAGGATCCCGAGGCCACGGCGCGCTGGCACGCACTGCAGTCAGCGTTGACGTCCGTCGGAGCGCCGCGGCTGGCTTCAGCTCGGCAGATCCATGGCACGCGGGTGCTGGTCCATGCTGGTGCGTGGGATGGGTGGGTCCGCGTCGACGGTGCCGACGGGCACCTGCTCACCGACGGAGGCGCTGCGGCCGTCACCATCGCCGACTGTGTTCCCGTATTCGTTGCGCACCCGTCCGGCGTGGTCGCGGTCGTGCACGCCGGGTGGCGCGGCGTGGCCGGAGGAATCCTGCCCGAGGCGATCCGCGCCTTTGCTGCCCGCGGACTCGCCGTCGATGAACTCGTCGTGCACCTCGGTCCGTCCATCTGCGGTCGGTGCTACGAGGTCGGGGAGTCAGTGTATGAACAGTTGACGGGCTGGTCCACTACGCGGCCGCGGAACGTCGACCTCCGAGCGCTGCTCGCCGAGCAGGCGAAACAGTTCGGCGTGACGCGGTGGACGGCGAGCGGCGAGTGCACCAAGTGCGACAACGACGTGCTGTTCTCGCATAGGGCCGGGGACGCCGGACGACAGGTCGCGGTGATCGTAGCGCCCTCGGCACACCCTCTTCGCATCCTTGACGCCCTCTCTGCCGACGGGTAGCTTCATTCTGTTAAGCCATTCCGAAACGCAGTAATCGGAGTGTGGGGGAAGGTCTCCCCACACTTTTTTGTTCTCTACGACCCTCGGGACGAGCAGTGAACCAAGCGATCGAAGCCCTTATCATCGCTGAACTTACGCCGCTTGGTTACGAGTTGGTGGAAGTCCGGCAGGGTGGCTCCAAAGGACGCCCCGTTCTGGACATTCGGATCGACCGAACCGATCTCGAGAAGGTCCAAGTGGGGGACTGCGCGCAGGCGTCGCGTGCGATCGAGGCTCGGCTCGATGCCGAACCTGGCTTGATCGCATCGCGCTACGTGCTCGAGGTCTCGTCACCAGGCATGGAACGGCCGTTGCGCAACGCGGCAGACTGGAAGCGGTTCGTGGGCCGGCGTGCCGCGGTCAACGCGCTGGCGCTACACGGACGGCATGAGATGGAGATCGTCGCGGTGGATGGAGGTGCAGGACAAGAGGTCCTCCAACTGCGCGACGCGAAGGGCGATGTGCATTCGATCGCGCTGGCGGACGTCACCGACGCCCGACTCGCGTTTCACTGGAAACCGTAGTCTTTCTCTTCGAAGGAGACCGGGATGGCCGGTTCGGCTGAGATCCTCACTGCTCTTCGCGAGCTCGCGAACGCGAAGCAGATCGAGCGTACAGAA
The DNA here is from genome assembly GCA_031418115.1 of Gemmatimonadota bacterium. Classification (GTDB taxonomy): domain Bacteria; phylum Gemmatimonadota; class Gemmatimonadetes; order Gemmatimonadales; family Gemmatimonadaceae; genus Pseudogemmatithrix. Next base: position 3,000 of record JANOWT010000419.1, read on the forward strand.
CTGCAGGAACTGCTCAAGGACGGCATCCTCGCCGCTCTCGCCAAGAAGCACGGTCCGTCCGTGCAGGCGGAAGTGGAGATCGATGACTCCAAGGGCGCGATCAAGATCGTGATCCTCAAGAAGGTCGTCGACGACGTACAGGACTCCGTGGGCGAGATCACGCTCGAGGAGGCCCGGTACGAGGACGCCGACTACCAGCTCGGCGACATCATGGAGATCCCGGTCGAGTTCGCCGAGTTCGGTCGCTCCGCGGTGCAGGCCGCCAAGCAGCGGATCGTGCAGCGCGTCCGCGAAGGCGAGCGCTCCAAGATCCGCGACGAGTTCGCCTCGCGCGTCGGCGACCTCCTCTCGGGCGAGATCCAGCAGATCGAGCGCGGCAAGATCGTCCTCATGCTCAACAAGTTCCGCGAGGCCGAGGCGATCATCCCGTACCGCGAGCAGAATCATCGCGAGACGTACACGCAGGGTGAGCCGGTGCGGGCGGTGCTCAAGAAGATCGAGGAGACCCCCAAGGGGCCGCGCCTTATCCTCTCGCGCGCCGACGCCATGTTCGTGCAGGCCCTCTTCCGTCTCGAGGTCCCCGAGATCCAGTCGGGCATCGTCGAGATCCGCGCGTCGTCGCGCGAGGTCGGCAGCCGCACCAAGATCGCGGTCGTCTCCAAGGACGACGGCATCGATCCGGTGGGCGCGTGCGTGGGCCTCAAGGGCTCGCGCGTGCAGGCCGTGGTGCAGGAGTTGGGCGGCGAGCGCATCGACATCGTGCCCTGGTCGGCCGACCCCGAGCGCTTCGCCAAGCTCGCGCTCGCTCCCGCCAAGGTGGCGCGCGTCTTCAGCGAGCCCTCGACCAAGACCATTCAGGCCGTCGTCGACGAGGACCAGCTCTCGCTGGCGATCGGTCGCAACGGCCAGAACGTGCGCCTCGCGTCTGAACTGACCGGCTGGAAGATCGACCTCTACTCGAGCCGCGAGTGGCTCGAGAAGGGCGGCGACATCCCGCTCTTCGCGCCGCTCCCTGACGACGAGGCGGCCGACGTGCCGCTCGCCGACATCGGCGGACTCGTGACGTCGACGATCGCAGTCCTCGAGGCCGGCGGCTACCGCACCCTCAACGACATCATCGACCTCGAGCGCGAGGATCTCCTCAAGCTCCCCGGCATCGCGCCAGAAGAGGCCGATCGGATCATGCAGATCATCAACGAACTCACCGAGGAAGGCGCCGAGGCCTCCGCTGGTGAGGTGGGCGCCCCGCAAGGGAAGCCGGAGCAGGCATAGGTGGACGCGGCCGACCGGCGGCGCCTGCTCGGGTTGCTGGGCTTGGGGCTGAGAGGTCGGCTCGTGGTCGTGGGAGTGGACCGGGTGCGCGAAGCGGCGCACAAGGGCACGCTGCGGGTGGCAGTGATGGCCGCCGATGCAGCGCGCAACAGTCGGGAGAAGGTCGAAGGACTCATCGCCGCCAAGGGAGTGCCTCTGCTGACGGTCCCGTCAGCAGCGGAACTCGGTGAGGTGGCGGGGCGCGAGACCACGACGATTATCGGCGTGGTGGACGCGCAACTCGCGAAGGGAATCCTCGCGCTCGCCCGTTCGGCGGACGCGGTGCAGAAAGGCTCAAGGGGGCAGGGTTGACGAAGCTTCGGGTTGGTGAACTGGCGACGGAATTCGGCGTTCCTGCCGAGGAAGTGATGTCCATGCTCCGCTCGATTGAGATCATCGCGCGGAATCCGGCGTCGCCGCTGACGGATGAGCAGGTGGCGCGGGCGCGACTCAAGTGGGAGCGCGAGAAGCGCGTGCGCGCGGTCGCCGCAGCTCCTGAGGCGGCACCGGCCAAGAAGAAGAAGGCCGTCGCCGCGCCCGCCGAGTCGGCGACCGCGGCGAAGAAGCCTGCGGCCAAGAAGAAGGCGGCCGAGGTACCTGAGCCGACCCCTGAGCCTGTCGAAGAAGCGAAGCCCTCGACGCGTCGCCGCCGGGCCGCAGACGTCGCACACGCCGAAGCAGAAGCTGCTACCCTGGCAGCGGTCGCTCAGGCGGCCGCGGAAGCCGCAGCGGCGGAGCGTGCCGAGCTGGCGCGACTCGCCGCGGAGCGCGCGAGTGCCGATGCCGCCGAACGAGAGGCGGCTCGCGCCCGTGCCGAGGAAGCGGAGCGCCAGCGCGCCGCTGAGGCCGCCGCGCGTGCAGCACTCGAGCCGCCGCTCGCCACTCCCAGCACAGCGAGCACGCCGTCGCCCGTCGCGAGCGCGAGCCCTGCGGCACCGTCGCGTCCGCGTCCGCAGCCGATCGTGCCGGGCGCCCCGCGTCCGCGTCCGGTGACGAGCGGGATGTCCATGCCTCCGCGACCCGTTGCCTCGGCCTCGCCGGGCGGCGGCCTGGGAGGTGGGCGTCGCGATGATCGTCGTCCGACGACCGGCACTCCGGCCGGACAGGGTGGCCCGCCGTCCAGCGGCGCGCCCTCCAGCGGACCGCGTCGTGGCAAGAAGGGAAAGCGCGTCGATCAGGAAGCCGTGACGGCGAACATCTCGCGCACCATGCGTCAGATGGGTGGCACGAGCGGCAAGCGCCGTGACCGCATCGACACGAGCGCCCGAGAGGAGCTCGAAGCGATCCGCGCCGAGATGGCGGAGCGCGAGAAGAAGACCGTGCGCGTGAACGAGTTCATCACCGTGAGCGAGCTAGCCGAGATCCTCAAGGTGCCGGCGACGCAGATCGTATCGTTCGCGTTCAAGCACTTGGGGTTGATGGTCACCATCAACCAGCGCATGGACTTCGACCAGATCGAGATGATCGCGGCCGAGTTCAGCTACATCGCGGTGCGTGAAGAGGACTACGCTGCGGCCCCCGAGGTCGAGGAGAAGGACGCGGCCGAGACCCTCAGGTTCCGGCCGCCCGTTGTCACGATCATGGGTCACGTCGACCATGGCAAGACGTCGCTGCTCGACTATATCCGCAAGGCGACCGTGGTTGCCGGCGAGGCCGGCGGCATCACGCAGCACATCGGCGCGTACCACGTCTCGCTCCCCGACGGCCGTGCGATCACCTTCCTCGACACGCCGGGCCACGAAGCCTTCACCGCCATGCGCGCCCGCGGTGCACAGGTGACCGACATCGTCGTCCTCGTCGTCGCGGCCGACGACGCCGTCATGCCGCAGACGATCGAGGCGATCTCGCATGCCAAGAATGCCGGCGTGCCGATGATCGTCGCGATCAACAAGATCGACCTCCCGACCGCCAATGCGATGAAGGTCCGCCAGGACCTCCTGCAGCACGGCGTCGTCCTCGAGGACTTCGGTGGCACCACGCTCTCGTCCGAGATCTCGGCCAAGAAGGGCACCGGCATCCCTGCGCTCCTCGACCAGATCCTGCTGCAGGCCGAGATCCTCGACCTCAAGGCCAACCCCGATCGCCGCGCCGCCGGCTCGGTCGTCGAAGCCCAGCTCGACGCAGGCAAGGGACCGGTCGCGACGATCCTCGTGCAGAACGGCACGCTCCGTGTCGGCGATGACTTCATCTGCGGCCTCTTCTCGGGTCGTGTTCGCGCACTTCTCGACGAGCGCGGAAAGCCGGTGAAGTCCGCCGGTCCGGCGACGCCGGTGCAGGTCCTTGGTCTGAGCGGCGTGCCGATGGCTGGCGATCAGTTCATCGCCGTCGCCGACGCTGCCGAAGCCCGTGAGATCGCACAGCGCCGCGAACGACTCGACCGCGAGGCCCGCAGCCGTCGTACCGCCAAGGGCGCCGTCTCGCTCGAGGACTTCATGGCCTCGTCCGGCGCCGACGGCAAGCGTCAGCTCAAGCTCCTCATCAAGGCGGATCAGGGCGGTCCGGCCGAGGCGCTCGCCGACGCGCTCCAGCAGCTCAGCAACGAGGAAGTGCAGGTCGAGGTGGTCGCGCGCGCGGTCGGCGCCGTCACCGAGAGCGACATCCTCCTCGCCCGCGCGTCGGGAGCCATCATAATCGGCTTCCATGTGCGGCCCGACACCAAGGCGCGCGCGATGGCCGAGCGCGACGGCGTCGAGATCAAGCTCTACCGCATCATCTACGAGGCGGTCGCCGACGTGCGACTCGCGCTCGAGGGCATGCTGCGGCCCGAACAGAAGGAGGTCATCGTCGGCGAGGCGTTGGTCCGCGAGACCTTCAAGGTGCCGAAGATCGGCGTCATCGCCGGTTGCATGGTGCGCTCCGGACTCATCAACCGGCAGGGGCGCGCGCGCGTGGTGCGCGACGGTGTCCAGGTCTACGAGGGCACCCTCGGCTCGCTGCGCCGCTTCAAGGATGATGTGAAGGAAGTGAAGGAAGGCTACGAGTGCGGCATCGGCATCGAGAACTTCAACGACCTCAAGGTCGGCGACCTCATCGAACTGTACCGCACGGAATCGGTCGCCCGCACGCTGCAGCCGGCGC
>JANOWT010000420.1:0-2153 GCA_031418115.1 Gemmatimonadota bacterium
GCGACCCGTCAGTCCGGCCGCCGCATCACACGCACCGGCCCTTCGATCGCCGCACCATCCACCGCACGCACGGCGACGCGATCCGCCGCCGCCGCGATCGGCACGTCACGTACCTGACCACGCACGAGCGTGCTGCTCCACACGCCACTCGCCATGCGCACCTGCACGAGCCACCACCGCGGGAGTTCGCTCCCTGACGGCGTGAGGCGCGCCACCATCGCACCACGCGCGTCGCGCCGCATCTCCACTCGCGGCTCCCCCTGCTCCGGCACCGAGAGCCAGGGCGATGATGGCACGATCGCCGTCGCGCCGTAGGACTGCCGCGCCATGCGCGTCGCGATCGAGTCACGGTCCTCGAGAAAGACCTTCGCCGAGAAGTGGATGTTCCCACCGGCGCCGGCTTCGGCGCGCGTCGCCTCCACCTGCGACACGATCTCGCTGGTGAGCCACGGCACGCGCGAACGGTCACCCACTCTGCTCGAGAAGTTGCCGGGCCAGATATGTCTGCCGTACAGGTTCTGCTCGGCCCACCAACGCAGCAGCACCGGGAAGGCCTGCGCCTGTTGCGTCACGGGCCAGTAGAGTTGGGGCGCGAAGTAGTCCACCCACCCTTCGCGCAACCACTTCCGTGCATCGGCGTAGAGCTCCGTGTACGCGTCAAAACCGCGGATCTGATCAGGGAAGCCGGGACGCCAGATCCCGAACGGACTCACGCCGAACTTCACACCGGGCTTCGTCTCATGAATGCGACGGTAGAGCTCTTCGACCATCCGATCCACATTGTCGCGCCGCCAGTCGTCGCGCGCGAGCGTGCCACCGCCGCTCACGTAGCGCGCATAGCTCCCCGAGTCCGGGAAGTCGATCAGATCGCCGTTGGGTCCGCGCTCCTTGTACGGATAGAAGTAGTCGTCAAGATGCACTCCGTCGACGTCATAGCGCTTCACCACGTCGAGGATCACGGCCACCGTGTGTGCGCGCACGTCCGGCTCGCCCGGATCCATCCAGAGATGCGTGCCGTACGTCTTGACGAGTGCGGGTCGGCGGCGTGCGATATGCCGCGACGACAGAGTCCCTTTCGCCGAGGGATGACGCGCACGGTACGGATTGAACCAGGCATGCAGTTCCATGCCGCGCTTGTGCGCTTCCTGCACCGCGAATGCGAGCGGATCCCATGCCGGCTTGGGTGCGACGCCCTGACGGCCCGTGAGATACTCCGACCAGGGTTCGAGCTTTGACGCGTAGAGCGCGTCGCCCGCCGGTCGCACCTGGAAGATCACCGCGTTCAAGCCCGCCGAACGCGCACGGTCGAGCAGCGTGATGAGTTCACGCTTCGCCGCGGCTGTTGAGAGTCCAGCGCGCGACGGCCAGTCGATGTTGTCGACGGACGCGACCCAGATGCCACGGAACTCGCGCTTCACGGTCGGCGGCACACAGCTCGGGTCTGCGAGCATGCATGCGACGGGGAGCGCGCGCGACTGTGCAGTGGTGCGTGACGCAGTCGTGCGTGACGCAGTCGTGCGCTGCGCCGAGGCGCTACGCATCGGCCCGATCACCAGCAGAGCGAAGGTGCACCAGGCCCCAACTGCTCTCACACTCCACACTCTGTTCATTTCACCACGTAGGTCAGGTTTCCGCTCTGATGCGCCGAACAGGTCCCACCGTAGGTACCGGGATACGCGATCGTGAAGTCCACTGTCGCGCCCGCGTCGGCCGCGAAGAGCGCGAGCGAATGTCGCACTGTGTCCTCGTTCACCACGCGTACCACGGTGTTCCGCCCACGCGCCGCGACGAACAACGTCTCGGGCAGCGGTGCGCCGTCCACCGTCGCGATGCCTCCGAGTGCGATGTCGATCCGCACCGACGGTCGCGGCCAGGTCAGCCAGGCTACGAGGCTGGCGAGCAGCACGATCGCCGAGAGGGCGACGCTACGGCGTGCGAACAACGGCGCGCACCTCGATCGACTTGCCCGACACGAACTCCAGACTGAGCGACAGAGTGTCGCCGTCAACGAGCCGACGCCTGAGACGGGTGAGCATGACATGTGCGCCGAGCGGACGGAACAGCAGGCTGTCCGCTGCCGGGACCGGCAGCGTTCGCAACTGCGCCATGTTCATCGTCCCGTTCTGTTCCATGGACATGTGCAGTCCCACTTC
>JANOWT010000421.1:0-4323 GCA_031418115.1 Gemmatimonadota bacterium
GCGGAGGACGGCGTGTCGCTGACAGAGGCGCAGCGCGCGGCCGCGGCCGCAGGTGCGAAGGGGCTCATGCCGGTGGCCGGGCATCCATTGCTCGATCATGTGTTGCATGAGTTGGCGGAAGGGGGCGTGACCGATGTGGTCTTCGTCGTCGCACCGCGCGAGACGGCGTTGCGTGGTCGCTATGGCCGTGACCATGTGCCTCGCCGGGTCCGGGTGCGCTTCGCGGAGCAGGTGGAGCCGCGTGGCACCGCCGATGCGTTGATCGCGGCGCGCGAGGCCGTGGACGAGTGTGGTCCCCACGACGCAGAAGGCACGGCGCACTTCCTCATGTTGAACGCCGACAATCTCTACCCGGCCGAGTCGGTGCGGGCGCTCGTGTCGCTCGACGGGCCGGGGCTCGTCGCGTACGAGGCCGAGGCGCTCTCGTTGCTCGGCAACATCGAGCCGGAGCGTGTGCGTTCGTTCGCGTTGCTCGAGTTCTCGGCGGCAGACGAGTTGCGCGAGGTCGTCGAGAAGCCCGCGGCCGATCACCCGCTCGTGCGCGCGTCGGAGCGGTGGGTGTCGATGAACCTCTGGCGGTTCGACTCGAGCATCTTCGATGATTGCGCGCAGGTGCGTCCGTCCGTGCGAGGGGAGCTCGAGCTGAGCGATGCCGTGCGTGGCGCGATCGCGCGCGGAGTGCGGTTCCGTGCGGTGCGGCAGCGGCTGCCGGTGCTGGATCTCTCGCGACGCGGCGATGTCGCGGGCGTCGAGGCGCGTCTCGAGGGCCGCGTGCCCACACCGTGAGCGACGACACGCGTGCGATCGCGGGCGCGGCGGCTGGTGATGGCGCGCGTCGGCTCTTCGTACCCGGCCGGATCGAACTCTTCGGCAAACACGTGGACTACGGCGGCGGACCGTCGCTCACCTGCGCGATCGACGACGGCATCACCGCTGAGTGGGAGCCGATCGATCGACCGGTGATCGAGGTGGAGGACCTCACCACGGGGCGTCGCACGCGCGTGCCGTTGCGCCGTGACGCGCGCGCTGGCGGCGCGCATGGTGGCACCTACGTGACCGCGGTCGCGCGGCGCCTCGCACGTGACTTCTCGCCGCTCAGGGTCGGTGTGCGTGTGCGCTCGTCGAGCACGCTGCCCCGATCGTCCGGGCTCTCGAGCTCGAGCGCATTCGTGACGATGCTCACGCTCGCACTCTCCGAGGCCAACCGGCTGCGTGAGCGGCGCGCCTGGCGCGACCATCTCTCGACGGCACTCGCATTCGCCGAGTACTGCGGCGCGATCGAGATGGGCGGCGCCTTCGGTCCGTTCACGGGCGACAAGGGCGTGGGTACCCGCGGCGGCGCGCAGGACCATGTCGCGATCGTGTGCAACGAGGCGGACGCCGTGGGAGCGTATTCGTACCTGCCCGCCACGCGCGTGGGGCGGGCCGCATTCCCGGCGCAGTGGAGCATCCTCGTCGGCGTGAGTGGGGTACGCGCGACCAAGACGGGCGGGGCGCTTGCGGACTACAATCGTGCCTCCGACGTGGTGCGCGACCTACTCGGGCTCTGGAATCGCGCGACGGGGCGACTCGATGCATCGCTCGGGTCGGCGCTGCGGTCGTCGCCGGAGGCCGCAGCGCGAATGACCTCACTCGCGCGCAATGCACCAGACGCGCCCTGGATGCTCGCGCGCATCGAACAGTTCCGCGCTGAGACCGAACGACTGGTGCCGCAGGCGCTTCAGGCATTCGCGACCGCCGACGCCGCACTCCTCGGCCGGCTCTCGGTCGAATCGCAACAGCGCGCCGAGACCGCGCTGCGCAACCAGATCCCCGAGACGATGTTCCTGGCGCGTGCCGCGATGGCGGCGGGCGCGCATGGATCGACGGCGTTCGGGGCGGGGTTCGGTGGCGCGGTCTGGGCGGTGGTCGATCGCGACAAGGCCGACGAAGTGCGCGACCGTTGGAAGGCCTCGTACGCAGCGGCGTTCCCGCAGCGGGCGGGGAAGGCGGAGTGGCTCCTGGTACGGCCCGGCGCCGGAGTGCGGCTGCCATGACCGACAAGGAAGAAGTCACTCGGCCTCCGCTCTCGCGCAACGTGCGGATCCTCGCGACGGTGAGTTTCTGCACCGATGTCGCGAGCGACATGATCTACCCGCTGCTGCCGTTGTTCCTCTCCACCGTGCTCGGCACGTCGGCGGCAGCGCTGGGCTTGATCGAGGGGCTCGCCGAGAGTGTCTCATCCCTGCTTCGCCTTCCGGCGGGTTGGTACTCCGATCGGATCAAGCGTCGCAAGCCGTTCGTGGTGGTGGGCTACTCGCTGGCGGCGCTTACGCGTCCGCTCATCGGTCTCACGCAGAACATGGGGCAGGTGCTCGCGATCCGGCTCACCGATCGCTTCGGGAAGGGCCTCCGCTCGGCGCCGCGCGATGCACTCATCGCGGATTCGGTGCTGCCGTCGCAACGCGGGTACGCGTACGGCGTGCATCGCGCGGCCGACAGCTTGGGCTCGGTGGTAGGGCCGCTGGTCGCGTGGGCGGTGCTCACGCTGGGATGGGTGGAGCTACGCGAGCTCTTCATGTGGGCTGCCGTGCCGGGCGTCGTCGCGGTCTTGCTCCTCGTGGTGTTCGTGAAGGAGACGCGCACGGACATCGCCGTTGGACGCGAGGACGCTCCAGTCGGTGCAGTCACGGCGAGTCCCGCGGGACCGACTCCTGCGCCGCTCGGCTCCGAGTTCTGGCGGTACCTCGCCGCGCTCTTCGTCTTCACACTCAGCACGTCGACCGATGCCTTCCTGCTGCTGCGCGCATCGCAGCTCGGAGTGGCGACGGCACTCATCCCGATCCTCTGGGCGCTGCTGCATGTGGTGAAGTCTGGATCGACGGTGGTCGGTGGTGCGCTATCGGATCGCGTGGGGCGGCGGCCGCTGATCCTCGGTGGATGGGTGGTCTATGCGCTCGTGTATCTCGGCTTCGCGATGGCAAACGTCGAGTGGCACGCCTGGGCCCTGTTCGTGGTGTACGGGCTCTATTTCGGCGCGACGGAAGGAACCGAAAAGGCGTTCGTCGCCGATCTCGTGCCGGCGGCGCGACGGGGGACGGCCTTCGGGTGGTTCAATGCAGCGCTCGGATTGGGGGCGCTGCCGGCGTCGGTGGTGTTCGGGTTGGTATGGGAGCGGAGTGGTGCCGAGGTGGCGTTCGTGATGGGGGCGACGATCGCCGCCATCGCGACGTTGTTGTTCCTCGTGCTCGTTCCGAAGCGACGCACCAGCAACCGCGCTTAGCAGCAGCGCGATCCCGGCTTCTCGTAACGCGAGTTCAACCGCTCCGTCACGAACTCGCGCTCACTGATCGGCTCGCGCTCCGGGTGACACGCCCGCACATGCGCCACATAGGCCGCATAGTCGGGCGCCCCGATGATCCGCCGCACAGTGGCAGCGAGCCGTGCGAGCCACTCGCTCATCGACGCGCCTTCGTGCCGTTCGGCCCGATCGTGCGATCGAACAGTTCGAGGATCCGCCGATACTCGTCGGTCCACGAACTGGGTCGCACGAAGCCATGATCCTCCACCGGATAGACCGCCATCTCCCAGTCGGTCTTGCCAAGCTCGATCAGCCGCTGCGAGAGCTGCACCACGTCCTGGAACTGCACGTTGGTGTCGACCATGCCGTGCGCGATCAGGAGTGGATCCTGCAGCCCTTCGGCGAAGAAGATCGGCGACGACTTGCGATAGGAGGTGGTGTCGTCCTGTGGGAGATTGAGGATGCGACCGGTGTAGCCGTGATTGTAGCCCGCCCAATCGGTGACCGAGCGCAGCCCTGCGCCGGCGCCGAAGTACTGCGGCTTGGTGAAGAGCGCCATGAGCGTCATGAAGCCGCCGTAGCTGCCGCCGTACATGCCGATCCGCTCGGGATCGATCCCGTAGGTCTTGGTGAGATACTTGGAACCACTCACCTGGTCGTCGAGATCCTTGCCACCCATCCAACGGTAGATAGCCGTGCGCCAGTCGCGCCCGTAGCCCGCCGACCCTCGGTAGTCGATGTCGATCACCGTGTAGCCGCGTTCGGCGAGCAGGTGGTGGAACATGTATTCGCGAGAGTATGTCGACCACCAGTTGTGGACGTTGTGCAGGTAGCCCGCGCCGTGCACGAAGATCACGGCCGCGCCGTTGGACGCCTTGCCGAACGCCTTGGGATCGTAGACGCGCGCCGGGACCTTGGTGCCGTCCTCGCCGTCGAGCATCACGATCGGCGGCACCTTCCAGGCATACGAGCGGAACTCCGCGGTCGTCGACGTGGTGAGCTGTGTCATCGCCACCTGGCCCGCGCGCGCGAGGAAGAGCTCG
>JANOWT010000422.1:0-2402 GCA_031418115.1 Gemmatimonadota bacterium
CTCAGCTGCGCCGCTCGAGGCCGTCTCCGACGAGTTCCCGGAGTTCGAGCCCGCGCCCGAACCCGAGCCCGAGCCCGAACCCGAACCCGAGCCCATCGCCGCCGCGCCGCCCGCGCCACGCACGACCGCACCGCGCGTGACCCTCGACTTCGAGACGCCGGTGTCCGGCGACTTCGCGGTCGAATCGCCGGCTCCCGCGAACGCGATGCTGTCGGAGATGTCGTTCGCCGACGTCTCGCTCACCACGCCGCTCGATACGCCTCGGTCCGCGCCCGCCTCGACCGGCCCGAGCGCCCGCGAGTTCTTCTCCGCGTTCGCGCGCCGCGCGCTCACGCCGATCGCTCTGATGGTGGTCTCCGCGGTACCCTCGGCTGCCGGCGGGCCGCTGAGCCCGCTCGACGAGATCTTCGGGGTTGGCGTCGACCCCGACGATGAGAGCTCGGCGCATCGCTTGGCCGCGATCGGTGCGACCTCGGGGCCGTCCGGTGGCAGTGCGCTCGACTCCGTCTTCGGTGAGGGACCCTCCGCGCCCATGCCTGCCGAGTTGCCGTCTGCAACGCCACCGCGCGGAAGCGTGCCGCGCGCATCGTCGAAGCTGCGGTTCGATTCTTTCTTCGCCTCATCGGTCGCGTCGGCCACGCCATCGGCCACGCCATCTTCGGCGGCCCCAGTGTCCGAGGCGGCCTCCGCTCCGGAGCCAGAACCCGAGACGCCGGCGGCGCCTACCGATGAAACGCCGGGCGACGACGACCTCGACCAGTTCCAAGGTTGGCTGCGGCGGCTGACGCAGTGAGGATCGCTGTCCTGAACGGGCCGAACCTCAACCTCCTCGGCATCCGCGAACCCGAGATCTATGGCACGACGACGCTCTCCGAGATCGAGGCGCGGCTTGAGGAAGTCGGCGCCGAGCTCGGCGTTACGCTCCTGTTCTCGCAGTTCAACGACGAAGGGCGCATGCTCGACGCCATCCACAACTGCCGTGGCGTGGTGACCGCGGCGCTCGTGAACGCAGGCGCCTGGACGCACACCAGTCTTGCCATCCGCGATGCGTTCACGGCGGTCTCGTTGCCGTATGTGGAAGTGCATCTGTCGAACATCTACGCGCGCGAGCCTGAGCGTCGGCACTCGTGGCTCGCGCCGGGCGCGATCGGGATCATCGCGGGATTCGGGGCCGACGGTTACGAGCTCGCGCTGCGAGGCCTCGTGCGCGCCATGGGCGGCGCCCCCTCAGGCGCCTCCTGAGACCCTTCGTCGGTCGCTGACGCCTTCTCGCGTCAGCTATCTTCCCACCGTGTCCTCCCTCGTCTACGCCGTGCTCGCCGCGGCGGGTAACCTCGTCGGTGCGGCCGCAGTCACGGCCCGCCCGCGCTGGTCCCCGCGTTCGCTCGAGCTCTTCCTCGCCTTCTCGGCGGGATTCCTCGTGGTCGTGGCCATCGTCGGCCTGCTGCCCGAGGCGATCGAGCATGCGGGCGCTGGCGCGGCGCCCGTGGTGCTCGCGGGCTTTCTCGCCGTGCACCTCACCCAACATGCGCTGGTGGGGCATTTCCACTTCGGCGAGGAGACACATCATGTGAGCCGCGCCGTGAGCGGCTCCGCGCTCGCGGGGCTGCTCCTCCACACGTTCGTCGACGGCGTCGCGATCGCCAGCGCCTTCACGGTGAGCGACGAGCTTGGCGTGCTCGTCTTCGGCGCGGTCTTCCTGCACAAGATCCCCGAGGGATTGGCGATCGCGTCGCTCTGGATCGCGTCAGGTCGGAGTCGTTCCGAAGCACTCGGCGCCGCGACGGCGCTCGGAGTTGCCACGCTGCTCGGCGTGGTGCTCACGGGACTGTTCGATCCGCTGGCACATTGGGGCCTCGCGCTCTCCGCGGGTGTGACGCTCTACGTGGGCGCGTCGAACCTGATCCCCGAGTTCCAGGGCAAGTCCGGGTGGGGCCACAATGCGGTCTTCTTCGCCGGTTGCGCGATCGCGATGATCATGCGATCGGTGATGGGGCACTGAGGGTGGCGCGCCCCGGTCCGTCGCGAGCGCACGGGGTCGATGCGGTGCCCGGACTATTCGAGCGGCCGTTGTCCGCCCCGCTCGCGTCGCGGATGCGCCCCCGCACGCTCGACGACGTCGTCGGGCAGGAGCATCTGCTCGCGGCGGGCAAGCCGCTGCGCGTCGCCATGGAGCGCGGCGAGACGGGCTCGATCCTGCTCTGGGGTCCGCCAGGCACAGGCAAGACGACGATCGCACGGCTCGTCGCCCGCCATGTGGAGGGCGAGTTCGTTCCGTTCAGTGCCGTCACCGACGGGATCCCGCGCATCCGCGAGATCGTCGCGGACGCCGAGAGGCGACGGCAGCTGGGTGCGCGCACAGTGCTCTTCGTGGACGAGATCCACCGTTTCAATCGCGGCCA
>JANOWT010000423.1:0-1590 GCA_031418115.1 Gemmatimonadota bacterium
GTCGTCTCACCCGATGGCAAGTGGATCGCGTTCATCGCCGACGTCGATCTGCGCGCGGATTCGACCGTGCAGGCGATCGCTGACTCGCTCTCGCGTCTCCCGTACGATGCGGCGCGCGACGAAGTCGATCGCAACGACTCCGACATCTACGTGATCCCGGTCGCCGGTGGCACACCACGCAAGGTCGCCACGCTCGGCGGCGCCGAGTCGGACCTCGCCTGGTCACCCGACGGTCGTCGTCTCGCGATCATCCACCGTCCCGGTCGCGTGAAGCAGGCGCACTTCGGCGTGGTCGATGTCGCCACCGGCACGGTGACGCCGATGGCGCCCGGCTGGCGCTACGAGCCCGCTTCCCTCGATTGGCTGCCCAGCGGTGACATCGCCGTCTCGGCCGACATCGGTGGCGCGAGCGGACTCTTCCTCGTGAACCCGCGCGACGGAAAACTCCGTGAATCACTCGGCGGCCGACGCAAGATGAATGGATTCACCTTCGATCAGGCGGGCCGTCAGGTCGCGTATGTGTCGACGAGTGTCACCAAGCCGACCGAGCTCTACATCGCCGGCGCCGATGGCAAGGGCGAGCGCAAGCTCACGAGCTTCAACGATCGTCTCAACACCGAGATCGCGTGGTCCGACGCCGAGCGGCTCACCTTCCGGTCCGTGGGTGACATGGAGATCGAGGGCTGGCTCATGAAGCCTTTCGGTTACGAAGCGGGCAAGAAGTACCCGCTCGTGCTGTACATCCACGGCGGTCCGCACAGCCAGTACGGCGAGCAGTGGTTCGACGAGACGCAGAACCTCGCGGCCGCGGGCTTCATGGTCCTCTACACCAATCCGCGCGGTTCGAGCGGCTACGGTGCCGACTTCACCTTCTCGACCCGCGGCCGTTGGTTCGCCGAGGACTATCAGGACCTCATGAAGGCGACCGATATCGCCGCTGCACGTGCCGACGTCGACTCGACGCGCATGGGCGTGACCGGCGGATCGTACGGTGGCGTCATGACGGCCTGGATCACGACCAAGACCGACCGGTTCAAGGCGGCGCAGGCCGACCGCATGATCAGCAACTGGTGGTCCTGGTACGGAACGTCGGACGCGCAGGGACTCACCGAGTTCGAGTTCTACGGTCGCCCGTGGGACAACCCGGCGATGTACGACTCGCTCTCGCCGATCCGCAACGTGCGTGCGGTGAGGACGCCGACGTTCATCCTGCAGAGCGAGGAGGACCATCGCACGCCGATGACCGACGCCGAGCAGTGGTTCGCCGCGCTCAAGCGGCAGGGCACGCCGGTCGAGTTCGTGCGCTATCCGCGGTCGACGCATGACCTGAGTCGTACGGGTGAGCCGTGGTTGCTCGTCGACCGGCTGGGGCGCATCCGCCAATGGTTCGCGTTCTGGCTGCAGGGCGAGAAGGCGAAGGATCCTGCGGTTCGCGCGGCGCAGAACTGACGCTTCGTCGGCATCGGCATCGGCATCGGCATCGGCAACTGCAACGGCAGCGGCAACTGCCGACCGCAGTACGCGCAGAACAGCGCAGGCTGAACCGATGACGAGGATGGCTCATCGCTGCAGGCCGGCACCGCACTTTTC